>DATJPJ010000196.1:0-4574 GCA_035506455.1 Candidatus Nanoarchaeia archaeon
TCCTAGGCGGCGGAGGCACGCCGATGGATTTTGGCAGAAATTTTATCGACGGAAAACGCATCTTCGGTGGTCATAAGACCTTCCGAGGTTTCTTCTTTGGACTGGCTATTGGCATAGGCGTCGGCATCGTCGACTGGCTTATCTTCCCCGGATTCCCTTGGCCATTCGTTATACTTACGCCCTTGGGTGCGCTATTAGGAGATTTAACTGGGGCTTTTATCAAGCGGCGACTAAATCTTGCCCCAGGAGCACTGCTGCCCATCGTGGATCAAGTTGACTTTGTTATAGGCGCTCTCGTTTTCGCTTTGCCATTGATGATAGTTAGTTGGCAGCTAGCGGTGGCGGTTTTACTGATTACGCCGCCTATTCACTTGTTCACAAACTTTTTGGCCTACAAAGCAAAGCTGAAAAGAAACCCTTGGTAGAAAAAATAATACAAAAAAGAAAAGTTGTTGTTTTTCTGTCAAGCGCCGATTTGTTTGAGATGGATGAAGTACTCCAAGAATATGTACGCAATAAGCAATAGGACAGAGCCTGTGATGAGAGTCATGTAGGCTTGTCTGGGGCTATACGCGTGTTTTGAACTTTGATATATGGTTAGTAGCCCAACAGTGCCGAAGAGAAAGAGTATTCCTGCTACGACTGTGTCAAAGAGGAACTGGTCACTTAGTGAAGGATACAAGAAGTAGAATTGCGAGTTGTAGTACACCGCTGGTAGAGGATGGTTGACTATATCGTAGACTCCGCCAGCGAACAGGAAAATCGCCAATCCCAAAACAACTATCGTAACCACCATGGTTGAGGGTCTCATAGTTGAGATTCTTTGGAACCACTCGCTAATAGTAAACGACAGCGAAGATGCTTGTTTCTTAGCTTTTTCCGACATTCGTGTTTTCCCCTTTTTCAATTAGATACTTGGCTACTTCTTTAACCCAGTTTCCTGCTGAGGAATTCTCTGCAATCTGACTTAAATAGTCTTTCCAAGTTATCTCCATGGCTTTTTGCCAAACTGGGAACCTGTCTGTAAGATTGCGGTAAGCCAGTAAGTGCCATTCGCAGAAGCCCTCCTCGATTACGGCTCGGTTGCAAACTTTGCAGCTCATTTTTTGATGCTTCTCCTTTTTTGCGAACACTGTGGATTCAAACAAAGGTTCCAAGGGCGTTTTCCTTTCGGCCACACTAGTACAGTCATCCAGCCGCATTCTTTGCATGACTTGTTTGTTGGTTTAACAAAACCTCGCTGAGGAAGTGGGAACGCGGTTTTGCAGGTTCCTTTAAAGTAGTTCGAACAGCCGACAAACCGCTTACCTGTTCGTTTTGAATGAGTTATGATAAGTTTGCCGCTGTGGCAGGTGGGGCACTCCCCAATAATGCGCTCCTCCAGAGTTGCTTGCCTGCCAGCTCGAAATAGTTTCTCACCGATCGGTTTTTCATTCTCTTTTAAACTTGCAATTACGGGTTTGAGAATCTCCACTGCCTCCGCGATGACACCTGATTTGTTTTCTTTCCCTTGCTGGATTTCACTCATTTTTTCCTCCAGTCGTCGCGTAAATTCAACAGAGGCTATACTGGGGCAATATTTTCTAAGGACATCGGTGACTTCAAAGCCGAGTTCTGTGACGGTGATTCTTTCACCATGAATATACTTGCGCTCATAAAGAGTTTGCAAGATTCCTGCGCGAGTTGCTTTAGTCCCCACATTTTCCTGATCCATTTTTCGAAGTAAGCTACTTGGGTTATACCTCGGCGGAGGCTCCGTGAATTCGCCTTCTGGGCGGATTTTCTTGACCGAAACTTCGTCTCCTTCATTCATCGATGGCAGCGGATTTTCTCGAAGGATACCCAACGATCCGTAAAACTGAAGCCAGCCTTGCTTCAGCGTTTGCATGCCGCTTAAAGTAAAATTTTGGCCACCTATCTCCAAAATTACCTTTGAGGTTTGGCGAAGCGCGGAGTCCCCAAAAGTTGAAAGGAAACGTCTGACAACTAGATCGTAAATGCTTTTCTCAGCCCCAACAAGAGGTTTTGCTGGTTTTTTGCCCGTTGGGTAGATAGCAGGGTGTGCGGAATCTGTTTTTTTGCCTTCATTTGGCTTCAAATGGTCTTTGGCAAGAAGTTCCCCTGCCAAAAGAGTGTACTCACGAATCTTTGCAAGATTTTTCAAGATCTTCTGATAGCCTATTTGAGCGGGAAGCTTTTGACTGCTGGTTCGAGGGTAAGAAATCAAAGCGTCCAAGTAAAGTTTCTGGGCAGCGGATGAAGTCTGTTTGGGTGCAATTTTGAATAAGCGATATGCTTCAACCTGTAGTGAGCTCAAATCGAAGGGGAATGGAGGGTTCTGTCGGAATTGTCTTTTTTCGATGCGTGTTATCTTTCCGTTTCTTGATTTGCAATGTGTGGCAGTTGCCTTGGCTTCCGCTTCGACTTCGAAGATTCTCTCATGATTAGCTTCCAAAACGTTGTCGCCAAAGTCGATTTTTGCTTTCAATGTCCAATAGGGGTTTGGAACAAAGCTGGCTATGTTTCTCTCTCTTAATGCCAAGAATTTAAGCGTCGGTCCCTGCACCCTGCCTGTACTTAGAGTAATGTATTGGTTCCCTGCTTTTTTGGCCGCGGCAGTTAACGCTCGAGAAAGGTTTATGCCATATAGCCAATCGACTTCGTGTCGGGCCAGTCCTGCGTTGATGAGGTTAAAGTCCAGCTGCGGCATAAGTTCGTCGTAGGATTTTTCAAGTTCCTCTTTCGTCAATGTGGAATACTTCATGCGTTTTGCTTCGTTTTCCCTGTTGCCGCAGGTATATTTTAGGATACAATAGCCGATAATACTCCCTTCAATATCATAATCGCACGCATCAATGAAAGAGTCGGCTTCTTCTCCAAGTTTGGCTATTACTTGGAGCCACGTCTTGATTCGGCTCGCATTTCGTTCAGCTTCATAACGAGGAACCCACGCATAGTCCAAAATGGGGTTTTCCAACGGCTTTTTTTTCTTTGCCGCAACAGTGTATAAATGACCAAGAGCTGGGACAACGATTAGTTTCTTGTCTCGATGAGCTTCGTAGTATGGCACTCCATTTTCTGTAAACTTCCTTGCTTCGCCGTTATTGCCTAATGCTTCGGCGATTCGGCTTGCGGCGTCAGGTTTCTCTGTTATGATGAGCGTGTATTTCTCCAAACGTTGCATACCACGATTACCTTGATTCATCTTTAGCCGAAATAAAGGTTTTAGTTTAAACTAGGCTGGGTCCCTTTTTGCTAACAAGAGATAATCTTGATCGGCAGCCGTTCACTTTATCAAAGTTTATATCGCTGCACACAAACAAGTTATGTAGTGATTTTTGATGAACAAATATCAAAAGTGGCTTGTCGTATCTATCGTTATCTTGGCAGCCGCGTTTATTATGCCCATCTATGTCCTTTCTACTACGTTAAGCGGGATGATTATTGCTGTAAACACGATTCCGCAAAACACAGCGTCAAACGAGCACTCAACTGGTAGCGGAATAGCGAGTTTCATTGCAACCCAGCAGGCGGTTCAGATTCAAACAATGATTATAGTAGTGGCCGTTGAAGCTTTGTTAGTTGCTGTCTTCGCTGTTACGTTTTGGTATGCGATTAAATGCCGTGATCAATGTCGGGCTTTCCCGCCACCTTAAGTCCGAGCAATTTTAAATCTAAATCTGCAAAGCATTAACTGCTGTGCCAGTGTCCGTAAGCGAAAATCGGCGGAAACCCTCTGTATTCTTTTCTTCTTTTCAAACTGACTTTTCGGAGAAAATCAGCAACCGATAAATATGCCGCCTGGGATTCGATTATTCTTGCGAGGGGATGTAAATGCCGCAACGAGTTCTATGTCACGAATGCAAACATGTTCTTTATGAAGGTCCAGAGCTTAGACCTCCTGATGAGATAATACATCAATATGACGGCAAATGTCCCAAATGCAGTAGAAAACTTTCGCTATTGCCCCTTGACGTCGAAGTGAAGCCGGCAAAAAGGTAAACTCCTTCTCTTCAAACTCAAACGGCTAAGTTGACCTTTTCTCAAGCTTTTTTCTTCGAAAGTTGATTGGCGTCTTCATCTTGCTGTCTTTGTGTTCGTAGTGTGTCTATTTAACCTCTTCGAGCAGGCATTTTGAAAATTCGGGAAAGGCATATATGAATGACAACATGTTATAACCCAATAACCGCTAAAAATAATAAACAGCGCAGTTAATCTGATTGAAGAGATGGCATATATGGGGTTCAGGCAGACACTGTCTAAAGGTCTACGAAACTTCGGTGGCGTCAAAATTAGCCACGGTGCAGTCCTAACTTATACCGCTTTGATGTTAGTTTTGTTTATCGCTTTTACAGTACGTGTTTTGCCTATGCGCTGGGAAATTCCTCAGGGCACTCTCGGTTTAAACGAGTTTGACCCCTACTATCAGTATACCGCAACCAACCATATGGTTCAGAATGGTTTGCTATCCCTTTATTATCCTCACCCTTGGATTGATACTCAACAGTTTTATCCTGCAGGGATTGACTTTAGCGGGGTGCTGCCTTCCCTTCCCACAACCGCGGCTGCTGCGT
>DATJPJ010000197.1:0-13101 GCA_035506455.1 Candidatus Nanoarchaeia archaeon
GCTAATTGGTGCATTCTCAGGATCAAACGCTGCTGTCTTGCCAAAGATCAACGCAAAAATAAGCGAAGATGTAAAAAATGGTCCACAGTTTCGCTTCCTACTCGTGCACTTGAAGCGAGAAAACGGAAAATTTGTCGCCCAACCCACAGACGGTGGTTCAAGTGCTCTAACAACTATTGTCAAATCAAACGGCTACGCGATGATTCCGCCTCACATGGAACTTGAAAAGAACTCAGACGTTGACGTTTTCCTCTTCAACAAGCTCGAAATAACTGAAATTCCGACATGACCTAGTTTTTCGACGGATACCTCTTGACAGCTTGCGTCCCCATAACCCAGGACTCACACCAGGCCTTATCCGCCCAAGCTCGCTCCGCAAAAAACCTAAGATGAGCCTTCAAATGCATTTCCGCTTCCTGCCGGTAATTATTGGCAGCCGCCAAAAAGGCGTCCCTGCCCTTAAAGTCCAACTCCGTCGCTGATTTAGGTTCATTTTGAAGCTTTGAAATTGCCATTAGGCTTTCACCTTCGTTCTCACGGCTTACTCCCGCCCAAAAGAACGATTTTTCACTTTCCAATTTCGAAGCGCACGATGCGAAGACACTGAGTGCCTCACCGTAATAATTATCGCTGCAGAGTTCGGAGGCGGTTTGAAGTCTCTCCAATTCAATCAAATTCAGCAAACCCAGATTTGTTTTCAGGTCCTCATAGGCGTTGCCGTGAGCTTTGCGTGTCTGCAACTCAATTATGTCCTGGTAGTGGTTAATGTTTACAAAGCTCTTCAATTCAGGGTCAATCGTCTTGATTTTTCCTATAGGCGAAACAAACTGAACTTTTTCTGCACCCCTTATGATGTCATCGGAACGGGGGCGCTTCAAGCTGCAAAGCGTCTGGGTAATTGCCTCTGCGTTGCGGCGCTCCAGAACCATTACGAGAGTTTCGATTCTGCCGTTCGGCCACATTGGCACAGTCACCTGCTCACCTTCAGCCGCATCGCATAGGTATTTGATGATTCTCGGCTTAAGAAACGGCATATCGCAGGGCAAGGTTATGCAAACCTCCGCTTTTGTCGCCTTTAACCCAGTCAGGATTGCAACGTTGGGACCACTAATATGGCCGATTTTTTCATCCACTACAAACCTAATGTTGTCGGCATCGTTATTTTCTAAAATCTTTATGTATTTTGCTTTTCGTGTTTCATCGTTTACACAGATTATAATTTCATCCACGACTTCTCGGACGTTTTCGACAACATGAATCAAGAGAGGTTTTCCCAAAAGTAGCGCAAGGGCTTTGTCTTGCCACTCTTGGGATTTTTGCTGGAACCTGCGGGCTTTCCCTCCTGCCAAAATGAGCGCAGCCCGTTTCGTCATGGTTTTCCCTTAATTCACTTTTTTCGCTTCGGTTTTCTTACTAAGAGTGCCGAGCTTTTCCTTGAAGCACCTCTTCACTAGTTCAACGAGTTGTTCGCCTTCTGTCTCCAAGCTAAGAATCGGAATTTTCAGACCGCTTACTTTTGGCTTGTTTTCCGAGATTACCCCCGTGATCGCAAGAATCGGTTCAACCGTACCCTCAAGCGTTCGTTTCAGGTTCTCCTCATCATCCGCCGTAATTATTTTCGGCACATCCGTTCTCTTGGCTACCAATCTGTGAAATCCCTCAACGAACAATATGTCTAACGATTCCCGCTCTACAAGCGCAGTTATTTGATCCAAGTTGTTAAGAGCAACTTTTTCCCTCTTTATTATTGCAATCTCGTCAGGGCTAACAGCCACTATTACCTTTGCGCCTGCTTGGGCGTACCTCCAAGTGTTGGTGCCTTCTTGGTCCATGGTGAAACCTTCATGATGAACATGCTTCACAGAACCGATTTTATAGCTCTCATCAGAAAGATGCGAAATCAAATATTCCAGTGCGGTGGTTTTTCCCGACCCGCTTGTGCCAACCGCAGCTATAACTAAAACCATGACCTCATGCTCCTCTGGGGGAAACTGGAAACTTGATTCTAATAAACAACGCGATAATCCTTCACCCAAATACAATTGTTATTTGCAGAATCTGCCATCATCTCTGGTACTTGCAAGTTTTTCAATTTTGGAGGCGAACCAACCTATTTTAGCAGTTCTTCTATTATCAAACTTCGGGATGTAAGGTTTAATGTCCAGCAGTGGGGTGCCATCCAAGATGTCTAAGTCTTCGATGTGAAGGATGTTGTTTTCAATTTTTCTTAGCCTCACCGTGGTTATGCCGATTGGGTTTGGTCTACCGGGTGAGCGTGTGGCAAACACGCCATGAACGTTGTCATCCAAAAACGGTTCTACCAGCAAAGAACACCTCTTTACCAAGTTAAAGTGATAGAGTAGGATGATATGTGAGAACCCTTCTAAATCCCTCAATCCTTCAATGTATTCAGGGTTTATTTCGACGGTTCCTTTGGTGCCTCTTGACGCCACCGCCTGTATAGGCACGTTCTTCGCGTCCTTAAACGGCGAACGCACCATTCCAATAGTTCTATACGTAAATTCACTCATTCAATACATGCTCCTTTTTTGAATGGCTTCAGTCCATTATTAGCCAAATGAAACTCGATTCTTTGTTTAGCCAAAGATACTCCTAGCTATCATCTGCAAACACATTTAGGTCGTCAGCTCGAAACTGAAAATACACTTCTTGCCCCACCTGAAAACTTATCTGCCTAAAAACGCTCGTCAACACCCTGCATTTTGCGCGGAACCCAACATCTACGGTGACTTGAACAGTGGATCGCATCTGTACAGCGTCAACTATTGTTCCTTTGAGCGAATTGTAGCCGCCGCTTTTCCACGTGGGGTCAACAAAGGGTGTCAATGAAAGCAACGCGTTTTCGGGCTTAAGCGTTGCCACCACTGATTTCCCTTCTAAGCTTGTTTCTGCACGCGCTAAAACCTGGGCCTTTCCAATATTGATTTCCAGAAGTCCCTTATTTTCATGGAGGGCTTTTCCTGTAAACACGTTTAGCCCCAGAAAGTCAGCTACATATTTTGTGGCAGGCTTATCAAAGATTTCCGATGGTTTACCTATTTGCTCAATCCGTCCATTACCCATAATCGCAATCCTGTCGGACATTATGAACGCTTCAGTCAAGTTATGAGTGACATACACCGTCGTAATTTTGAGCGCCTGCAAATATTCCTTAAGGTCTCGTCTGAAGGAATCTCGCAATTGCGTGTCAACGGCAGAGACAGGCTCATCAAGAAGAAGTACCTTTGGCTCAGTCGCCAAAGACCTTGCCAACGCAATGCGTTGTTTTTGACCCCCGCTGAGTTGATTCGGATAATACTTCGCGTATTCACAAAGTCCTACGAAGTCAAGCAAAGTTTCTGCCCTTTTTTTGACTTCCAGTTTCTTCAAATGCATCGCCTTCAACCCATACGCGATGTTATCCAGAACCCGCATATGTGGAAAAAGCGCAACGGTTTGGAATACGTAGCCAACTTTGCGCTCCGACGGCTTAACGTGGACTATTTTTGTGCCCGCTTTTCCGTTAACCAACACATTATCAACGTAAATTTTGCCTTCGTCTGGCTTTGCTAACCCTGAAATAACGTTTAACAGCGTGGTTTTTCCGCAACCATTCGATCCTAGCAGCGTTAAAATCTCATTATCATTCACTTCAAGACTAAGGTTTTCTAAGACCTTTTTTTTGCCGAACGATTTGGAAACTGCTTCGAGCTTGATCATTTTTTGGCTCCGAATCTCTTCTGCTCAAGCAGTTTAGTAACTATGAGAACTGTGAATGAGATGGCGATCAAAATGATGGATAACATAACTCCTGCTAAAGGATCTGAATAGAGCAGCGTGTAAATTGCCAGCGGTATTGTCTGCGTTATACCTTGCAAGTTGCCCGCAAACATTAGAGTTGCACCGAACTCACCCATTGCTCTTGCCCAAGTCATTGTCGTTCCAGAAATTATTGCGCGGACAGACAAGGGCAAGGTAACCGTAAAAAATACCCTTAGGCGTGAGCCAGTCAATGTTCTGGCACTATTTATTATGTCCGGATCCATGCTTTCAAATCCTATTTTTGCCGATCTTAAAAGGAAAGGGGATGCAACAAAAGTCTCGGCAAGAATGACGGCAAATGTGCTCTCTGGAACTATTACTCCTATTCCGTTAAATATCGGGCCTAGGAGTCCTTTTGGTGCGAAGGCATACAGCAAAACAACACCGGCCACAGCAGGCGGTAACACTATGGGCAAATCTATTAGAGTATCAATAATTGCTTTTCCGGGGAAATTTCTTGTTGCCATGAAGTAAGCGGTTGGCACTGTTAGGACGAAGGCAATTAATGTGGCTGAGCCCGCAGTAAACAGGCTGAGCTTTATGGCATCTATGATCGCGGCGTTATGCAATTGAGCGTTGATTTGATTTGGTTCTATTTTGAGAATAATAGCTAAAATTGGTAAGGTTACAAAAAGAAAGTAAGTTAATACGATGAGACCAAGAATTGCGAGAACAATTTTATTTGATGCCGATTCAGTGAAAGCTTGTTTCAATATTTTTACACCGGTTGATTACTTACAAAAAAGAAAAGGCGAGAGTGCCTAATATGCACTTTACGATCCAAAACCGAACTGTTTTAGCAGCGTCTGTCCTTGGGTGGTGAGCCAGTAGTTCATGAAAGTTTGAGCCAAAGCCGTTTGAGTTGTTTCGATAGGTACTGCTATACCATATGTGCCGACCGTGTTTACTGAAGAAGGTATCGCGAAAAACTGAACTTGAGCTCCTGTCATGTTGCCGTATGCCCAATCGGAATAGAACACGATGCCTGCGTCGGCGGTACCTAAGTTGAGGGAAACGTCGCCAACTATGTTTTCGTCAGTTGTCTCGTAAGAGACCACGTTCTTAGTAAAAGCTGAGTAGTAGTTTACGTATGCACCTGAAGTTACGTATTGCGGACTGCTCACATTGCCCCAGGTTGAATCAATTTTTCCTAAGGTTGTGTTTGTGTATGAACCCACAGGTACTGAAGTTGCTGCTACGACGAGTCTCGTGCCTGGCTTGACAAGGTCTGCGAGCGATGTGATGTTTTTTGGGTTGCCTTGTGCCACGATCACGCAGAGGCTATTGGAGGTGAAGTTCGTGTAATAATTGTTGTAGAGCAAGTTTGAGTTGTTCAACGCCAGTGTCCATTTGATGTCTGCGGACATGAACACGTCGCATGGCGAGCCAGCAACGATTTGTTGTTCAAGGGTGCTTGAAGAAGCTGAATTTACTACTATGTTGCAGTTGTTTGCGGCGTCGAACGCTGGGGTCATGTTGGCAACTGCATTGGCTAGGCTTGAGGCTATGAATACGCGCAGCGTGACTGGCGCTGGTTTAGGTGTTGGAGAGGGCGTTGGGGCCGGTGAAGGCGTTGGAGACGGAGTTGGAGTCGGCACCGGAGTGGATGACGGAGTGGGAGAAGGAGTGTTCGTCGCTGTTGGCGCTGCTGTTGGTGCGACTGGCGTTGGTGATGGTGTTGACGTAGGGTTGGGCGTCCCCGTAATTATTGGGGAAGCTGTTGTAGAAGGGGTGCCAGTTATGGCTGGGGTTGGAGTAATTGTTGGCGCAGGGGTTAGCGTGGGGGAAAGGGTTGGTGTTGGAGAAACAAAGAGGGTTGCAGTTGGTGCAGGTGAGGGGGCTGGCGAATTTGATATCGTGCCGCTATAATACAGGTATCCGGCAGCGGAAGCCAAAACAATAATTACTATTAGTGCTATGGCCACATATCTGGTCTTAATCTTAATCAACTCCTCGATATTACAAATCAGTCATATCGAGCGAGGTTGATATAAATGTTGCTTGCTTTGCAAAGCCGGTCCAAGGCGAAAGAACAGCGCACAAGCAGTAACCAAAAGGAACAACGCGCGTGTATCTTGAACGCAGGTTTTTACCAAGATTCGTTTCTCAAGGAAGATTCTTTAAAACATTCTCCAGTTTCGTCTTAGCTTCCCGGTACCTCGAAATCAAAGTTTTCCCACAAGACGTGACTTCTGAGAATCCTCCCCCTCTAGCGCCTCCATGTGTCCTGTTGACCAGACGCTCGCCAAGGCGTTTCTCAGCGAGTGTAATCCTGTGCAGCGCATACCGGTAAGACATGTTCAGGTTTTTAGAAGCCTCAAGCATCGAATGGGTTTTATTAACTTCTTCCAAGAGCTCTGCCAAACCATTCCCAAAAACCGATTCACCCTTATCGTTTACCATCCACAACTTGACGTCATACTTGAGATTCTGCAAATAGTCCACCATTTTAAGCTCTTAAGATTCGACATTGCAATTAAGGTTACCGATGCCTCGCAAAGTTCACGTCGAATTGTCCAATCTTGATTCAAAAGAACATTAGGATTAGAAATCTCAAAAGCAGTCACGCTTCAACAACTTTTACATTTCCGGGTACGTGCACTTTTCCATTGCCTTTCACGACATGACCAACTTCCCAATGTCTCACTTTGCGTTTTTCCAGCTCGTCAAGCAAGTCATCGACATTTTCTTTGGACACTGCTATTAGCATTCCACCGGCGGTTTCTTTTGCCTCCCCCTGCAACAAAGGATACCCAAACAACTCCGTCAACACAGGCGTTCCAAGAATAACCGCAAGCTGATCCACCATGATGTCCACTTTACCCAGAACCGCCATGTTCCCCGCATGACCCTTCAACCCGAACCCAGTCACATCAGTTGCCGCATGAACCGGAACGCGCTGCATCGCTTCTGCCACGGGCTTATTCGATTCGGTCATCCCAGAAATCGCCTCAGAAATGGCTGCCTCAACAATGTCTGCAGGGACTTCCTTCAGCAATTCTTTTCCTTCCTCTTCCTTCCTTAACCGATAAGCTGCCATCGCAGGTGCAATGCCAAGTGGCTTAGTCAAAAACAGTTTATCTCCAACTTTCGCACCGCGAGTGTAAACGATTTTGTCTGGATCACCAATGCCAGTTGCCGCACCGCCTATGATCGGCCAGGGGTTTCGAATCGTGTGACCACCCACAACTGGTGCGTCCATCTCCCTGCAGAAGTCACCAAACCCTTTCAACATGCCCACGGCTACTTCGTCTGGCATGTTCTCAGGAAACGCCATAATCGTCAGTACAGCCGCAATCTTCGTTACGGCCATGCAGTAAATATCACTTGTCACGTTGCTTCCTGCGATTCTACCTTGAGTTTCAGGTTCATCAACCATAGGCGTGAAAAAATCCAGCGTATTCAGTACGGCGATGCCGTCCGCTATTTTTACAACGCTAGAATTCTCCCAAGGACCCGCCAAAACATCCTCGCCAAAGTCACTCGTCAAACCGGCTTTGTCCAACAATTCGCCTAGCTGGTACTGAGGGAGTTTGCAGCTGCACCCGTGTACTGGGACAACTTTTGTTAACCTGTAGCTCAATTCTGGTTGCCTCCGATAACTTGACCAGGTTATCATGAGCGTTAAATGTCTATGATTATATAAAATATTTCGAAATGAAGGGGAGCGGGGAGTGGGCTACTGCTTTCCCTTGATGATTTCAAGGAACGCTTCAACCCTGGTTTTTATCTGCCCAGAATCTCCAGAACCGTAGTCGGTTTCGATTTTCAGCATCGGCAAATCCGCCGACTTCAGCGCTCTTCCCACTTTCACGGATTCCACATTATAGCTGTGGCAATACTGTAATGTGTAGTAGATGACGCCGTTAACGTTGAATTCCTTCGCCAGCTTTTCGACGCTTTTTATTCGAGCATCGTTTGGAGTGAAGCAGGCACATGGAATCTTGGCGTACTTCTCAACTAGCGCAAGAAGCAGGTCGTCTACGGTTTCGCCTTTCGTTTCCACCAAATCGCTGAAGTATCTTGTTCCGGTGCAGCTTTCTTCTGCTACGATGGATGCCCCTGATGTTTCTACGATGCTGTGTAGTTTCCAGTTTGGAATTGCCATCGGACAGCCCGAGACCATCAGTCTTGGGGCATTCTTTTCTGCTACCCCTTCGCCTTTGCGTACTCTCTCTTCCAGTTCGTCACAAAGTTCATTCACCTTGGCAGTGAATCGTTTCACGTCGTCGTAAAAACTGATCTGCATCACGATTAAGGCGTCTAGCCCACTAATTGGTGTGGGAGAATTCTTCCTCAAATCCGACAGTCGTTTTAGCGCTTTTCGTTTATTGTTAATCAGATCGATGGACGCTTTCAATTTCTCAGCGGTTATATTGTTGCCCGTGACTCGTTCCAACTCGGCTTTGAACATCTCCAGCTCCTTTAACCAGAGTTTTCTGCCTTGAGCGGAGTCGGGTTTGTGAGGAATCTCCATGATGTAAGTTGGAATTTCCTCGTTCAGAAGCTCGTAGACTTTTTTCTTGCCGTCACAGGTTGTCTCTCCAACCACCATGTCGCAGGACTGGAAATATGGGCAAGTCAAGCCGACTTTGAAGCCGTAAAACGACTTAATTAGCGGGCAAAGGTTCTGCGGCAAAACTTTTTCAGCGTCAGGAACAGAAAAATCGGCACCCCCGCACAAACCAACCATCGTGGCGTTTGCAGCGTATGCAAGTTCTTCGGGGGCGTAGAGACAAAATGCGCCTACCACTTTGTTTCCGGCGGCTCGGAGCTTTGCCAGTTCTTCAACTCTTAAGCCGTGAATTTCGGAGAGGACAAAGTCGAAGTAATCCATTTTTTTCGGTCGATTTTTCTGGGAGAAGACCAAGTCTACGACGAATTTGGGCAGAGCTTCCATAAGTTGGCCATGCTTCTTGAGGTCTAACCCTAAACTTTTCCAGAGTTCAACATATTTTTCACCCATGCAATCACGTGCCGGTCGATAAAGCGTAGCACTTCGTAGTTATTAATATTTTTGATAAACCTTATTACAAAAATTAATAAAACGGGAGGGGGAAACAGGAAAACGTGGCGCCCCAAGACGGCAAGAAACGCGATCAATGCTTTCTTATCTTAATGCTGAAGTGGTCACCAGACTTGGTGGCTTCCAGAACTTCATGCCCTTGGGTCTTCGCCCATTTCTCAATATTCTCCAACGAGGGAGCACAGTCCCCCGTAACCTCCAGAACCTGTCCCACGTTGAGGCTTTCAAGCTTGCGCTTGGTCAACACAACCGGCATCGGACACACTTGACCGCTAGTGTCCAGCTTTTCCACATCGATGTCCATGCTAGAACACTATTACCTTGTCACTGGTGGTTGTCCAATCCACGAGCTCATTTAGTGTCACAATCTTAACGCCACTAACAAGGTCGTTCTCGCTCAAGCCTCTTGCCTTAATGCAAACGACGCATGCTTTGACTTCTTGCCCGTCAGCAATCAGGTCTCCTAAGAACGCTCCGAAGTTGGGCTGGTCCGAGGCTGGTTTTTGGTCTTTTTTGGCTACGTACACGCCGTTCTCAATCAGGAAGATTCTTGTTTTGTGGCCTTCGAACACGCATGTCCGAGCGAATCGGAGCGCTGTGTATGCACGTTCTTTTTGGTAGGGAGCTTCATTGATTATTATTGTGTAGGTTACCGTAACTGTTCCTCCTCAAATTGTCTAATAGAACTTATTAATAAAATTAATTTAAAGATTTCCCGCGACAGAGAACAGAAGGGCATATAGGCAAATAAGCACTTCAACAAAGCATAACTAACTTGGAGTTCTAGAGGAAGAACCATGCGATTCGACTACCTGACAACTTTCCTGACCGTCGCGAAGACGCGCAGTTTCTCAGTAGCCGCAAAAGAACTTGGAATAACTCAAGGCGCCGTAAGCCACCATGTAGCCTCGCTAGAAGAATACTTTGAAGCGAAACTTTTCAAGCGTGCATCCGACGGAGTCGAATTCACGGAAGCAGGAGTAATTCTCGCAGAAGCGGCAGAGAAAATCCTCGAAGAAGTTGAAAGAGCCAAGATCAACATATCCTTCACCAAGAACGAACTCTTTGGCACGATAAGAATTGACGCAAGCACAATCCCTGGGGAACACATAATACCCCGTTTGGTAGCGGAATTCCAGAAGAAGTATCCAGGAGCAAAATTCAGAATCAAAGCCGAAGACAGCCTCAACAGCCTCCGAGACCTTCGGGCAGGGGAAGCCGATTTCGCGGCAGTCGGCACTATAAAAGGCTACGACGAAAAACTGGAAGCAATAGAAATCGGCGAAGAAGAACTAGTCCTAATCGTCCCAAGCAACCACGAACTGGCCTATCGAAAATCGATTAAGCCCGCCGAAATTCTAAAGTACAATTACATTAACCGCGAAGAAACCTCAGGCACCCAAAAAGAAATCGAACGACTACTACAAAGCTCCGGAGTTTCTCCATCCAAACTAAGGACCACCATGACGTTGGCGAGCACCGAATCGGTGATAACAGCAGTTTCCGAAGGCAGAGGCACAAGCATCATTTCTTCAATAGCTTCCAAAAATGCGCAGGCAGCTGGCTTAGTGAAGATTCTTCACATACAAGAAGTGAACAGCACGCGGAAGCTGTACATGGTAAGGTCCAAGAAGCCTCTTGTGAAAGTTTCAGAAGCCTTCTGGGAATTCTGCAAACAATCGGTCACACGAAACACTCCCGCGCAGTAATAAGAGACTTGGGCAACCACATTGCTGCCAATTAGCCTTCAAGTTTGACCCAAATCTTGCCTGCCTCGATTTTCCACTCATACTTAACTAATGTCATTTCTTTTTCTTCCTCGTATTCTCCGGTCCGCAGATCAAACCGCCAATCATGACAAGGACAAATAATCGTGTAGCCTTCCAGCGCCCCTCCGGAGAAGCCGCAGCTCATATGCGGGCAACGATTATCGATGGCAAAGATTTGCCCATAAACCTTGATCAGCAAAACCGGGACTCCTTCAACAGTCACGAGTTTCATCGAGTCCTCTGGAAGAGCGGATTCATCCAAAACTTGCACAAAAGAATTCTCCTCGTCGCTCACTTTATGCTTCCTCCACTTCAAATGTAGCTCGCTATTTTATGCAGAAATTTACAATATTTATTTCTTACTGAGACCCCAATTTAATCTGCGATGAAAAGAATGCCCGCTAAAAAGAAAATTCGCGCATAAGATTTTTGATATACCGGATCCAAGTGAACAAGCATATTCAGAAGCAGAGAACCATCGACGCCGCTTCAGCGGTTGATTATCATTTCCTTCTGAAATCTTTCTGCTTGGCTCTGGCACTGCCGCATTAAAATTAAATACTTCTTAAGCCCTATTATTGTTGAGGCCGATTATTTTGTCCGACTTAATCTGGAAGAAACCTGTAATTTGCATTTTTAAACAGAGAGATGTGAACCCTGAGATAGATCCTTTCGTTGTAGTCAAAGCCAAGGACATTTCGATTTCCCAATCCAAGAACGGCAAATTATCTGGAAACATTAAAGATTTCTTCACACTCATGGGTGATGCAGACTATCTTTCCACAAAAGAAGGCTCAGCAGATCAATACATAATGTGCTGGTTTGACGACACAGAGCCAGATATGACCAAAGACTTGCGGCGTCTGAGAGGCGTAACCTTTTCATCCAAAGTGACTTTCGTGCTCAACGAAGGCGGCAAAAGAACTTACAACGCAAAGTTTGAGGCCGAACACGGCAAGCTCAAATAGCCGCTGTTCCAAAGGGCTGGCAGCGTTGATTTCCAAATTGAAGTTAATTGTTGCGAGCGTGCTGGCCGATCCTTATTTTCGCCTTCGTAAGGATTGTAACGGTTTGGTTGCATCTCACCTTTTTGAAGTAACTTAAGTATATTCTCAATGTTGAATTTCCAAGTTTTCTTAAACTTACTCTTAAATATAACTAATCAAATGTCTTCTGGTAAGGTCAGGGGTATGGTAGACCAAAAGTTGAAAGCAACTTTGATCACAGGTCGAACAATCGACCAAGGCGTAGGCAAAGAGCAAGGAAAAGGCTCAAAAGAATACTTCGAGAGCTCCTCATTATGCTTCATAGACGAGGCAGATATGAAGAAACTCGGAATCAAAAATGGAACAAACGTTCGCGTGACCACTAAGTTCGGTTCTGTAATCCTCAAATGTACAAAGCAGCCCAGAGGCGCTAACCCCGGCATGATTTTCATTCCCTGTGGTTCATGGGCGAACGTCATCTGTGGCGATGATACCTACACCATGGGTATGCCACTTTTCAAGGGATTCCCCGCCGAAGTAGAACCCGCCCCTAACGAATCTGTCATGAAGCTTGAAGAGCTCCTCTTAAAAGAATACGGGAGATCAATGAATTGTCAGTTGTAAAATCCGTAGTCTGTCCAATTTGTGGTTGCTTATGCGACGACATTGAAGCGACCGTAGAAGATAACAAAATCGTCAAAATCAAAAACGGGTGTGCCGTTTGCGAATCAAAAATGGTCACCGGCTACCGCGGCGAAGAAAGGCTTTACACACCCATGATACGAAAAGAGGGAAAACTTGTTCCGGTATCAATGGACGAAGCCGTGCATAAAGCTGCTGAAATTCTCACAGACGCCAAGTACCCATTACTTTTCGGTTGGAGCTCCTCAACTAGCGAGGCTCAACGGATCGGTGTAGCACTAGCCGAAGAGTTAGGCTCAGCCCTTGACAACACCTGCAGTATATGCCACGGTCCATCAGTAATGGCCCTTCAAGAAATAGGCATCCCATCATGTACACTGGGGCAGATCAGACACCGGGCAGACTTGATCATTTACTGGGCATGCGACCCATGGAGCGCACACCCTCGACACCTCGAAAGATACACATCTTTCACCGAGGGCAGATTCGAAAAAAGTGAATGGAAAGGATACATGCAGAAACTCAAAGCTTCAGCAGGATCGAAAAAACTTGATGCTGTTTCTAGACAAGGACACATTAAATACATGCCTACTCCTCGTCCCCAAACATGTATCGTAAACGGTCCACCACCAACTATTGGAAAGCAAGGCCGCAAACTTATTGTTGTAGACGTTAGAAAAACAATGACCGCCGACGCTGCAGACTATTTCCTCCAGGTTGAACCGAACAAGGACTATGAAGTAATAGAAGCTCTGAGAGCTTTAGTCAACGACCAAGAACTCGACGTCGACAAAGTTGGCGGAGTTCCTATTGAATACTTGCAAGAAGTTGCTGATGCACTAGTTAACTGCGAGTT
>DATJPJ010000198.1:0-4783 GCA_035506455.1 Candidatus Nanoarchaeia archaeon
CTTCCAAGGCGTAACGGCTCAAATGAAAACTTTCATAGACCGAATTGGCTTTCTGGGCTTGGCAAGAGAAAAAAAGGATTTCGCGGGCAAAGTCGGCGGAGTAATCGCGGTTGCTCGAAGGTCAGGACTATCTAGCACAGCATGTGACATGATTATTTTCTTCACTGCTCTTGGCATCGCAATCCCAAGCGGCGGAAGAGTTTATGGCGTCGGAAATGAAATTGGCGACGTTCTAAAGGATCATGAAGGATTAGAAACAGCGAAGCTTCTTGGCAAATCTATTGTTGCTTCAATGGCTTAAAACAGGCATTGGCTATTTCTGCCGCCATTTTCTTAGTGGAACATTGAAAAAAAATGCAAAACAATTAAATGATTAGCCAAATTTACTTGCGATTCATGTTTATTCAGGTCGCACGGGTTTTTAGGTTTGTTGAAGTGTTTCGGGCATCCAAAGCGATCTTAGAGAGAAGTTGTTTTCCTCCGGGCTAAGACAAATGAAAACACCAAAAGTACCGCGGTTAAGAGTACAAACAGTCCTCCAAATATTGATAGTGGGATCTTGAAGATTGGTTCGCCATGGAGAACATGGTTTGAGGGAAGCGCAAACGCGTAAGCTGCCCAAAAGACGGCGAAGAACACTGCGCCTATTCCCTGCGTTAGAAGCACGACTCGATTGATTAGTTTTCCCTGCATTTTACTCTGCCGGAATAGCAGAGGCAGTCCGATAAAGGGCAGCGCCATAGCCCAAAGATCTAAGTTGTGTCCAAGCATCCATGCATACCAGGTTCCCCAGCCGCCGACGGCTCCCAGGAACATATACGACACGTAATGAATGCCAAAATACAAACCAACGATGGTTATTATTGCGCCTACAACTTGCAGGTTAAGATTTGACAAAGATTCGGTTCCAACGGATTTTTTTGTAAAGTGGGCAGCGTAAACACCGAGCAGAAGAAGGCCTATCGTTGAAAACAGGAAGCTGAACAGGTTGAACGGATAAAGCATAATGTAGTTTGTTCCTTTCTCGATCAAAGCCTCCATCCAGTTGCCAGTGTTGTTAAACCAAAAGACGAAGATGTAGAAAGTTCCAGCAATTAGCCCCCATTTGATGGCCCCTCTTGCAGGCTTGTTTGGGTTTAACTCAAAAAACAACTTCAGCAGAACTGCTACCAAACCTACGGATTGCAGAAAACAAGGCACGGTATTTTCAACTGTGAATAAAAGAATTCCGCCAAACCCGCCGAAAGATCCAGTATTAAAAATTCCGTATCCACCCATTACGCCTGACATGAAAAAGCTGAAGAACCAGTAACCTGCTTCAAAGAGCACAACGAATCTGAGAGCCATGAAGGCTTCAGGTTTCGTCAAATCCTTCTTGAACATGAACGATAAAACAAGTACGAGAGCGATGAGTCCCGCTGCTGCTCTCGACGCCATCCCGATGCATCCAGGTGTATCGGTGACTAAAATGAAGAAGACCGTGAGTGGACCACGGTTGATTATGCCGTTAGTGAACTCATACATCATGTACGAGAATAATGATGCTGAAACGAACAGTAACCCAATTTTAACCGACCAGTTAATTTTTGTTTCCACCTTGAAGGCCCCCTTTCTATTCGCGTCTGCAAGAATAGCGGCTTTTCTATTTTCATCGGAGTTAATTATACTTTGGGTTTGCTGGGGCTCTGGATTAGCTAGGAGAAGAAGGAAAACCCGACGAGCAAGTTGGTAATCATTCCAGAGTCCTTTCAGCCCATTTTCAAACTTTTTCTTTCACAAAAAAAGAAAGAAGGAATAGAATTCTTCTACTTGCGTCTTCTTAGTATGAGTGCTGCAGCGATTACGACTACGGCAATCACGACTGCGCCGATGGCAATGTAAGTTGCTGTGGGTGTTGGGCTGGTTGGTGGAGCGATGATTGGGCTAGGAGTGGGCGCAACTGTGACCGCTGGTGAGCTCGGTGGGTTTGTCGTTGGGTTTGTTGGGGCTGCTGTTGCTGGTGGTGGAGTGATCACTACAACTGATGCTGATACGGCTGGCGATACAGTTATGGCGGTTTCTGAGCTGGATTGGAAGTAAGAGTTTGAGCCTTCGAAAGTTGCGATGATCTTGTAGACTCCTGGAACTGGTGGCGTCCATTGTATTGCATAGTTTCCGTTTGCGTCGCTTGTAACGTATCCGAGGTCTTCTGTGTTGTTGTTGGGGTCAAAAGCTGTCAGATGCACTGGAACGCCTACAGCGTTGTTTGGCTTTGGCTGCTGCATGTATAAGTAGTTCATCCATTCGGTCATGCTGTCGTCGGATACTGCCGGAGTGCCTGCTGCTGGAATTCCTAAGCATGTGTTGCCAGATGATTGATCAGTGACTGTTCCTTGAATGGTTGTCGGGCTCTTGCTAGCAAGGGTAACTGGTGAAGCGGAGACTGTTGTGGCCGTTTTGCCTTTTCCTACTGCGTAAACGTTGCCGTCATAGTTGCTATAGTCTACGAGTATGCCGTTTGAGATCATTGGGTTACACGAATAGCCAATGGGTAAGTTCCAGAGGGCTGTCCCGGTTGTAGCATTTACTGCATACAGGTCGTATCCTTGGTAGAGTTGTGTGTTTGGACTGTGTTCATCAACGCCTGCATAAACTACTCCGCCTGCAACAGTGGGTCCGCCGTAGAATGGAAAGACGCCGTAGGGGGTTTCAAAGCCTGCGCTGGGAGTCTGGAAGAACCATAAGATCTTGCCAGTGGCCATGTCGATGGCGGTTATACCTGCATAACTTGTGGAGTATACGACTCCGTTTGCAACAGTTGGGCTAGTAACGCCGCAACCAGCATAGCTTTGACTGTAGAATCCCCAAGAATAGTTGTAGGGTGCATCTGGTCCCCAGATTTTCTGGCCTGTGAGCGCGTTATAGCCGGACCATTCGGTTGTTGCTTGGTTAAAGTAGGCGTAGATGTTCAGTTTTGGATCAATGGGGCTAAAGTTGTATTGTGCTCTGCCAGTAAAGAAGTTGGGTATAGTGTAGTTCCACATTTGATGTCCGTCAATTGGGCTTAGACCCATAATGACTGCGGATGGTGGTACTCCAGTTGTGTTGGCAAAAGTCACAATTAAGACGTGGGGGTTCATTTCGACCAGTGTCTGACCGAACAGGTTAGGAGTTGTAACGTTCCATACTATGCCTTTAGACCAGGGGAAAGAACCCACGGGAGGTCGCCACTCTGGACCTACGCTGTTTGCTTGAGTGTAGATTTGCCCGCCGTTGTTGATTATGCATAAGGTCGAGTTCCACAGGACCAAGTTGGTGTTGGTTAGGACATAGACTAACATGTCGCCTTGAGCATCATACATAATTCTGCCGCTAAGTCCGCCTGTGAAGGAGCTTAATAGGAATCCTGTCATTGGGTCAAAAAGTCTGTATGTTGATCCAGTCTGCCATAGGTACGGGATGATGCCGTTTTGGTTCATGGTTTCATAATCCAGCAGTTGACCGAGGCTTATTGTGATGTTTTGATACCAGACTTGTTTTCCTGTTGCTAAGCTAACGCATACGGTGCCTTCACCGTTTGAGCCGTAGTCAGCCGTGGGCAAATTGTAGTATAGGTATCCGTTCATAATTACTCCGTTGTTTCCCCATCTTGGCGTGTATGATAATCCGGTGTAGTAGTCGCCGTATCCCCATTCGCCGCCAACCAGACCTGCGAAAGCCAAAGGCGTATTCCATATAATGTGAGGGGTCAATGGCGCTGTTGTGTAGGGGTTGTATGCTCCGCTTACGTAGGGGTTGTTGTTGTAGCCCATCCCGTTCTGCATAGGAACGCCAAGCCAGTTTCCTGACAGGTCAGTCCACAGATAATTGGTAGCTATCACTGGAGCTTGCCAATAATTAGAAGGCAGAGGCATTGGAGTGTTGGGATAGAATCCAATTTGCTGTTGCTGCACTGTAACCGTTTGAACGATGGATTGGCTGGGCAGGTATTGGGCGATGATTGTGGTCGCGCTGGCTCCAATTAGGGTGGAGCTAACGTTCTTTATCTCTCCTGCATAGTTGAATTGGAAGCTATATTTCCCGGTGGTTGTTGGCGTGAAGGTTGTGTAGAAAGTTCCTATGTAGTCAGAACCGTAGGGTCCGAATGTCTGAGTGGTTCCATCGGGCTTAGTTACAGTGAAAGTATATCCTTGGTATGGTTGACCATCTCCTGCACCATTAAACGGCGGAATTTGAGCAAGCCACAAGGTAACGGCAAGTTTCTGATTGACTCCAACTGGATTTGGTTCAACACTCAAAAACGCGTTGGTCGGTACCTGCAACGGGTTAGCCGCAGTGCCTGTTTGAGCATGCACATTAGTCATGAAAGTGGAAACTGCAAGCATCAGAATCAAAGCGATCGTAAAAAGAATCGGCTTCTTCTTCGCATTCGCTGTTTTATTAATAGAGTTTTCTAACATTTCGTTCTCTCCTTTTGTGATTCTTCTTTTATGAAAGTTTGTTGTATTTAAAAGGTTGCAAAATAAGGGTCCACTGACACTTGCAGCGAACTTTATTCAAATATTTGAAGAGGGCAATTCAAAAAGGTATATTCCGAAGACGATGTGGTTGAAATTCATCCAAACATATTCTTTGTCGGAAAATTTTCGTTGCCTATTTGCTTGCAATAGCATGGCATAGATTAGTATATTAAGAGAGTTAAGTCAAGAGTTCTATTGGAGTGTTTTATGTAGTTTCATGAGGCGAAATGTTATGGGATTTGTAAAGGTAGCATCAATAAATGAAGTGAAACCGAATAGCATGA
>DATJPJ010000199.1:0-6887 GCA_035506455.1 Candidatus Nanoarchaeia archaeon
TAGGCGTCGAACCTCCGTGGCCCACTGCTACTTCATCGTCACTTCTGAAATTAGCAGTATGCGTTCTGACTTAACTTTCGCATCTAAAGAAACTTTAAAGCATCTGCAACAATTGAAAACTACATCTAAAGTTAATTGGAAGAAAAGAATTGACCGTCGACAAAAAGAAGCTCTGGAAAAATGAATATTTCCAAACATTTCTCGTCACCATAATCGTCATAGCATCAGTCTTGGGCATCTGGTACGGATCACAAGCAGCACTACACACCAAGTCCTTGCCTTTCTACATTGTTTCAAGCGGAAGCATGTGCATACCATATGACGCCAACTGCGATGGATGGTCTCACCCATTCACGCGAACCCTTCATCTGGGCGACATTATAGTAATAGAGGGCGTTGATCCTAAAACTCTAAAAACCAGCTACCCTAACAGCGACATTATCGTCTTCCAGAACCCCAACGACCCTACCGGTGTCCCCATCGTACACCGAATAACAAGCGAAACCACACAAAACGGCACCCTTTACTTCTTCACCAAAGGCGACGGAAACCCCCCAACTAAATGGCCAAACCCCGTTGAACCATACAGTCCTGACTTAGGATGGTACAACCCTAACTACTACAACGACAACTCAAACATCCCTCGGGGCTCAGTTCCACAACAATACGTGATAGGCAAAGTAATAATGCGAATCCCCTGGCTCGGATGGATCACCATATACACAGAAGAACTTCAAGAAGGGCTATCTAAAAATGCCCTAAACATTGGAGTCTCGATATTTGTCATCCTAGTTGCAATATTGATCATTGCAGAATTCATCGCACCAATAATAAGACCAAAAAAACTGCCGAGACAAGCATCGGCAACTAACCCACAAACCTAATGCTGCATTATTCAAAAAAAAGCTGTCCTCCAGCTTACACGAGATACATCCAATTCAGCCCCACCAAAGCTATCCCTACTTTTTCCTTGTCGGGGACTAATTAAACAGCAAGTATTAAAACCCGAAAGGTGTACCCTTAATAACAATCTTAGACCGAGGCTAACAAAAAGAATGCCCAGAAACGAAAACCTCCAAGTCATCGTCGCAGTCGCCGCAATCATTGCTTTGCTCATAGGCGTTTACGTAGCTGAAAGCGCAGGATACGTCGCAGTTGTTCCCAGTGGGAGCATGTGTATACCAAACGACAAGGACGGATGGATACACCCATTCGCTCGAACATTAATGGAAGGAGACATTCTAATAATCGTTCCAGTTAACCCCAAAGACCTAAACACAAATTACCCAAACAGCAACATAATCGTGTACAACACAGTCGAATATGGACGAATCGTTCACAGAATTGTCGCACCCACAACAGTCAACGGTCAACTAGCCTTTTACACAAAAGGCGACGGAAACGGAGTTGACAAATGGCCAACCACACCATCGGTCTCAGAATATGACCCCTGGAGCCCCATCCAAGCAAACCAAATCGTAGGCAAAGTTGTTCTACGAATTCCGTGGGTTGGACACATAACTCTTTTCCTGCAGAGTCTAACTGCTGGAAACAGCGGCAAAATAGTCATCCCAATAATAGCCGTGATAATCGCACTTCTCATCGTTATTGAAATTTTGGGGTCTCTCAGAGGCAAGAAAACCACAGAGACTATTGGGGAAGAACCTCAACAAACTCAGCCTCAAAACCCAGCAACAACTCAAATCAAATCCGTTTATTCACACAGTTTTCAAATCTAAAACAACGTTTAGCAGTTACAGCCAAGTGTAGATGTGTTTATAAACTCAATGTATTTTATACAGGTACCTAGCGAGGAGTGCGAGCAGTGCCCAAGGTCAAAGCAGAGTTAAGCATCGAAAATGTTGTCGCAAGCGCCACCCTAAATCAAAAAGTTGACCTTAACGCCGTCGTCAAAGGCTATCCAGGAGTCGAATACAGACCCGAGCAGTTTCCAGGCTTGGTTTTCAGGCTTAAAAGACCCAAAACAGCAACCCTGATTTTTAGCTCGGGAAAAATGGTCTGCACAGGCGCCAAGAGCGAAAAAGAATCCCGCAGAGCAGTCCTTAAAGTAATCAAGGAACTCAAAAGAAGCGGCATCATAATCGTGGGCAAACCAGAGATGAAAATCCAAAACATAGTAGCCTCCGCGAATCTAGGCGGCATGATAGACCTCGAAAAAGCAGCATACTCACTGGGCAGATCAATGTACGAGCCAGAACAGTTTCCCGGCTTGATTTATCGCATGGAAGAACCAAAAGTTGTGATACTGTTGTTCGCAAGTGGCAAACTTGTCTGCACAGGAGCGAAAAAGGAAGAAGACGTCTACATTGCCGTGGATAAACTACATGTCATCCTAGAGGAAAAAGCCCTCATCTTCTACGAATAATCAAAAAAATGAATCTATTTTTTCTTAATTTGTTTATTTATGGTTTTTAGGCTCTCATCATCAATCGCACCCATGTCATAAAGGATCTTCGCCATCTCGCTCATCTTCAGGAGAGAATGAAGTTTCACACCGCTTTTCTCAAGCAATTCTTTGCCACCTTCCTCGCGATCCAAGAAAGCAACTGCATCGGTTACGACACCCCCTTCTGCCCGAACCGAATCAGCTGCCTCTTTGAGCGTCAAACCGGTTGTGACTAAATCATCGATGAGTAAAACCCTGTCACCACTAACTAAGATTCCTTCCACTCGTCGTTCTCGACCATGGAGTTTGGCACCCTTGCGGACATAAAGAAACGGCTTCTTGAGCAAATACGCAACCAGCGAAGCAAAAGGAATGCCCGCAATTGGAATACCTGTTATACGGTCGAAATTCTTTGCTCCAATATGTTTGATTATTGTTTGCACGTATAATTCGCATATATCTTTGTACGCATCCGGAAAACTGGGCACTATTCTCAAATCAACGTAGTACGGTGTAGCTTTGCCGCTTGACAGCTTGAACAAACCAAACTCGACCGCATCGATGTTGGTTAAAATTTTAGCCATTTCAATATGTTTTGTTTCTTCACTCATTTTTCCGTTCACCTATAGAAATTTGATAAGCCTTTCCAACCTCAGGTATAACTGTCGAAGTCTTAGGCTGCTCCCTTCTGATTATTTCAGCGAACTTTTTCTGGCTCTCGACCGAATTTGTATGGTAGGGGATCGCAACCTTAGGCTTAGTAAGCCAAGCTATCTCGCTGCCAGATTCAGGAGAAGTTCCAGGTGCGATACCAACAGTACAGAAAACGACGTCAACCTTCTCTTTTTGAGCGATTGTCGCCATTTCGGGAAAAGGCTGGCTATCGGCTGTGTGCCAGACTCTAACGCCGTCTTCGCTTGCAATAATAAACGTGACTGGAGTTTCAGCTGGGTGTTTGCACTTTTGGGTTTTTATCTTCACTTCACCTAAACTGGTTTGGTCTCCCGCGCGGGTTTCCACAAGTTTTTCTGTGGGCACTAGCAATTTTAGTTTTTTGGCAGAGGTGACATCAGCAATAACTGTGCAACCTGTTGATTTCTGGATTTCCGCGATAAGTCGCTGGTCGAGGTGATCGTAATGTTCATGAGTTATCAGGATAGCGTCGACATGAGGGTAATTCTTGGCTTTGACTTCAACTGGGTCTATGAGAAGCGTTTTTGTCGGTGTTTTGAGAAGTAATCCAGCGTAGTTGTTGAGCCAAACAAATACTACACTATTCTTTTCAGGAACTTTGACGGCCGTCATTGCTGTCGTCTCAACAGTATAGTATTGACAGCAGTTTAAAAGAAGTTACTATAGCAAGAATTGCCCTCTTTCAAACACCAAAGCGGCCAAACCAAACAATCAACTATTCCTCAAAATAGTTAGCAACAACATGAGTAGAAGTGTCGAGGCAACAGGAGAAATCATGAATTGCAGTTTGTTTGATAATACTTAAAAGCTGCATACAACGTGTCTTTTCACAATACACGCGTGTGATGCATTCATGGTTGATGTTTGGCTCCCCTATGGAAAAACAGACGTGTGCGTCAGAGTTCCAGCCCGAAACCTCATCGGCTCCATAGAACCTAAAGAACGCCCGCCCAGCCCCGACGCTAAAGCAGAGGTTGAACGAGCACTAAAAGACCCCATTCCCAAAGGAACAAGACGCCTCAGCGAAATAGCCCTCCCAGAAAGCAAAGTCGCCATCGTCATAGACGACCACACACGAAAAACACCCAGCGAAATAATGCTATTACCCGTCCTCACAGAACTTGGCCTAGCAGGAGTCAAAGACGAGAACGTCACCATAATTTTTGGAACCGGCACCCACCGCCCAGTAAAACCTGAAGAAACCACCATGCTCCTTGGCGAAGAAGTTGCAAAACGAATCAAAGCAGTAAGTCACGACTGCAAAGCCCCCGACCTCGTACAAGCGGGCACAACAAAGCACGGCAACAAAGTCTTGCTTAACAGAATCTTTGCTGAGGCTGATGTCCGCGTCCTTCTTGGAGACATAGGTTTCCACTACTACGCTGGCTACGGCGGCGGTCGAAAAAGCGTTTTGCCCGCAGTCGCAGGCGAAGAAACCATCAAGTTCAATCATTCACTCATGCTCAGCGCAAACGCAAGAACAGGAGTTTTAGAAGGCAACCCAGTACACGAGGACATACTAGAAGCGGCAAAACTCGCAAAAGTAGATTTCATCGTCAACATCGTAGCCAACAGCAAATGCCAAGTGGTTAGAGCCTTTGCCGGCGAGTTAGAACCAGCGTTTCTCGAAGGAGTCAAACTCGTGGACGAAATGTTCCGAGTACCTGTTGAGCGAAGAGCAGAAATAGTTGTCGTCAGCTGCGGAGGCGCACCCGCGGACATCAACTTGTATCAGGCTTACAAAGCGGTAGACGCCGCATTAGAAGTAGCAAAACGCGGCGGAGTCATAATTCTAGTAGCCGAATGCCCCGAGGGACACGGAAACCAAGTCTTCTACGACTGGATGGCCAGGTTCCCAGACCTGAAGGCCGTTGAGAAAGAAATTAAACGCAATTTCATCATGGGCGGACACAAAGCATACTTCTTCCTCAAGGCACTCCAGAATCACCAGATTATCCTTGTCTCAACACTGCCAGACTACTACGCTACCAGCATTTTTAAACTCAAAACAGCAAGAGCAGTCAACGACGCCCTCAACGAAGCATTCAACATAGCAGGCAAAGCAGCCAGAGTTTGGACAATTCCACAAGGCAACTTCACCCTTCCAGAAGTGAAAGCATCGCCCGACGAGGCTTCAACTGAGTTTTCATTTAGCGAGAAAACGTAAACTTTAAGTGTCGTCTGGAAAACTGGTAAACGAAGGAACAATAATGCAAGACACCTTCAAGCTGCGAAAATTCGAATCCGACGACCTACAGGATGTCATGCAAATCAACAGAGTCTGCTTGCCAGAAAACTACACAGACATGTTCTTTGTAGATTTGCACCAACGATTTCCTGACACCTTCATTGTAGCAGAACAAGACCATTCAGTAGTTGGTTACATTATGTGCCGAATCGAGGTGGGCTTAAGCAACTTTGGCTTAGGCGGACTAATTCGCAAGGGACACGTAGTCTCATTGGCAGTCATGCCTCAAGCTAGACGCAAAGGCGTAGCTTCGGCGTTACTGAATGCAGCTATGGAAGGCATGGTTAGCTACAAAGCGAAACAAATTTACCTAGAAGTGCGCGTAACGAATCAAGCAGGCGTAAACCTATACAAGAAACTAGGTTTAGACACAACTCGGACAATTCCAGGCTATTATAGCGACGGCGAAGACGCCTACGTAATGAGCAAAAAACTATAGTTTTTCTAATCTATTGTGCATAGCCCATAATGTTATTTGTTTCTAACTGAAACAAAGGAACAGTTTCTTATGTAGAACCGCCAAGGCTTGTTTTTCCATTCATCAGCATAATCCACACCAATCCTTGTTGCAGTTTCGATTTCTTCATCAGAGACCACCGGCCCATCTTGGATAAAAAATGGAGGAACACACACATCAAGGCCATTTTGCCTATTGGAAATTCCCAAAGCTGCGCAAAGCTTGCCCGGTCCATTCGCAAGTTTAACAACGTTACCCCCAGCGGCAGACCTTCGCTTTGACATAAGCTGAATACCTTCAACAGGCTCAAGCGCCCGCATAAGAACAGCTTCCGGCTTGCCAGAAACTTCGCCTACAACAACGTTAAAACAATAATACAACCCATAAATGAGGTATATGTACGCGTGACCCTTTTCGCCAAACTGCGTCTCCGTCCGTTTGGTTCGCAGACCCTGATAAGCATGGGAGGCTTTGTCTTCAGGTCCAACATAGGCTTCCGTCTCGACAATTCTGCCAGCAGACCTGCCTTCGGCTGTCTCATGCACAACAATTTTTCCCAAAAGAGCCTTTGCAACGGTTAAGGCGTCACGTTTGTAGAATTCTCTTGGCAGAATCATGCCTTTTACGTTTGCACCTCAAGCAATTAAGCCTTACGTGAAATTCTTAGGCCGGATTTCCGATTCCTAGCTTGCGAATTTCCAGCCCCTTCTTCCTCGAAGCTGAAAGCAAAATTGCCACAAATACCAAGTCCAAAATTGCCACAAACGCTGTCAAATTATAGCTTATGGGAGCGGACAAAGAGGCGGTCCAAACAAAAAAGGCAAAGTTTCCGATTCCTGCATTTAGGTTCATTGAGCTCATTAAGAGTGCAACAACCGTCATAGGAACGGCTGCGTAGAAAGAAATTTTCTCTCTTAGCCTGAACAAAAGAATGTAAGTTAAGATGACGGTCGGAAAGTAATATGCGAATGCTCCCAACGCACCAAGAGGCCAACCAAGCGGATTAATTTCCGCGGCGACGCGAGCAACGTTTATGGCATAGAACGTAGTCGCCAAATCATACGCCCAACAAGCCAAAGCAA
>DATJPJ010000200.1:0-3599 GCA_035506455.1 Candidatus Nanoarchaeia archaeon
GGATACGACGTTGAAGTAGCCGAGACTGGCAAAGAAGCCACACGAAAGATTGAGGTCATCCTAACTGCTCGTGGTTTCAAATTGAACGGTCGAATGCTCGATTCCATGTTTTTCGTCTAAAAGTTTGTCTATCCTTTCTAAGAGTTCTCTTAATTTCTCAGAATCAGTCACGTTTGTTTGAAGATGTGCAGTGAATGAGTACAGACCTGAAGTGATTTCCCAGATATGCATATCGGTGACATGTGTGATTTCAGGTATTTCCTTTTGGAGTTCAGCACTGATAATGTCTACGTTCATGCCTTTTGGTGCGGTTTCCAGCAAAATATTAACGGAGTCTTTTAGCAATCCCCAAGCCCAGACGAAAATTACTATAGAGATGCCGATACTCAATAGTGGGTCAATTACGTATAGGTTAGTTGATGAAACAATTATAGCACCTATGATAATGACAACTGAAGATCCCAAGTCAGCGAACATGTGAATAAACACGCTTCTAATGTTGAGGTCGCTCCGTACGTTGTTTCTCAAAATAAGTATGCTTAGACCGTTTGCAACCAAACCGAACAAGGCCACAATAAGCATTTCAAAACCATTGACTACTTGAGGGTGAAGCAGACGTTCAATACCTTGAAAGAAGATGTATGCTGTTACACCGAAAAGAAAGAGACCGTTGAAAAGTGCTGCCAGTACTTCTGCCCTGTAAAAGCCGTACGTGCGATGATGGCATGGTTCTTTACATGCAACGGCTACAGCGACTAAACTGACTGCTAAAGCGAAAAGGTGAGTGGACATATGAGCCGCTTCACTCGCTAAGGCCAAACTGTGACTTAGAAAGCTACCAACAATTTCAAGTATCATCACGGAACCGATGATGACCATTGATAGTGCAAGCCGTTTTTTGGTGACGCTTTGGTACTCGTGCATGTTTGATATTGAGTCTCGTTTGGGCTTGTGACTGTGCTTCATCAATGGCCGTCTCTGAATGGCGACTGTCTAAATGGCTATTATGCTTGGCTCTTTGGACTTTAACCTTGCTCTTGAGAATTTCCCAAAAAGATAAGGCTTGTGAATGTGGAAGGCAAAAAAAGGAGTGCCAATGTTGAGTTTAACATTACGGCCTTTGATGAAGCTTCAAGCGTTTTCCAAGACGTCAATAGTAGTGCCACCGAATGCTTCACAACTGTAACAACCGGTGCTTCAGAAGCGTCACAAGAGGTCAGCGCCTCAAGTAGCCAAATGGCGTCGGCAACTGAGGTTTGTAGTGGCGGCTTTACCAAGAATGCAATGGCCATGAACACGGCTGTTCTCAGTGCCGCTAACAAACTAAACGCTAACTACCAGACTCTTCCTTACTAACAATTCAACAGATTGACTATTTAGGCACTTAAGATGAGCCAAACAATCGGCAACATCGTTGGATTTTGAGCGGCAGATAGAGTCCTATTAAGCACATCGAACAAAGCCTGATGCCATACAAACTGCATGCAGCCATCCTGGAGCTTGCGCTCGCCCAAATATCGAGCGTAGTAGATATAGCCTTAGAATTGAGAAACTATCTGTTATAACCCTCTTCACTGGGGACTCATTTTACTGTTCATTCTTTTTGGGAGGGAAAACATGCAAGAAACTATTTTGCTCTTCCGCCTTTACAGAAATAGCTTGTTGGTTTACCTGTCATGAGGCTAAGATCCTTGAAGAGTTGGCACGCACTGCAAAGACACATCTTGCTGAAATCAAAGTCTTTACAGGCAGAAACTCCAGTAGCACAATAAGGTCCTGGTAGATTATTGACGTTAGGTATCATATTTGATATTTGCTCTCTAGTCATTCCTTGTATCATTTCAGGAGTTACAGCATCGACAAATTTGCTTCGTGTCATTCTCTTAGGTTGGGCACATACACTGTGAAACTGGACTGGACACACTGCGCATCTGCATTTTATTATCGCTTCAGGACAAAACTGAACCTTCCCTTCTTTCTTACGACCAAAAAAACTCAAAAATTCACCTCCTCCATTAACTTCGACTTTGTTTCCTTAGGCTATTTCCAATTTTTTTACTTATGAAAACAATCGTTAAAATAGCTAATCCTGTCAGGACAATTGTTCCGCCTGGAGCCGCATCAATTACAACCGCTAAGAGTATGCCCAAAACTACGGTGATTAACCCAATTATGGGTGAGAGTATGACGGTTTGTTTGAAGGATTTTGTAACTTGAGTGCTAATTAACGCAGGCAGTACAAGGAGAGCTGAAATTAAGAGTACACCGACTATGGGTATAGCAATGATTACGACTACACCAGCGAGAATACTCAGAAGATAGTCAAAAACCCACGTCTTGATTCCTGCAGCTCGAGCTTGAGTTTCGTCAAAAGTTATGTAGACCATTTCCTTGAAGAACAGAAAAATTATGCTAAGAGATATGGCTGCAACAACTGCTGCAGTAATGATTTGGTCCATGTTAACTATCAGGATGCTTCCGAAAAGCAGACTCTCAAGGTTAACACCAAAACCCCTGGCAAGGCTCAATAAGGTTATGCCTCCAGCGAGACCCAGCTGCAGAAAGACAGCAACTGCAGCGTCACCAGAAATCTTTGTGGATCGCAACGCCTTGTTAATGCCAATTGACCCTAACACAACAACAATTCCAGCTATCCACAAAGGAAAAATACTAAGATAGTATCCGAGGGCTAAGCCTCCAAAAGCCGTGTGGGACAGCCCGTCGCCTATCAGCGAAATCTTCTTTAGAACAATGAAGATGCTTAGAATTGAACTGAGGATTGCAATACTTATGCTTATGATGAATGCACGCTGTATGAAAGGTGCTTGAAGTAAAGAAAGGACATCAAGGGTGATCATGATGGTCTACAATCTCCACAGGGTGATCATACATTTTCTGAATTTCTTTTTCGGCTTCAAAGTCTTCTTTTTCGCCACAGAAGAACTGCGATCTATTTATACAGAGAACCCTGTTAGCTATTTTTGTTGTTACGCTTATGTCATGTGAAGACAAAATGACGGTTATTCCACGTTCCTTGTTTAAGCGCTCCAGTGTGTTATAGAACTCTCTTTTTGAAGTTGTGTCCACTCCGCTTGTTGGCTCATCCAACAAGAGTAGTTTTGGTTCAGAAACCATCGCCTTTGCCAAAAAAACCCGTTGCGACTGGCCACCAGAGAGTTGACCTATCTTTCTATCTTTAAGCTCATATATCCCAAAAAGTTTGAGCGTTTCCTCAACTTTCTTTCTATCTTTGGGTCCCATTCCATGGAATAAACCTGCTCGGGGAGTTCTTCCAATCATAACAGTCTCATAAACGTTGAAAGGCAAGTTCGCATCGCGTGCCTGCGCACTCTGAGGAACGTAGCCAACATATTTCAGGTTCTTAGTCAATTCGCTGCAGCCAAATAGCTTAACAGTACCACTGGTAGGCTTTACGAGACCCAAAATGACCTTTAGGAGCGTGGACTTTCCCGCCCCGTTTGGTCCCATCAAGGCAATTAGGTCTTTCTCATTTACGTCTAGGGTTATCCTGTCGAGTGCCAGAACGTCATTGGCGTACCTGACGCTGACATCTCGCAGTTCAACTATCGGATTATGGG
>DATJPJ010000201.1:0-6654 GCA_035506455.1 Candidatus Nanoarchaeia archaeon
CTCTTCAAGCTCGATTCGTTCGCCCGCATTCACAGCGTTTTGGAAGTCTCCGCTTAGCAGAAAATTACAGACGACTTTTGTTATTTCTATTGCAGTTTCCCTTTGGGCTTCAGCTGTAGAAGCACCAAGGTGAGCACTTAGAATAACGTTTTCAAATTCGGCAAATTGGCTCTTAAATTCTGCGCCTTCTCCTTTGGGTTCTTCAGAGTAAACGTCAAGGGCTGCACCTGCAATTTTTTTCTGTTTTAGTGCCTCATAGAGAGCCTTCTCGTCAACATTGGCTCCTCGGGAGGTATTGATAAGGTAGGCTGTGGGTTTCATTAGAGCAAGCTCCTTTTCTCCCACAATCACCGCTTTTCCACCTGTATGAATCGTAATGTAGTCTGCTTTTGAGAAGACTTCTTCTCTTGGAACGTAACGAACTTTTGAATCCACGATTTGGCATATATCGTGGCCGATTACGTCCATGTCAAAGCCGTGATGAGCAAGTTCGGCCACACGTTGTCCAATCTTGCCGCATCCTAAAATGCCCAGGGTCTTGCCTACTAGTTCGGTTCCTTTTAGCTTTTCTTTGGACCACACGCCTCGCTTCAGGGAAAGATGTGCTTGTGGAATGTGGCGTGACAGGTTAAGCATTAAAGCGATCGTGAGTTCAGCTACTGCGTTTGTGTTTCCTGATGGCGCAGATTTCACTACGACCCCAAATTCTGAGGCTGATTCTACATCTATGTTGTCGTAGCCGACTCCGGCGCGTCCTACAATTTTAAGTCTTCCTTTCGCTCCTGCTTCAATGATTTCCCTTGTAACTTTGGTAGCGCTGCGTACTATTAGCGCGTCGAACTCTGCCACATCGACGGCGAGGCTTTTGGGGTCACGTTTCTTCGTGTCAGTTTCGATTCCTGCTTGCTGGAAGAGTTCAATTCCTTCTTTTTCCAAGCCATCATTTAGTAGTACTTTCACGTTGCTGACTCCTGATGTGGTATTTGCGGTCTAGAGTTTAAGCAAATCACAAACGTGAATTATAAACCAATCTCCACTGCTTGGAAATAAGTTACTTGCTCTGTTTTTTTACATTCGCAGGTGACTTTGTCTTTTTAGATTTGGCTGCAGCTAAGTCAAATGTGGAGATTTGGTGGCAATGAGGGCAACGGAGTTTTCGTTTGCTACCTCTAAGTGATGCCCACGAGGCTCCAGGAACCCAGTGATAGGTGAACTGTTTATTGCACTTAGAACATGTCAATATTGACTTCTTGTGGGGCCCATACCTGGGTAACAAGTAGAAAAAAACAGCAACGATTGCTATTATTGCAACAACAATGGAGATTTGAATGGAGTCGATCATAGCGGCCATTTCAGATAAAGTTAATTGCTTATTAATAATATTGTCTGGGCTTCTTTTTTGTTTCTTCGAGAGAAAAGGAAAGCGTCACTGATGCACTCAAGTACCTTAGATAGAAGAGAAAGTCAGGCTGTTTGCCTGTTTTCACTAAAGCTTCTTGATGTAGCTTAATGCTTCTTCGACATTTTCGAATCCATACTTAATCTTTTTGAACTCCTGTCTCAATGCTTTGACATCTTTCTGGACTTCTGAGGGTTTTCGTTTTTCCTTAATAATGTCGAGCATGAGATCGCAGAGGTGTTTAATGTCGCCTTCTCGGAAGCCGCGTCGCGTGACGTCTTGGAAACCTATGCGTAAACCTGAAGGATCACCTTTACTGCTTTGGTCGTCGTATGGTAGCAAGTTCTTGTTTAGTATGATGTTTGCGTCTTCCAGTTCTTGTGCGATTTTGTTGCCGCCTCCGAACCCTCGAATATCCACGGCGATTTGGTGGCTGCGGGTGAAGCCTTTTTGGTCGCAGAGGACTTTTACTCCGTTTTCGAATAGGTATTGTCCGGCGGTTTGTGCGTTCTTGACAATTTGTTTTGCTAACTCGTTGCCAAATAGCTTCATTTCCAAAGCCGCTACGCCCAACGCGGGGAGTCTGCCCAGGTGGGTGCTGGACGCGCTTAATGGGAAAACGGCGTATTGAATCTTCTTGATAGCTTTCTCCATCCGTTGGTCATATGGACTACCCATGATGACTCCGCCTTGAGGTCCTGGAAAGGTCTTATGAGTGCTCGAGGTAATGAAATCCGCGCCTTCGCGGAGCGGGTCTTGAAAAACGCCTCCCGCAATCAAGCCCAGCACATGTGATGCGTCATAAGCAACGTAGGCTCCGACTTCATCGCATACTTCTTTAAGCTCCTTGATAGGGTGTGGAAACAGAAACAGACTCCCGCCAAATGTAACGATGCCTGGTTTTGCCGCGCGGATAATGTCGGCGGAGCGATCGGGATCTATGTTCATTTCGTTAATGTTGTAGACGTGATTTATGTCTTCTATACCCAAAACAGCGCCCGCTAGCCCTGTGTAGTCGTGACTGATGTGTGCGCCACAACTAAGCGGAGTAACGACCATGCGGCGATTCTTGGTTGCGAGGGACAAACCTTTGAAGGTTGCTAGGTTTGCATGGGTTCCAGAAACAAGACGGACATCTGCCCAATCGCACTTGAAAAGGCTTTTCATGAGATCAGTCGCGACGTCTTCTATGGGCGTCATATACTTCTGGCCTTGATAGTAGCGTTTTTTTACGTGGCCCAACAGATCGTTTTCGCCTTCCGCGTACCTGCCTTCCAGGTCTGAGGCGAATGCTTGCATCTGCTTGACAGCAGGTGATTTGAGACCCTCGCTTGCAATCATGTTTATGCATTCTTGGTCGCGGTACTGTTCATGGTTACGGCTATTTTCAATAAGTTTGCCGAAGACGTCGTAGAAATCTTCCATGCTATATCGTCCTCTAAACGGATATCAACCGAGAATACCTTTGTTGTATTTAGCCCTTACTGGGTTCGAAAAGTGATTTCTAAATGGGTTTTCCTGACGAGACTTTAAGGATATTTCTTGCAAAACGGTTTTCCAAGGCTAAACTTTTTCTTATTTGTTATACAAAATAGACTTAAGATTCAAGAACCATTTGTACAAATGGTTGGCATGAAAGATCATTGGTCCAAACCATATCATGTGGTGTTAGAAGTAGAAAACAGACAATGCGCAATACTCAAACGTTTGACACCTCTGGGTTTGAGCCACATTAAAGTTATAGACATCCGAAGTTCCAGCCCCAAATCAGTCAAGCACCTTGTAGAGCTTGACTCCGAAGAGGTAAAACGGGTCAAAAACCCTCCTGCTGAGTTAAAGGCAATTGGAGAAGGGGCAGGAGAAGCTAAGTCCTCAATTTGGTTGGAAAGCCAAGGTTGCGGCGTTTGTAACACAATACTATCCTGTGATGCCTTCCTAGTATCCGGAAAGAGCTTGGAGGGTTGTACAATAATGTATAGTTTCATGGTGCCAAGTTTCGAAGCTTTTAAGAAAATAATCGCTTCAATGAGAGAAGCTGGCCTCAAAGTAAATGTACTCAAAATGGGCAAGTTCGAGCCTAAAGCAGGCGTTCTGACAGAGAAGCAGGAACGCATTTTTTGGCTGGCTTTGAAGGGAGGATTTTTTGATTATCCTCGCAAAATCGATACAGTGGAATTGGCAGCGAAGCTTGGAATAAGTCCGTCTACCTTGTCTGAGATTACCCGGCGGGGCATGAGGCGGCTACTTGAGAGCTATTTTAAGAATGAGACCTGAGATTTAGGTAACTGGAAAAATTTATTTAGGATGGTGAGTTTCGGTCTTTGGGCACGGAAACGTAAAGACTATTCTAACCCGTGATAATCCCTAATATGTTAGGGATAAACGCTAAGTGCGCCCAAATACATATGTTAGGTAAAGGTGAACTTGATGAGTGAAACTAAAATTGAAACCGGCATGTTTTGCTGGCAGTGTGAACAAACTGCCGGAGGAAAAGGCTGCTCAACCTTTGGTGTCTGTGGCAAATCCCCTGAAGTGGCAAATCTGATTGACTTACTCGTTTATGCTCTAAGAGGATTTAGTCAAGTTGTCCTCGAAGCCAGAAATGTTGGTGTAAACGACAAAAAGAACGACGAATTCGTTTGTGAAGCTCTTTTTGCAACGCTGACCAACGTGAACTTTGACCCAGAGAGCTTGGCGCGTTTTATAAAGTGGACGGTCGAAGCCAGAGAAGACCTCAAGAACAAGGTCAAAACGGCGGGTGGCAAAACGGAGTGGAGCGGCCCAGCAAACTTGGTTTTGGAAAAAAGCATTAGTGAAATGAGCCAACAAGGAAAACAATACGGAATCATGGCTGATTCTTCGGTAAACCCTGACTTGCGCGGTTTGCAGTGGCTCCTAATCTACGGAGCTAAAGGCGTTGCTGCTTACGCTTACCATGCCTTCAAGCTCGGCAAATCTGATGACAAAGTCTTCGAATTCCTGGAACGAGCTCTCGCCGCGCCGCTGGATGGCTCATTGGGTGTTAACGACTTTTTGGGGTTGAGCCTGAAATGCGGTGAAATTAACATTCGAGCGATGGAACTGCTTGACGAGGCAAATACTGTAACCTATGGCCAACCTGTGCCCACAAAAGTTCCGTTAGGCCATAAGAAAGGCAAAGCCATACTAGTCTCAGGTCACGACCTCAAGGATCTCGAAGCCATTCTAAAACAAACTCAGGGCAAAGGAATAATGATCTACACGCACGGCGAGATGTTACCCGCCCATGGTTACCCCGAGCTTAAAAAATATCCACACCTTTACGGCCACTACGGCACAGCTTGGCAAAACCAAATCCGCGAGTTCTCTGCTTTTCCAGGTGCAATCCTAATGACGACTAACTGTATTCAAAAACCTTCGGTTGGCTACATGGAAAATATTTTCACCTCGGGTCCTGTTAGTTGGCCGGGTGTCAAACATGTTCCTGGAGAAGACTTTTCTGCTGTTATTGAAAAAGCACAATCAATGCCTGGCTTCTCAGATGACTTCGAGGGCAAAACTGTTATGGTGGGATTCGCTCGAAACGCAGTATTAAGTGTTGCCGGCGCTGTGGTCGAAGCGGTTCAGAAACATCAGATACGGCATTTCTTCCTCGTAGGAGGCTGCGATGGCGCCAAACCTGGACGAAGCTACTATACGGAGTTTGTCGAGAAAGCTCCCAAAGACACCGTTGTGTTAACATTGGCATGCGGCAAGTTTCGATTCTTTGACAAAGACCTAGGCGAAATCGGAGGCATTCCACGGCTACTTGATGTAGGACAATGCAATGATGCATACTCTGCTGTGGTTATCGCGCAAGCTCTATCAAAAGCATTTGGCGTAGGCATAAACGAGTTGCCATTGTCGCTAATATTATCTTGGTACGAGCAGAAGGCTGTTGCGATTTTGCTGTCTTTGCTCTATTTGGGCGTGAAAAATATCCGCTTGGGGCCAAGCTTGCCAGCGTTCCTAACTCCGAACGTGCTAAACGTGCTCGTGGAAAAGTTCAACATTATGCCCATCAAAACTGTCGACGAAGACTTGAAAGCCATTTTGGGATAGCTGCTCGCCAATTGGTTTGTTGGCGTCCCTTCTTTCTTTTTTCTTTGAACCGCATTAAGCTTAAGCGGAAGCGAAGTAGTCTTGCCATATTCCTTTGCTTTGATTTGTGCGCGAAATCTCAAAAATTTTATTTTTGCCCTAATTTGCTCAACGAGCATATGAAATCCGCAATAAAATTCAAACGGGTTCCTCAGACAGGCTAAGCCGAATCTCAGCACAATGGGACAATCGCAGGACAATTGCCAATAAACTGCTTCCAAAAAAAGCAACCCGCTTCAAACTCAGAAACAAGATTTTTTTCGATTGTCGCGACAATTGAAAAAATTAATGTCCCTACAAATGACCGGGGTACAAAACGGGGCACGATGGACTAGTCAAACCAAACTTTCTTTGGGTTTTATCGTAACCAATTTCTGTTCTACGCTAAATGTATCGGTTCTCATCGTTTTCTTGCGTCACACTGCAAGACCTTAGGACAAACTAAGCACTCATCAGGCAACGGTCCATTGCCGAAACCCATCAACCCGCTGAAATGCGCACATTTGGCTGGCGAGTCAAAAACTGTCGGCGGATACTCCACAGGTTTTACGTCTACGACGTGCATGTTCTCTGTAACGATATCAATCTTGCTCATGCAGAAGGGGCAGGCATAGTAAGAACTGCGCGGGATGCTGCTTCGGTCGGTTAAGACGGTAGGCTTGTCAAATGCTTTTCCGCAACCGTTGTAAGGGCACTTTAGTTTGTCACCTTGCCCGTGACTGTGCCCGCCAAACAATGGCAACATCAATCCTCCTAAGCACGCTTAAACAGCGTGTATCGCAATACTTAATAAACATTACCGCAGGTTCGTTCAACGTAACTACAGTAGAACAGCCATACAATTCCTCTGCATTCTGAGCCCTCTTGCGTCATGGCATGAATTTTGACGACGGATTCATGTTCATCTGCTTATTCTCAGTTGATAGGATTTTATCAAACAATCTTAAAAAAACGTTTATTTCTGATAATGATTCTTGCAGCCGCCATCGAAGCGAAATTCTGCTATTTTTATATACCCAGCAGTTCAACTTTAGTGTATCGCCAAATAGGAGAAATAAAATGAAACCCATTGACAAGAAAAAACTGACGACGGTTGCTCTGCTTTTTCTTCTGACTATCTCCGGAGTCATCGCATT
>DATJPJ010000202.1:0-2199 GCA_035506455.1 Candidatus Nanoarchaeia archaeon
TCGCCTTCCTTCCAGAGACTGTGAAAAGCGATGTTCCTACCGGGCAAGTGTTCCTGCGCTATGAAGTCCCAGTCGACGCCTCGGCTTCTCCAGTACCGGATCCAGTTGACAGCGGTTTCTCGGGTATCTGCTGGAGTGCTCCCTTTGCCGCCTGCGCCATGCCTCGCGCGGACCCAGATAGGACTGCCGAACTCTTCAAACGCACGGTCGATGTCTTCGTCTTTACGCACTTCGATTGTCCGCGCCACGGGCACGCCTTTATTTTTCCAAACTTTTGCGGATTCAAGTTTGTCTTGGCAGGCTTTTACTGCGGCTTTGGAGGGGAGGTAAACGGGGGCTTTGAGTTTTTCGCGGTTTTCTGAGATGACCTCGACTTCGATGTCGGGTTGGGCATGGAAAAACTCGATGTGATTTCTTTGAATGATTTCGTTTAGTTTCTCAATGTAGTTGGGGTCATTTGCCCGAGGGACTAGAATTGTCTTGTCAGTTATCGATAAATGAACAAAGTACTCGTTTGAGTCGGTTCCTACGAGGTACATTTTTTCTCCGCTAACTCGTAGAGATTGAGTGAAGTTTATGCCTGCTGGGCCGCCTGCGCCAGTGCAAAGGATACGCTTCAAGTGATGCACCTTCAAACAGGTACAGGTTAACGATGGTGCAGATTTATATTTGTTGTCAAAACGTGAATTGTTGTTAGAGTAGCCCAGAGGCAAAGGTCAATTCACTTTACCCCCGGGGAACAGATAAAGGCCTTTTTCCTTTCTCCCTGTTCAGCTGCAAATATTATGCGAGAGCGATAAAAATCATGTTTCAAACAAGGAATATTGCAAAAACTTGAACATTTTTCACATCAAGACATTCTAAGAAAACGTTGAGAAAAACAGATTTAACTTCAGGTCAACTTTTCTTTATTTTCTTTTGCGTGAAAGTTAATAGTAGGTTCTTGGTCGACGTGTCATGGAGAGAAGCCCAAGTAGCAAGAGGCCAACCCCACATATAGCCACAAGAGCGCCCAAAAATAGGGTTATGGAGGCACTGGGGAGAGCTGAGTAATCAGCTAATGTTCCAACTGAAGACATGGCTACAAATATGCCTATAACTGAAAGAACAAAACCGAACACCACAAGATAACTGTTAAGTGAACCAGTTGCCAAACACTTTCCCTCAGTTAACCATGATTTTAGGTAAATCTACTAGGATTTTGCAGTTTCAGTTTTTAGTACTTTATGAATTCAAGCTACTAATGGCAACCTATGTTTTTGCGTGGAATGCGACGTGAAAAATCTTATTGCTGAGGCGGGTTGACATCGTACTTCAATATTATATCCCTGAAAAAATTATTGAAATGAACACAAGCAATGCAAGGACAATGCTTGCATCAAACAAAATAGAATAAAATCTACCTTTCTTACGCAGCTTCCACAAAACTAACTCAAATGCTACAAAAAAAACAGCTATAAAGAGAACTGAAATTGGAAACGGGATCAGCTCAAATGCTATGAATTAACTATGCGATCTTCCTGCTTAAGAGAATTTGCAATAACCCAAAGAAAGCAAAAAGGTATGCCACAGCTTAAGTACAATCAATAAAACCCCAGAAAATGGTGAGATTTAGATGAAGGAATATTTATCAAGCATAGATGCAACTAAGGTATCTGCTGAATCAAATAGGCAAAGAAATGTGCCAGCTAGGTCTCGACGCAACTGCTGTATTCGTAGACCAAAACTCAGGAACCCAGGCACAGAAAAGCAAAACGTGGGCTGGTCGTCTAGCCTGGTTAGGACGTTGGCTTTACGAGCCAAAGGTCGCCGGTCCGAGTCCGGCTCAGCCCACCTTAAATTACAAATTTAGTTTCTAACCGTATTGACTTCAATCCAGAAACATTGCTTTTCCATTGATGGCATCGAACGCCAAAATCACTTTCTGTTATTTGAAAATTCTGGCTGTCGAAATGGTAGAGTTTGTTGGGGCTCCGGAAAGAGAGATAATGAGAGTTGAGAGACTGAATTATAACGAGCATTTTGTAAGTTTTGCCAGAGACCACTCAGCCATAGCTTCATTTCGTTATTTTTCCCTGAAAAAAAGGGAAGGGAGGGAATGTTCGTTGTGCTTTTTACTTGCGTCTTCTGAGGACTAGTGCTGCGGCAACAACTGCAATTATGATTGCCGCTGCTGCTACAATAACATAAGTCATCACG
>DATJPJ010000203.1:0-4988 GCA_035506455.1 Candidatus Nanoarchaeia archaeon
CGATTTTTAGGGGTTTTCTATTATGATGAACCTGGAGGAATATGGCTTGACACCAACTGGACTTCCGTTGGGAATTTTTCCTCTCGGTTTGCTCTGAACTATTTCGCCTAAGGGAAAGGAAACTTTGGAGTTGCGGGAAGTCACTAAAGATAGAGCGCTTGAAATTCTGGCACAAAGAACACGTGACAAGGCGTTTCACTTCTACGCAGAGTTAGGTAAACCGACACACATTTACGCCTATGACCTTTTGGATTTCTGCAATAAAATTAAAACAGTTGAGCTGAAAACGGTGGTCTTCCATATGGAACGAGGAGACTTCGAAGCCTGGTTCAAAATGCTGGGTGATTTTGAGCTAGTCAAACAAATAGCAACACTCAAGAGCAGAAATCTTTCAGGAGAAGAGCTGCGAAACACGCTAATTTCAGTCTTGGAAAACCGTTGCATAAAATTATCTAAGATAGTGGGACAAACGGTCCCATCTAAATGACGTCTCTTACTCAGTCACTGCAAGTGGTGTAAAACGTTTTTCCAGCTTTTCCAGAACAGTCTGAATAGTAGTGTACTCCATTTCATCGGGACCTAAACGAGCAGGTTCAAATTCGCCCATTCGCCGCAGCGTCTGTCCTTCCTGCACTGCTTCGTGGCGGGCCAAGTCGAAGGCGGGATCGTTGAACATGTCTGCAATCATTGGTTTTCCGTCGTCGTCGCTAGCGATTTTCCCGTTGGACACTTGGAAGCTCAATGCGACAATTCTTGGAGGACCGTCGAACGCGGTGCATTTTGAGTCTTTCAGACCCACGGGCATGATCGGCCCCCAATGACTGCCCCGCATCCACCCCATGACAAAGTATGTATGCATAAAGGGCGCCAGAATTTCTCCGATTGCTGGCAATCCGTGTTGTCCGCGGGTTATCATTACAGGATCATCTTTTCCAACGTACTTGCCTGCGATGAGGGAAAGCTTGCTTATGCTGCTTGAAGCGCATATTAAATCGTCGTCGGCGCGTTTAATTCGTGATATTGCGTACCTGCCCACGGTTCCTATTAATGCAAGCAGCTCGTACATCTCGTCTGGGCATTTCAGGGTTATGGCCTTGTTTTCGATAGTGTCGACGACTTCGAATTTAAAGCCGCAGAGCATGTGAGGATCGATTACTAAGCCCGCCGTGTTCATAGGGTCGGCAAATATCCGAAACAATGGATAGTTAAAGGAGCCTGCACTGGTCTTGTCTGCAGCAAAAACTACAATGGGATCAGCGCCTCTTTCTTCAATTTCCATTTCTGCTACCCCAGGGCCCATACCGCATACGTTGCCGCTAAAAGCCGTCTTTAGCAGGTCTTGACCCGCGCCGTAAAGCTTTAGCTCCAAAGCTTTGTCGGCTGCTTCTTTGAATGTGTTCCAAGCGAGTTCATGAATCATGTGGTTCTGTTCGCCCTTCTCGTGCACCATAAGCAACTCCAAATCATCGCCTGCGTTGAAAACGTAGAAACTGTTTATGATGCCCTGCGCCTTGGCATTTTCCATGTTTCTTTCGGCAATTCTGAAAAGTGGTGGAGGAACAATATGGTGACCGGCTAGAGAGCCAACGTCACATTTTATGAGGCTGATGGTTGTTTTTTTGGGCAATAGCAACCCAGATAAACGTACGTGGCAACTGAATAAAAGTTTTACTTCCATATCCGAAATATCAAAACGATTTTCAAAATTAGAAACATAGCCACCTGTTACGCCTTAGGAAGAAATTCAATCAGCATCGTAATAGCCAGCCGCTCGAAGAAAAGAGAAAATAAACAAGTTTTTGAAGAAATTAATAGTAAGAACACATAGTGTGGGTGAGGGACCAAAATGAGTGAACCCAGAACAATATCTGCAAAAGTTCCCGATGATGTCTACAAGGAAATGATTCTACGCGTACCTGAAGGCGATCGAAGCAACTTCATCCGCGAAGCCATAATGGAAAAACTCCAGAAAACCCCCAAGGCAGACAAAATTCTACTGCTCGAGGATCGCATGAGCAAAATCGAGACTGAACTGTCCGACATACGCAAGTACCTCTCGGACCTGGAGCTTCTAACCTATGGACAGCGAAAAATTAACCCACACAGTTTCTGCATCGACGATGTCGACCACAAACTCGTTGACTACCTAATGCACTACAAGGGTGCCACGACGCCTGAATTGGCGGAGTTCATAAAAATTAATCGGTGGCTTGTGCTCAACAGGCTGCGCAAAATCCAGAAAGCCAGCCAAAAACAGTGCGGCAAAGCGGTCATAGACTATTACGGCGGAGAGAAATCTGGCAAAAAGAAGGCCTGGTGGATAAACGAGGAACTTACGCAAGAAGAGCAATAGAACGCCTTAATTTTCACGACTCGGTTAGCCTTGCCTGCGGGCCCGTCGCCGAGTACGGATTAAGGCGTCGGCCTCCGGAGCCGAAGACCCTGGGTTCAAATCCCAGCGGGCCCGCCAATCATAAATGTTTTGAAGATGCTGGCTTTCACCCAGAATAGCAAAAAAGAATGCGTTAATAATCCAGCAAAGATTAGTCGAAAGATGGGTGCAACACAAAGCGTGCGAGGCGCCGTAGAATTCTTCGCTTGCGCTTGCAGATCAAGACTTATATGCTGACAGGCACATGCTAGATCTTAGAGCGATTTTCATGTTAGTAAATATGCTTTCGTCACGCGTCGAAGTGGAAGAAACTATCGATAAGCTTGGACTTCACATAGACGCCAAAGAGTGGTCTGAGTTGGAAGAGATATTGGCGGAAAACGTTGAAATCGATTATCGCTCACTTAACGGCGGAAACGTCGAAACCTTGTTCCGCCCTGACGTTATTGCAAGATGGAAAAGCATGCTAACTCCACTACGAACTCAGCATATTATTACGAACATGCACATTACAATCAAGCCAGACAATACAGCAGAATGTGCAGCCAACTTGATGGCAACTCATGTTCGACCAAACGGTGGGGAAGACTCAATTTACACCATCGGAGGAAGGTATGACTTTCATTTAGCGCAAGAAAATGGGCGATGGCGAATCTACGCAATTAGGCTAACGGCATTATGGACAACGGGCAACCCAAAAATTCTCAACCAAACGGTCAGGCAATAGCGCAGTGCGTTCTCTTGCCGTCAAAAAGCTTCCGTCAAGACATTTTCAACGACTATAGAAAGAGCGTTGTTTGCGCGTGGAAAAGTATCACACTATTGCTAATTTTACTCGCAACAAACCGTTTGCATGCGGAAAAAGAATCCGCGATTCTTGTCGGTTTCAAGAAAGTACTTCCTTATTTGTTATCCAGAATGTTCTTTGGCATTTTCGTGCGCAATAGTGCTAAGCCTAACCCCACAAAAGGTAAGGTCCAAACGTCAATCTGCATAGCCGAGTCTAGGTTGCTGCTGGTCGCCGAGTAAATAACATAAACCACGTAGTAAACTCCAATCATCACCATCGACAACCCGAACCACCAAACTGATTCGCCCTTGTTCTTGGCCATGTAGTAAGCACCAGGAACGGCAAAAACTACGGCTAAACTCATGGCGGTTAATGAAACCAAGAAGCCCCAGGAAGTGGCGCCTCGCATTAGAAACTCGCTTCCTATCACGGCTATCTGGTCAAACCACCTGAAAACGCTGTTGAACCATAAGGCAACAATGTAAGCTAGGCCTGCGATACCTACCCATTTGAGTATTTTTCCGTCTTTGCTGAAATCCCGAACCCTGAAACTCAGCGAAAGCAAAGCTGCACCGGCTACGCCTGCTTCCAACAAATACGCGACACCAAGAAAATTTGGACCTAGCCCAAGCCACCAAAGTCCAGAAGGGAACAGCAAGATGAAATATGTGCCTTCAAGAAAAAGAGCTGTTTCAACCAATACGTCTACTCGCATTGAAGCCCAGAAATCCGATCGCCCCCAAACCTTAAAACCCACGGCCATAGCCAAAATGACCGCTGCAAACCGTGCAAATAATCCAGCGAACGAAGACACAAACATCCCCAAGTTTCCGTTATAAACATCGGGTTGATTGGTCAGCATGTTGTAGAGGTGGTCAAAATCTGCTGGCAGCTGGAATACGACCCATATCATTAAAGAGCACAGGCTAGCGAAAACCAAAAACTTTGGGCTTCGAACAAGCCGAGAAAAGGCCCTCAATTTTCCAAGCAAACAATGCACCGTCAACGTTGCCTTTGAATGGAGCAAGCCGCTCTTAAAACCTTAACCCAGAAGCTGTTTCATTTGGTGATTCCGTATTTCTTGCAGTATTCGTCCTTCGAAGGAATAACATCGCGTATTCGCTGGCTACGTTTCTCCGCATTAACTTTGCTGTTAAGAACGAGAATATCATGAGTATTGCTGAATTGTTCTTGTTTTCCATCCTCACGTTTGCGAGTGACTTTGATGCAGTTGTCTACCATGCAGCTTAAGACACAAGCTTCACAGTGAACGCATAAATCTTCAGTTATGCCTATACCACTGTTTGTCCAATAGAGCGCGTTAGTTGGGCATGCTTTGATGCAAAGTTTGCATTGAACCCCCACGCATGTGTACTTGTTTATTGTGATTGTTCCTTCAGGATAGAGGTCTTTAACTTTGGTCGTGGCTAATAGTTCATTGCGTTGTGATTTGGAACTATCTTGTTTTTCTTTTTCCGCTGACGCCTCGCATTCGCTGCTAGAAAGAAGGTCAAATATGTCAACTGTGACGGGTTTCTTTTCGGGCATCTCAAATTGACCTTTGCTCGGCTAGGAGCATTGGTTTACGTTATAAGGTTCATGAATTATAATTACGTATCCCCATATGAAGCTAGAATTACATGGAAAAAAGCGGCATTTTTGAAAAATGAAAATTTGTATAACGTTTTGTAGCGGCACTCTTGTCATTAATAGAACTAAACTAATCGAACCAAAACTTAGGTGAAAAAACCTTCATAAATACAGGGTATGCTGGGGCTCTGGACCCAGATTAGGAGAGAGAACCAA
>DATJPJ010000204.1:0-5206 GCA_035506455.1 Candidatus Nanoarchaeia archaeon
CGTTTTTTATCTTGTCCAGTTCTGACGGCGAATTTATTTGCTGTCCTGACTTAGGTTGTTTTTGTATTGACGCGGTGACTTCAATTGAATTTAGAAAATCTTTAGTTTCTGAAATGTCCAGAACTCGGTAGTTGCAAGAATTAAAGAGGTAAAGAAGTGATGGGATAGTGAAATAGGAAACGTGTTCATATATGATGTCTAAATAATTGCCCTCTTCAAAACCTTTTAAAGCGTTAGGAACAGAAAAGAAAAAACTTGCGTCAGGATTAAGTCTAATTTTTTTTCTCAAAAGTGTCAAAAAACTTTTTGGAAAGTTAACGTGCTCTAATTCAGAATAACAGAAAACAAAGTCAATTTTTTCTCGTTCAAAACTCGATAAGCCATCATAAGCAATTGGGTTAATTTTTTCTGCGGTGTTGCACATCTGATTTGATTCGGCATTCACGAAAAAGGTATTTAGTTTGACACCGGTGTTGTGTCCATAGTCGCAGAATAAAGATAGAAAATCAACTTTTCCGACTGTTATCTCCAGAATGGTTTTGTTTTTCAAATTGAACTTTTGAATTGTCTCAAGAACTAATCCTTCTGCGAATTTCTGAAAAGCCTGAGAATAATACAAAGAATTATCATAAAGCGCATCATATTGATTTTTTTGTGGATCTACAGCAATATTTTCAACATATGTACAAGAAGGGCAATAGGATAACTGAATATCTCCTTTGGGGCAGTTTGTTGCCTCTTCTTTGCTTTTCCACAGAAAATTACAGCTGGTTGGAACTCCATGTGTTTCAAAGAAAATAATTGATTTTTTTGAACCACATAAAGGGCAGGGCTTTGGAGATCGAGTTAAGTCATTCTCCATGTATCTACCTTCATTTTGGCGTTAGGCCATCTGCAAGTGCTAGTCAAGAAGATCCGCGAAACAATAGATATCTTAGGCGAGATCAGGGGCTGGTTTTTAGATCCAAAAAATTGTCACTATCTAAGGAATAGACTCTAAATAACCAGTTTTCTGCAATAAAAGCCTTCAGCGTACTGGGTTGGCGAGTTTGATTCTATTCCGCGAATTCTTAAAATGGACATAAACGTTTCCGCAGTAAACCATGATTTCTCTTTTTGGCTTGGGTAGTTTTCTAATATTAGGCTTGTTTTTCTTCTAGCTAAAGTTTCATCGATATTCACGTATAAGTTTGGAGTTCCCAAGTCGCCATCAAATTTTGGAATCTCGTATTCAAGCAACAGATGATCTCTAAAAGTGTTCCATGTTAAATTCGAGATCAAACGATGATCTTGGTGGGCATCGTTTCTGTAATGAGTAAATATTATATCAGGAGAGAAATCTTGTTTTATTTGTTCGAAGTAGTCCTTTATTTGTTCTCCGATAAAAGGAAAATAAGAATCACGAAAGTCCTTAACAACCACTTTCTTTATCGTAACGTTATTCAGAAATATCTGCGCACTTTCAATTGTCTCTTTTTGCCTTTGACTGTTTCCGCTAAATACGACCCAATAGAATTGGGCTTTGGGCACTTCTTTTGCTATTCTAAGAAGTGTTCCTCCGCAGCCAATTTCTATGTCATCTGGGTGAGCGCCTAAACAAAGAACTTTAAGTTCATTATTTGAGGCGAAGAGTTTTGGTTTATGCATGAATTCTGATTGACCTCATTTAGTTTTTGGGCAACCAAACTTGCCAAGGTGCCTTGCCATCTGAAGCCATTTCGTCAAGTTGCTGTTTATCCTTAAAAGTGTCCATGCTGGCCCAGAAACCATTGAAATCGTAAGTTACGAGTTCTTCTTGCTTTATGAGTCTTTGGAACGGCTCATCAACGAGATCTTCACCATTTTTAATGTAGTTGAATATCTCGTTTTTGAAAACAAAGAATCCTCCGTTGATTCTTGTGTTTGATTGGGCAAGAGGAGTAATGTTCGAAACGAGTCCAGCAGCATTTGCGGTTACTGCATGGTAAGAGTGAAATGGCTTTACGGACAAGAAGCAGGCTATTTTGTTGGCTTTGGTGAAGAAATCGATCATGGCCGGAAGATTAAGGTCTGTAACGCCGTCGCTGTAATTGGCTAGAAAGACTTTTTCACCTTTGAGATACTTTTGCACTGCTTTGAGCCTTTGACCTATATTAGAATTAATACCAGTTTCAGCAAAAGTAATCCTCCAATTGTCTTTATTTTCGACGATTAGTTTTCGATCTTTGCCTTCATTCGAAAGAACAAAGTCGCTTGAAAGGCATTCATCATAGTCTAGGAAGTATTTTTTAATTTTTTCCCCTTTGTATCCAAGGCAAAGAATGAAATCATTATGCCCATAATATGAATAGTATTTCATTAGGTGCCAAAGAATAGGTTTTTCGCCTAAGGTAACCAGAGGTTTGGGGGCTTTTTCTGTTGTGGGGTAAAGACGCATGCCTAATCCACCACAAAAAAGAACTACCTTCATTGTTCCACCTCGTGTTTTCTAGCGGGAAAATCTTTCTTGCTTGGGTCAAATATTTTTACTTCCGGAATTGGGACAATAAATTTGCCGCCCCAGTCCTTTATGTATGATAGTTGAGTCATTATTTCATCCTTGATATTCCAGGGAAGAATAAATACATAATCTGGTTTGGTTTTTTCGATTTGCTCTGGTGGGAGTATTGGTATATGGGTTCCTGGCAGGAATCTTCCTTGTTTGTAAGGGTTACGGTCGACAGTGAAGTCTAAGAAGTCGGATCGAATTCCGCAATAGTTAAGAAGAGTATTTCCTTTTCCAGGTGCACCGTAACCGGCAATTTTTTTCTTGTCGCGTTTTAGATGGATAAGGTAGTCTAGAAGATTTCGTTTTGTTGAGCGGACTTTTTCATCAAATGTGGAATATGTTTCCAATTTTTCGTAGCCTTTTTGTTTCTCTTTCTTTCTTAATTCAACCAATGTCGTCGTGGTAGGCTTAGATGCATCGGTTTTGTGACATGCATAAATTCTGAGTGAGCCACCATGCGTGTTTAACTCGTCTACGTCAAATATTGTTAATCCGTGTGCTTCAAAAATTTTCTCAACTGTTAACAGTGAAAAATATGAGAAGTGCTCGTGATAAATTGTGTCGAACTGGTTTTCCTCGATCAAGTTCATTAAGTGAGGAAACTCCATTGTGATTACGCCTGAAGGTTTGAGTAATATTTTCATGCTCTCGACAAAGCCGTTGAGGTCGGTAACTTGAGCAAGAACGTTGTTGCCCACTATTAAGTCGGCGCTTTGACCTTTCTTTATCATGGCGTTGGCCAATTCCAAATTGAAGAAATCCACTATTGTGGGAATGTCTTTCTTTATCGCCACTTCAGCTACGTTTGCTGCGGGTTCAATTCCCAAGACTGGAACACCATGTTTTGCAAAAAATTGTAGCAAATAACCGTCGTTGCTCGCGATTTCGACTACAAGGCTTTTTTCACTTAACCTAAGTCTCGTGGTTATCATGTCGACGTAGTTTTTGGCGTGTTTTAGCCAGGCTTCTGAGTATGAGGAGAAGTATGCATATTCGCTGAAGATTTCTTTAGGAGAAACGTATTCCTCTAGTTGGACTAGATAACAATTGTCGCAAACTCGTACGTGAAGGGGATAGAAGGGTTCCATATGGTTGAGTTGGTCAGCTGTTACGTAGCTTTCGCAAAGGGGCTGCATTCCTAGATCTACAAATGTGTGGGTTAGAGGTTCTCCACAGAATCTGCAAGCAGGCGAATTCGTTTCTTTGGTACTCATTTTGTAAATTACTCCATCAATGGGATTGTTGTTTACCTTCGAACGATATGTTTTTTCTGCGCATGGTCATGTCAAGCACGCCAGACTTGATTTTGTTTTGGAGAGAGGTGACACGTCTATATTTTGGACCTTCGAACTCTTCGAGAGTTACGCCCACCTTTTTGTAGGCATCATAAAGTTGTTTTGCTCCCAAACGCGCGTTCCACTTAGGTTTGAAGTCTTTCAAGGTTTGGGTGATCTTGGCAAAATCCACACGATATGAACGTTGGTCGGGCTCAGCAGTATTAGCAAATTGGACTTTGGATCCCGGAACAGTTTCTTTTACTATTTCTGCGATTTCACGCACCCTGAAGTTTTCTGATGTAATTCCAACGTTAAAGGCTTGATTATGGACTAAATCACGCGGGGCTTTAAGGACAGCGATAAAAGCGCGAGACATATCTTCGCAGTGAACTATCGGCCGCCACGCTGTTCCATCACTTTTTAGCATTACGGAACCTGTCGCAAATGCCCATGCAACAAGATTGTTTAGAACGATGTCAAAGCGTATCATTGGAGACAAGCCGTAGGCTGTTGAAGAACGTAGAAAAGTCGGACTAAAGCTTGAACTTGCTATTTTTGAGATATCCTGTTCGGAGCGCATTTTTGAAATTCCATAGGGAGTTATTGGATTAAGCGGCGATTGTTCCGTTGCCATTTCTGAACCTGCCGCACCATAGATACTGCAAGAGGATGAGAAGACAAATCGTTCAATACCTGCCTCTTTGGCAAGAGTTGCTAGTTTGACTGACGCCTGATGGTTAATCTCGTATGTTAATGATGGATCGAGGTCTCCGAGGGGGTCGTTGGAAAGTGCTGCGAGGTGAATCACAGCGTCGCAGTCTTTAAAGTCCGATAGCGTGACATCTCGTATGTCCTTTCGAGCGTATGGGACATTTGGGACAACTCCTGTTGTTGATTGGTCACCAAAGTTAGAGCCTTCGTATAGATCACTGTCTATTCCGAAGACTTCAAATCCTTCTGCGAGCAGCATTGGCACCATTACTGATCCTATATATCCTCTGTGTCCAGTTACTAAGACGCGCAAAATTTTATTCCTCGTTTTTTTAATTTCAAGATGTCTATTTCTTTCTGGGCATTTTAATCTTTGTGTGTGGCAAAAGTTGACAAGGTCGTGATATACAGAATTTGCTATGCTCTTTCGTCTTCTGCAACTTTGTCAGTCAGCATCTTGCCTATTGGCACAAGTTGATCGTAAATTTTTGAGTGCCCAAAAAGATTTAATCCTAAGTCGACAAGCATTAAACTCCAGCCTTCTTCGAAGAACCATTTTATTATTTGTTCTCTGCATAATTGTCTGCTGCGCCATTTTAATGGAGCTCGGTTGACGGACTTGAAATATTCTAGAAAAATCTGCAAGTAGGGAAAAACTAGTCGTGGAGGTTTTGTGCTAACCCACCAAGAG
>DATJPJ010000205.1:0-5172 GCA_035506455.1 Candidatus Nanoarchaeia archaeon
CGCAAGACCTACGGCAAAACGGTTGGCATCGTATCAATCGGTCAAGGAGGCGAGAACCTCGTAAAGTTTGCCTGCGTCATTTCACAGGAAGGTAGGGCAGGCGGCAGACCAGGCATGGGTGCAGTCATGGGCTCGAAAAACTTCAAAGCCATCGTCATAGAAGGCTCAGGAACCATACCCGCAGCTTCCCCCGATGAATTAAAAGCTCAAGGCATGACTGGCTACAAGCAAATTCTAACAAAACCTGACTATGCCTTCTGGAAACGCCAAGGCACCATGAGCACCATCGAGTGGGCGAACCAGAATAGCGTCCTTCCAACGTTCAACTACAGAGAAGGCGTATTCGCCAATGCCGACAAGATTGACGGTTTCGCCGCGGAAGCCATCAAAGTGTCGAATCGTGGTTGTCCGAACTGCAACATGACTTGCGGAAACGTCGTTAAAGACGCCGAGGGACGCGACTCTGAATTGGATTACGAAAACGTGGCGATGCTAGGCAGCAACCTTGGCATCGGCAACATGGCACAAGTTTCTGTTCTGAACCGCTTCGCAGACGAGTTGGGGTTGGATTCGATTTCATTGGGAAGTGTTCTGGGCTTTGCAATGGAAGCATCCGAAAAAGGGCTAATTGAAGACAAACTTGCATGGGGCAACTTAGAACAGGCAAAACAACTCACAGAAGACATAGCTATGAGACGCGGGCTAGGCGATGTACTTGCTGACGGCGTCCGAGCAGCCTCACAAAGAATTGGGTGCGGATCGAATGATTTTGCTGTGCACGTAAAAGGTCTAGAAGTCAGCGCATACAACTGCCACACGGCGCCAGCTATGTCGTTGGCCTATGGAACCAGCCCAATAGGCGGACATCACAAAGATGCCTGGGTAATCGGTTGGGAAACAGCACACGACCGATTTGGTTATGGCGAAGAAAAAGCCGCACAAGTCATACAGGCTCAGCACATGCGAGGAGCCTTCGAGCTCATGGGCGTTTGCCGCTTTCCACTCGTAAACCTTGGCTTAGACCGCGAATTTTACCCCAAGTACCTGCACTTAGCGACGGGACAAGATTTCAGTTGGGACAAACTCAACGAGGCTTCTGAGCGAGTTTTCAACCTAGTTCGCGCCTTCTGGATACGCGAGCACCACGGCCCATGGTCGAGCGAAATGGATTTGCCACCTGCCAGATGGTTCAATGAACCCCTAAGTCAAGGACAATTGAAAGGCGTAAAACTGGATCGCCAAAAATACCAAGCGCTACTGCAGAGCTATTATGAGAAAAGAGGCTGGAACCAAAATGGTGTGCCGACGACGTCGACCTTAAACAGGTTGGAGCTGAGCGACGTAGCCCAGCAACTTTCCGATGCCAATGGAATTTAGTCAGCTCTACTCAATAGCTCCTAGCGAAATAGACAACATCCTTGGCTTTCTGTCCGCAGATGATGCAGCCTGTCTGGGGTTCTTCATGCTGAAACGGTAGGACCCTGATAGTAGCGCCTGTTTCTTCCTTAATTTTTGCTTCGCAATCAGCGCTGCCGCACCAAGCCGCCTTAAGAAAACCACCCTTCTCGACAAGGACCTTCTTGAACTCATCATACGTTCTCACTGACGAAGTCTGCTCTTCCATCTTCATACGAGCTTTAGCGTAGAGGTTATGCTGGATTTCTTCAAGCAATTTTTCAACTTCTGCTTCAAGCCCAACCTCTTTAACAAAACTCTTCTGCTTTGTGTCACGTCTAACCAACACGACCTGCTGCTGTTTGAGGTCACGCGGGCCAATTTCTATTCGGACAGGAACGCCCTTGAGTTCCCACTGGTTAAATTTCCAGCCTGGCGTGTACTCACCGCGATCGTCCAGAATAACAGACAAACCCTTCTGCACAAGCTTGTCACGGATTTCTTTAGCTTTTGACTCAATAGCCTCAGGTTCAGCACCTTTGAAAGGAATTGGAACGATAACCACCTGGATAGGAGCAATACGAGGCGGAAGAACCAAGCCTTTGTCGTCGCCGTGAATCATGACGAGCGCTCCTATTGTGCGGGTAGTCATGCCCCAACTAGTTTGCCAGACCATGTGATCTTTTTCGTCTTCGCCTATGAATTTGATGTCGAAAACCTTTGCAAAGTGCTGACCAAGGTTGTGGCTCGTTCCCATCTGCAGCGCCTTGCCGTCAGGCATCATCGCTTCCAGAGTAGTCGTATAATCTGCACCAGCGAACTTTTCGCTGTCGCTTTTGACACCAGGAATAACAGGTATGGCGAGGTAATTTTCTATGATGTTACGGTACTCTTCCAACGCATAAAGAACCTCGGCAGCCGCCTCCTCTTTCGTAGCATGAGCTGTGTGACCCTCTTGCCAAAGAAACTCGCGAGTCCTCAAAAACAGCTTGGTAGCCTTGGTCTCCCAGCGGACGATGTTGCACCACTGGTTAATTTTCAAGGGCAAGTCGCGCCAACTACGAATCCACTTCGCAAAAGTGGCGTACATTATGGTCTCCGAAGTCGGACGCACAGCAAGCTTCTCCTCCAGAGGGCTGTCTCCGCCTTGCGTGACCCAAGCTACTTCAGGAGTAAATCCTGCAAAGTGCTCAGCTTCCTTTTTCAGGAAGCTCTCTGGAATGAACATAGGAAAATAGACGTTGCGATGCCCAGTTGATTTAATTCGTTTATTGAGAGTTTCCTGGATTTTTTCCCACATTGCGATTGCGTCTTCGCGAATGATCATGCATCCTTTAATCGGTGCGTAGTCTGCTAAGCCAGCCTTGAGAATGACTTCTGTGTACCAGTCAGAAAAGTTTTCGTTTTTCTTGAATGTTACTCCAACGTCCGACATAACTATCTGCCTTCTGATTCCGTTCGGCAGAATATAACCGTAACGCAGAACATTCGACTAGCATAACGTTAACGAAAGCGTATCTTGAAGCTTCAAACTATTCACGTTTTGCAAAACTACTTCACTGGCACAGTCACGCCTTCCCTATAACCCGTAACCACAAGCATGCTGCCATGAAGCATACTGTCTGCTTCCTCATCGCCGGTATCCACTCGCAACGCTTCGGTACCCATTCCCTGCAACTTGTTTATCGTTGCAACTATGAGGATATGCTTTTTGCCAACTCTCTTAACGATTTGAGCGCTAATTTGCTGGTTTCCTCGTCCAAGCAAAATGCCTTGATGACCTATTGGTGAAAGAATTATCCAAGTCTTGCTCCAATCCTTAACCGCATCAAGCAGCGTTCTTTCGTCAGCATCCAAAATTACCTCACCCGATCGGTAAACGTCAACTCCAAGCATCGTTTTTTTCACGCCTAATTCTTGAGCAATACGCTCCACCGTCGTGCCCGGTCCCAGAATAAGTGTAGCGTCTTTGGGCAGCTCTTCAACTACGTATTTTGCGATGGCCACTTGGCTATCTTGCTCATTTACTGTCGTCGGTGAGACTTCTTTACTACCTTGGATCAATGAAGGCGCGGAGATACCCCGCATGCAACCATAGAGTTTCACGTCGAAAACGTCGTTGCGTATCGCCGATTCATCAGCGTCCATCACTTCGAAGTCGATGACTTCGGTACGGTGCTCCAAGAAAGCCAACACAGCCTCAGCAGCATCGCGAGGATTAACGGCGAATATGCCACTATACATCTTCACACCAGAAGGAACTCCGAGGACAGGGGGTGAGTCGTCACCATTAATAGCATCAAGGATATCTCTGGCGGTGCCATCGCCACCAACAAAAACAATCAAATCTACTTTAGCTTTCAGAAGAAGCCTGACGGCCAAAGCCGTATCACTTGGGCCAGTTTTCTCCTCAATCGACATAGACAACGACTGAAACTCAAAGCCAGCTGCCTCTGCTTCTTTCGCACCCATTTCTAAGGGGCAGCACAAAAGTTCAACCCGATAATCGCCTAACCTAACTTTGAAAACTTTGAGAAACTCTTCAGCTCGCTCATGGGCAACAGGAACCGCGCCCCTTGCCAATGCTTCCGCAAGAACGCTATCCGTACCTTTAAGGCCAACTTTGCCGCCCATGCCCGCGATAGGGTTCACGATAAAGCCGATGCGCATGTTGCTCCACACAACAAAAACTCGCGTATCGATCTTTTAATGTTACCGTCAAACACTCATTTTAGTCAGAGCTCAGATCAGGGCTCCTGACTTGGGGAGCAAAACCTTTTAGGTCCCATGCAAACGAACCTTTAAGAGGCATCTGTTTTGGAAAGCCAAACTCCCCCGACCTCACAGCCGCATCAAGTTCAGATTCCAGCTTTAGAAATAGCCTTGGTTATGATAGCTACTTTTTTTGTTTTCCTATTCATTAGCGTCGCCTCAGAATTCACGCTAGGTGATGCGCCTACACTCATTGTGGGCGAGTTGCTGATACTCATCGTACCCCTCATCTACCTGCAAATGAAGCACGTGGACATCAAAAGCTATGTCCGAATAGACTTAAACCCTAAGTACATCTTAATCGGCGTCGGATGCGGCGCCTTGCTCTTGTTGCTCAATATCGCAATCACCGACACGTTGACGTACTTTTTCGGAACGAGCACCGCCGTTCAACAGTCCAACCAATTAATAACAACGTTGAGTGGGCAACCTGCAGGACTCGCAGCTGTCGCCATTTCTTTAGTCTTAGCAGGCATTTGCGAAGAATTCGCGTTCAGGGGGTTCCTACAAAACTCCATCTTCCACGCTATGAAAGCCGGCAAATACCAAAACTTCGCATTCCCAGTCGCGTTAATCATCGCAGCCGGAATTTTTGGACTCTTCCACTTTGACCCGCAGGGAATTTACACGCTAGCTGCAGGGATAAGTGGACTTGCATTGGGCCTCATCTACCAAAGATGGAACTACACGACGTCGGCAACAGCGCACGCCTTCATGAATATTATTGTCCTGGTCTTCCTGCTTATCGGCATCGGATAAAACAAAATAATGAGCTATGCAGTGCTCACGATCTCCAAACTGATGTCCACCACTTTGACGCTGTGCGTCAACTCTCCCAAACTTATCACATCCACCCCAGTGGCTGCATAATCAAGCAAGTTATCAGCTGTAATTCCGCCGCTGGCTTCAAGCAAAATTCTTGAAAAATCCTTCTTTTTCCACTGTTTCATGAGTTCCTCGATTTTGACTGGAGAAAAATTGTCAAGCATAACGATGTCGACGCCC
>DATJPJ010000206.1:0-4106 GCA_035506455.1 Candidatus Nanoarchaeia archaeon
CCATTTCCACAACTCGCCAATCGAGTTTTCGGAATACCCATTTTTCTCAAGTTGCTCCTTCAAATTCGGAGGCATGGAAATTGAAGCCATACCAAGGCTTTTGCACTGATATTTTAAAAAGATTCTGGATTCCGACTAAAAACTGTACATGTGCACAACAAAACTACAGTTCACAAAAAAATTATTGGTATTCGAAAAGCTACTGTAAAATAATCCTTCTCTTGCTGACTTACAGGTGCAGAACCGACATAATTTTTTCAATGATATTCAAAACTTTGGTCACTACTTTGGTAATGAAGCCAAAGCCTCCAGACATCTGACGTAAATTGTTAATGTCGGATCGAACTACTGACCGGGTCAACAGTGCGGAAAAAACAAAAACGATCGTGAAGAAAACCACACCAATTACAAGCTTCAATAGACTTGCCCAGCTCAAGTAAGAAATGAACTCAAACGTTAATACACCCGCTATGCCTGCAGACAGCAGAATCCTTGCCGATGAACTCCAATTCACCGAGACCCCGTAATTTTTCTTCGCAAAATACAAAGAGAGGAATGTGCTCGGAAGCCCCGATGTAAGCCCAGTTACGACCAACCCTAGCACACCAAATTGATTGATCAACACGTAGCCCATGGGAACACCGATAGCAGCCGTAATGACAGTCAAAACCAAACTGAACCCCGTTTGACCCTGGCTAATTATGAGATTAACCGTGCTTAAACTGCCCAAAGCTGTGTACAAATAGGATATAGAAAGCAACGTGAGAAACAGCGCCGTTGAACTGTACGCGTTGCCAAACAAAGTCGAAACTGCAGGTTCCGAAAGACTCATGATCAAAGCGGCAACAGGCACGACTAGAAGAGATGCATATTTTACCGAGAATTGGAAAACGTTTTGTATTGTTTCGGCATCTTTTTTGGCATTAAGTTTGCTGAAAGCCGGAAACATCATAGTCGTTACAGGTACTGCAAAAAAGCTTATCAGTACAACAAAAGTGTTGGCCAGGCTATAGTTTCCAATTATTGAGTTATTATTTACATAAAAATAGGGGAGCAGGGTGGCGTAAAACTGCGCTTGGAAACTCCCAATAATGTTGCCTATAGAGATTGGTGCCCCATAAGTTAGCATTTCCTTCGTCCAGGTTTTGATTCCATCAACGGGTCCAACTGGCTTTGGAAGTTTCCTATATATGACCCCTATGAGCGCGACGCCCACGACCGCCCCAAAAGCTAAGCCGCTAACGTAACCCGTAACTGCTCCAGCAGTTCCTAGACCGAACAAGACTAGGGTAATCATTACCAGAATTTTGACAACAGATTGACAAATGAGCATGACACTGTTGAGCTCCATTCTTTCAGTGCCGGTAAAGGCGGCGGTTGCGGCGTTGATAATTCCAGAGGCTAACACTGAGATTGAGCCAATCTGAATTAGCGCAACTATCTCGGGACGATGGAATATGTTCGTGGCAAAGAAACCCGACAAAGCGAAAGCAACGGCAGAAAGCACTAACCCCATAACAATTTCAAAGATTAACCCTGAAAGGAAAACTTTCCTGATTGCAGAAGGTTCATTTTCCGCCCGACACTGAGCCGTGCTTCTGACCATCGCGGAGTTGATTCCCCAGTCCCTGAATACTCCAATAAGAGTTGGAGCGGTCAAAGCTATGCCGTACAATCCGTACAAGTCGGAGCCAAGAAGTCTCGCAATAAATATGGTTCCAATGGACGAAATTAATGTGGAAACCACAAGTCCCCAAAGTACATGAAAGCTTCCTCTAGCCGAAACCTTAGCCATGTCAGCAGCTTTACTCACGACTTGCACTCCAACTATGTTTACCTGATACTTTGACGATATAGTTTCATGAGTTTGAACTCGTCGTTTCCAAACGAGCATTCAGACCCTTGTATCTAATCGCTCAACGTGACCTGAATATACTCTTCTTGGACACTATCTTCCAACTTTAACCTTACGCTATTAATGTCTATTTCGAATTTGAAATACATGCTCAAGACAACCTTCACAAAAACCAAAACATGATTCCCCCCATTGACTACACAAAACAAAAGCTATCGTTGAAACTCAACAATCCCTCATCAGCGCAAGAAACATATTATTGAATAGAAAAAAACAAAGGTTTACTCAACCATCTTGGTCGAGTTGCCCCACATATTTTCAAAATAGTGACGCGCCAAAGTAACAAGTCCAGCATCGTTAGACCATAAGGCACGCGCCTTTGAAGAATTGGCTGTCTCAGAAATGGTGACCGAAGCTTCCTTAGTATCGAAGATTGAGACCACTGCCTCAGGCACATAAGGAAAGAATCGAATTTCAAAACTCTGACTTTTTGCAAGGTTTCGCGCAACCGCCAAAGCTCCATTTTGCGCCACATGATTTTCAGCCGCGATTCGAATCTTTACTCCTCTTTCGAGGGCGTTCTCATATATTTTTGAGAAAGCCATTATCGCAGAGGAAAACCTCTCGCTTGAAGTAACAACATCTAAGCTAACACTGCATTTTGAAAGCCTGTCTGCCAAGCGTTGAACAATGGCTTCTTTGCTGGGAATAATTACGAACTGACTCTCTTCGGTTTGAATGGTTTTGGTGGCGTGCTTGCTTTGAACATCAGCCACGAGTCGTCGAGTTCGTTTTTGAAGATCCTTATGCTCCCCTATTTTGCGTTCGAAAAGACTTCTAGCAACCTGCTCTATCGGCAAAGCTGTATACACGGTTGGTGTGGACAACGATTTTTCGGCTAGCCCTTTCTCTTCAAGCGTTAACATAACTCGGTAAACATCTTGACGGGTTATGTTTGACGCTTCGGAAACCTCCTTTGCGCCTGCTGGACCGATCATAGCAAGCGCAAGGTAGGCTCTTGCTTGATTCAGGGTGAACCCTAGCTCCATCAGGGTTTCAATTCTCTCTCCATTATTCATTGAATTCCTCCTTTTGAGAGGAGCTCAATCTCTCAACCTTATCTCAGTTGATTTACATTTAAGATTTGCGTATTGTCAGTGGAGCCTCCACTTGTGACATTTTAAATACAAAACAGCATCAAAGGTTGAAAGCAGAAAAAAACATTGGAGATTGAAAAGAATGAATCTTCTAAAAAACAAGTTAAAAAAAGTGAAAGACAAAACTGCTGCTACAACGATTGCAATTCTCTTCATACTCTCAATGACAGCTTCAACAGCATTAGTTCCAGGAGTTAATGCCCACTCTCCCGCATGGAATTACACCACTTACTGCTACTGCGCCCCGTCAAATCACGTAATAGGCGTAGGACAAACGTTAACGATCGTTTTCTGGGTAAACACAGTTCCCCCAACAGGAAACGGCGCATACGGAGACAGATGGGCTTATACGATGGATATCACCATGCCCGATGGAACAACAACCACCATTCAATGCCCTTCAGCCGACCCAGGCGGAACCGGATACACAGTGTATACACCAACAACAGTAGGCAACTACACATTCGTTGCTCACTTCAAAGGAGATGTAATAACCGGCTTCTCAAACAACGCCCAAACAGGCTTTCCAATAGGCAAAAACATAAACACAATTTCCGGCGCCGCAAATGTAAACGACTCATACTTAGCTAGTACAAGCACTCCAGCTACAGTAACCGTGCAACAAGCACAAATAGCTGGCTGGCCCGAGGCTCCACTTCCAACATCTTACTGGACAGTTCCATTAAACGGCGCGAACAGACAAACCTACGTGCTCGTATCAAACTGGCTAGCAGGCGCAGCGCAAAACTACCCTGCAGGCGCCGCAGGCGGATGCACGACAGCCTTCAACTATGGAACAGGACCTGAAAGTGCACACATAATGTGGACAACCCCCATGTGGGCAGGCGGATGGATGGGCGCACAATACGGAGACATAGGCTATGAAACCGCTCACTACGAAGGATTAGCCTTCACCCCCCCAATCATAGAAAACGGCAAGATCTACTACAACGTTCAATCTCTCCCACGAGAAGAATGGTACTGCGTTGATCTGTACACAGGAAAAACCGACTACATAGTCAACTGCACAGGAGGCGTAACCAACTACCAATACACAGTGCTGCCAAACGGAACCCTCGTAGGCGGCAGCGGCT
>DATJPJ010000207.1:0-6949 GCA_035506455.1 Candidatus Nanoarchaeia archaeon
GAAGGAGGACCAGTTATCGAGTATTTCAAGAACTGGGCAAACGACGCTAACAACACTATCATCTTCGTTTCGTATCAGATTGAAGGAACCATGGGACGTAGAGTTCAGAAAGGTATCAATGAAGTAACCATGATGGATAACGAAGGCAAAATGGCTGTGGTTCAATGCAAACTCCGTAACGAATCAATCGAAGGCTTTTCAGGACATAGCGACCGTAGACAACTTGTTGCCTATTTGACGAACATGACCCCTAAACCAGAACGCGTCTTCCTTGTTCACGGCGAAAAATCGAAGATTAACAACTTGGCAAATTTCATAGATAACAAAGCAGGGATAAACGCGGTCGTTCCAGCTGTCTTGGAAACTTTTAGGCTGCTGTAGGCAGCGGTCCGTTTGGTGCTGGCGATTTTTCTCGCCAAATCTTTATTTTCGGCGGGCATATCACGATTCGTTCCTCGCCCAATCGGGCGATGTCTCCGCCAATTAGCTCAGTAAAATGGTAGAGGTCATCAACAGCTTTTGACACGTCTTGGATGCTTTTGTTCGCAAGAGGCGTAATCTTGAGGATAAGGATATTTCCACTTTTAACTTCAGACTTTATATTTTCTAGGTCTGCCAAATCACGAAGAGGCATTGCTTTAAGGTAAGTCTTAGTGGGTGTTTCCTGCTTTTCTCCATTTTCGGACTCCTTGGCTTCGACTTCTTGAGCCTGGTTGGGTTCAGACGCTGACGGTTGATCCGCTGCGTTTGGAACTGCTGTTGCTTGATTATCTTCCATCTTGGTTTCCTCTTCTTTCTCGGATTTGCGGAATAATCCAAAGATACGCAAATCTTTCCTCTCTGGCTGAAACTTATATGCTGTTTTAGCAGTTAAGCGTTTCTTATTCTGAATCCATAAACTAAGGCTTAGAGTGGATAAGCTCGTCAATTTGAGGTCTAATTTATGATAAAGTCGGTTTTGTTTGACCTTTGCGCCGTTTTTCCTGCACAAATTGGGACATCAGGGAACAGTGTTTCAAATTAGCTTCAATTAGCACGCGTTAATGAGCAGAAAGATTTTAATCTACTGCAACACTAGCAACGAAGCGTCTAGCCTCAGGGATGAATGATGTCGCGGTTAAAATGTAAGAATTGTGGTGTTGTCTTCGAATATTCGTACAAGCCCTTAGATTCGCTGGTGCATATTGGACCCTACAAGCGGGTTTCATGCCCATCATGCGGTAAGGGAGGGTGGTACAACGTTTATTCTTCCGTTAAAGACCCAATTACCTATCCGCCTCAGGAAACGACACCCCAAGAACAGGCGGAGAAACCGCTTTCTGAAGAAGAACAGGAAAAGAAAAGAATCGAAGAATCAAAATACGAAAGGCCTTAGTCCAGATTTGTATCATTCTGGCGCGGAATATGATTGACACTGAAAACTTGACCAGAAAATTTGGCAGCTTAACAGCGGTAGAAAACCTAACTCTGCATGTAAAGGAAGGCGAAGTTTTTGGTTTTCTGGGACCTAACGGAGCGGGAAAAACAACTACCGTGCGAATGCTCTGCTGCTTGATAGGTAAAACCGGAGGGAAGGCTCAGCTTGGCGACTTCTCAACAGACTCAGAACCTGACCGCATAAAAATACGAGGAATGGTTGGGTTACTTCCTGAAAATGTAGGCTTGTATGACAGCCTCAGTGCTTATCGGAACCTTGACTTCTATGGGCAACTTTATGATGTTCCCGAAGCGAAACGGCGTGAAAATATCGAACGCCTTCTGAAGCTGCTTGGTATATGGGATAGGCGCGAAGATGCCGTCGGGACATTCTCCAAGGGCACCAAACAGAAAATCGCCATAGCACGAGCTCTTATTCATGAGCCGAGGGTGCTTTTTTTAGATGAGCCCACGGCAAACTTAGATCCGGAAGCTGCAAAAACTGTCCGCGACTTCATACTGGAACTTAAAAAAGAAAAACGAACGATTTTCCTCAACACGCACAATCTGGATGAGGCGGAACGGCTGTGCGACCGTATCGGTATCCTTAAAACTCGGCTAATAGCGGTTGACTCACCAAAGAATTTGGAGCGCAGTCTATACAGCCGGAAAACAATCGTCCATTTGGCAACTGTCAATGAAAAAGCTTTGTCCGCCGTAAAGGGTTTGGGTTTTGTGAAAAACGTTCGAATCAGCGACAACAAAATAATTCTTGACATGGATAATCCGGAGCAGGATAATCCAGAACTCGTTAGGGCGCTTGTTCAGGCTGATTGTAACGTTCAATATGTAACGGAACTTAAGTCCACTCTTGAAGATGTTTACTTGAAGTTGATTCGCGAGGCTACACCAAAATGAGATTCTCAAAATCTTGGATCGTAACCAAAAAGGACCTAAGCGTCTTTAGAAAGAACAAGTACGTTCTTTATTCGCTCGTTGCGTTGCCTATAATTATAGGTGTTGTCTTACCTATCACATTCATTTTGGCTTTAACTGCTCAATCGCAAGGCGCTAACCTATCCCAGGCAGCCCTGGTGGATGCGGCTAACCGTATTGCGAACGTAGGATCCGTATACTTTGTTTTAATTCCTACTATTCTTCCCTCAATTATCGCTTCATACAGTTTTGTGGGCGAGAAAATTGAGAAAAGTCTTGAGCCTCTTTTGGCTACCCCTACGACCGATGCTGAATTGCTTCTGGGTAAAAGCCTTGCTGCCTTTATCCCATGCTTGGCCGTAACATTCATCGGAGCAGCCTTCTACGTGAGCATTATGGACGCTTGGTCCTATGGAAATTTCGGGGTTCTTCTTCTTCCTAACCTCTATTGGATAGTGGTAATGTTTTTGATGGCGCCCTTGGCATGTGTCTTGAGTGTGGAAGCTAACGTCATCATTTCTTCGAGGGTGAATGACATACGCGCCGCCCAGCAACTAGGGGGCATTGTTGTGTTGCCGCTGCTCTTTTTGGTTATCTTCGCCTCAACAAACACCACTCTCTCAAATCTAATCCTTGGACTAGTCACGGGGGCAGGCTTGGCAGTAGCGGATGCAGTGTTATTCTCTCTTGCTAAGGCAACTTTTCAACGGGAAGAAATCCTAACCAAATGGAAATAGCTTGAAAAGATTTCTCATCCGGGAAATCACGCTATAAAGCGGCACTCGATTGTCTTACTCGGAAAACTTTTTAATAGAATTCCAGACTTTGTCGCTAACGTAATGTCTGCTTTTGATCATTGGACCTTGCTTTGTATTTCTTGCCTCTTCGGAACTTACCAAAGCTTCGCCAACCGCTAAGGGTTTACCATGAGTTACATCCACTACGACTATCAAATCGCCTTTGCTAAAAGTGCCCTCATAACGAATTATGCCGGGTGCCATAACATCAGCCCCATTACAGACGAAACGAACGGCACCCATGTCGACAACGGCTTTTGGCAACAAAGTTATGATTTCTGTGGACACTAACGTTGGCAGGACTTCGCCGCTTGTCCTAAAAAGAATTGGCTTTCCGTCGAAGAGGAGCAAGTCGCCAAAATCTCCTTCAACAACCTCCACAGATGCCTTGGAACCAAACATTTTCTCGAGGTTGATTTTTAATTTCTCAGATGCTTGGGCGAGAATCTGTTTTGATTCTTTGGATTTTAACGTGTATCTACGAAGTTTTTGCGACATGAGCTCTCTCACAAATTCCGTTTGTTGTATGCGAAATAACTGTGTAGACGTATTTAACTTTCCTTAACCGATCAACCTGATTTTATTTTTTTTCCAATTGGGTCGCTTGCTAATTTGTACCGCTAAACGAACACTCGTTAGACACCTATGAAAGAAAAGATGATGAGCGCAATTCCAAGGGCAAACGTGTACACCGCAAAGTAGTGGAAGCGTTTGGTCAGAACAAGCTTCCTAACCAAGACTATTGCGAAGTAGCCAGTAATTGCCGTGAAAGCCAGTGCAATTAATAAATTGGTTGTACTTACACCGGCGCCTTGGGCGACCAAACTGCCTCTTTCGTGGTAGCCTTCGACAATTAGATCGCCAATTACGGCTGGAATAGAGAGCAAAAAAGAAAACTTGAAGACTGTTTCGCGTTTAATATCCTGTAGCAGACCGCTGCTTATGGTTGCTCCGCTGCGTGAGAGTCCAGGGAAACTTGCAGCGCCTTGAGCTGTGCCCATAATGAGTGCTTGTTTGTATGTAATTTCGTTATGAGTTTCTTTGCTGAATCTAGAAAGAATCAATAAAGTAGCGCCGATTAGGAAAGTTATGCCCATTATTAGGAACGTTTGATAACTATCTCCGAGGTAAAAATCATAGAGTATGCCTATTACGCCTGTAGGTATTGAAGCGACAATGATTAGAGGTATGAATCTGCCGTACTCTGATCGAAACTCCAAGCGAACTAGTGCGGTTAGGATGCCTTTGATGTCGTGTCTGAAGTAGAATATGACAACTGCAAGTGTGCCTATGTGCAGGGTCACGTTGAAAAGTGGAGTTGCTTGGAAACCCAGAAAATGTTCTGCGATTCGAAGGTGTGCGGTGCTGCTTATAGGTAGCCATTCGGATAAACCCTGAATTAAGCCGAGAAGCATTGAGATGAAGAGTTGGTCAATCAAAGGGATACCGCCGACGTTATGTTGGCATTTATGTTTGCAATTAGGTAGAAATAGGTTTCTGAATGGTGCATTCTGTTAGGTTGTCCCGTTTTGCCGGCTGCTTTACTGAAGTCTCCGATAGGGCTTTGCTACATCAGATTTGCGCTTTTTCTCATAACCAGTTGTTAGAAATTCATTTTTCCTTGGCAAACTTTTTTTACTTCCACATAAGCTTAAGTTTTGCATTGTTTGATGTCTTTGAGGTCACATGATTTTTGACCATATCACTTCGTGTTGAAGAAATGTTGAGAAATTTCCTTCATTGCTCAAATAGGCTCAAATTGAAGTGAAGGAAATGGAGAAACCGCAGCCTTTCAAAAAATGGGTATCAATCGTAGCAGTAATAGGGTTCGCGGCATTTCTCGTTTACCTCTTTCTCTTCACGGATTTCACTCAAGTGAGCGTGGTCATAGGCGGAACGATACTTCCCATTTACGTTCTAGCATTCGTAGCCGTGATATCCAGTGTCATTTTTGACGCATTATCGTGGAGGGCGATCCTCAAGACACTCAAAGTAGAAGTGGGCTTTTGGAGAGTTTTTGAATTAACTTGGATAGGGCAATTCGTTGACACTCTGATTCCTGGCGGATGGGTCGGGGATTTGTTTAAAACTTACCTCTTGGCAACGGAAGACAATATCCACGGCGCAAAAGCCACAGCAGCCATCATAATAAAAGATGTTATAGAGCTTTTGTTTATACTTGGTTCTTTGATTATTGGCATAACTCTTTTGCTTTCCTTTTATACAATAAGCGGGGTTGTTACGTCGGCTATTCTGTTAACTTTGCTCTTCTTGACTTTGCCGCTCGTTTTAGTTCTAATTTTAGCGGTCAATATAAGAGCAACTAATGTCTTAGCAGGCGGAATTCACAAATTGGTCTGCAAGTTGAGAGGTCAGGAAGCTGGTGATGCTCTTAAGAAGAAGCTGAAGGATCAAATACAGGAATTCCACGACGGTATAATGTCCATTAAAGAAAATCCGAGAGGAATCGTCAAACCCGTTTTTTATCAAACCATCGCTGGATTGAGTAATGTATTCGTTTTATTGATTGTCTTTTACGCTTTGGGAACTAGCATCGGTTTTGACAAAGTTCTTATAACAAACACGATTGTAAGCAATATCCAGGGTCAAGGTGTAGCCTTAGCAGGCGCTTCACAGGCAGTTAGCACTACCTTGTACACAGTCCTCGGCATTTCGCCAGTATTGTCCGTGGCTTCAAGCTTATTAGCGGGCTTCGCTGGATTTTGGTTTAGACTTGTTGTTTCATTTGCCTATTTCGAACTAATAGTGGCTGAGAAATGCGTTCCATTTTTCTGCAGAAAATGCGGTGGATGGATAAGCTGGAGAAAGAAAAGTTGTGATGATCCAGCAATCAAAAATCTAACGCCAAAAGAAAAAGAAATTATTACTTCGTAATTCTTTTTCAAACTGCAGTTTGTCGGAATAGGAATTCATGTTATTTTGGTATAGCAGGGGCTTCCATTTCACTAGCAATCCGTCTTCGGGCAATTGCCTTGCGATTTCTGTTACGAATCTATTTATCTAGTAAGGAATGGCTGCATGGTTCCTGGATTCTTCGACAACAGGAAGCGCCTGTTCGAGTTCATGGAAGTACTTTAAGACCGTGATTCCTCTTTGTGTTACCGCGAAAACTACTTTGCCTTTTCCAATAACACGTTCCTGAACTAAATCCTGTTTGAGTAAGTAGTCCAAGTTTTCTTTTAGAACTTTACAATTAACGTTGGCTTTGTACATTATGTGGGTCAGTTTCAGAGGTCCTTTGTGGGCTAGAACGCGAAGAATTCCAATGTAAGTTTCAAGTTTACTGCGTCTCAAGGTGTACTTCCCTCTCGATTACGGCTAGAAACTCTGACTTTGATTGAGCTCGGTTTAAGGCGATCAACCTATTTTCAAATGAAGAAACAAGGTCATCAAACATAATTTTTCTATGTTCTGCAGTAAGTGACTTTGCCTCATCTTCGAATACTTCTGCCATTTTGCGTTCAAGTGTTTTCCTTTTGGTTGCATTAGTTATTTTCATGAGTTTTCCTATCCGTGACCATCAATATTCCATAAAGTACTTAACTGGTTTACGATTTGACAATATGAATTCAGAATTCATGTTTCCCCATTTTTCGACAGAGCTTCAATTATTAGATGAAGTCTATTATGCACAGGCTCGTGTTGCAAGATTGGCGAAAGCAAAGCGCTGCATTCGTGATATGGAGCGAAAAACGTCTCCAAACTTTTCAAAGGGTCTAAATTGGTAAAGCTTAAGTATAAAATTGTATTTGATACACTATTAACCTATTTCATTGTCA
>DATJPJ010000208.1:0-2815 GCA_035506455.1 Candidatus Nanoarchaeia archaeon
CTTAGCCTGAAGCAGGAAGCAACACATTTTTCCTAACTTTTCTTCGACGTTTGCCAACTAAGAGGAGCCAAGAGGTCACAAAATACTGAAAGGATAGAACCGGTACCTCTAATCATCTTTTGCACATAAAAAACAAACTAATATAAATATTGGAGAAAATTTTTTGATTTACCTCAGAAAAAGGTACAGTCGCCTTGTTATTGGATAAGTTTTATATACAAAAATAAACGTGCATCAAGAAGCGGCTTCGTTCTCAGGAGAGAGGGGAGTCGCGGAATCTGGACTGAAAGAGCACTGGAAAGGTTAAAGGACTCTCCTCCTTTGCCTTCTTCTCCTAACAACTCCAGTGCTCCTCAGTCTTGAAAAGAAAAACTGAATAACTTGTTTGAAATTTTGAGGGCATATTTCAGGAGAAACCAAGATAGCACGTTGTGGAATGATTAAGCAATATTTGATGAAAACGCGTATATCTCTCGAATCATATAACACTGTTATGGAGAAACAATAGATACTATAAGTAGGAGGTGAGCGATTTGGTAAAAGAGCTCGAATGGCACAGAATAGTTTGGGTTGCTTTTTTCGTCGTCATGGCAGCCGCCATCGTGCTTGGAATGGAAATCGAGAACAGCTTGAAACCAGCCTCGCCGACAATTAGTCTGACAAACGCGAAATATGCGGACATAACCTTAATGGTTGAATCTGACTTGACTCTGGGTCCTGACAATCAAACCCACGACACTTTTGTTCCATGCAACTTCACCGTCTACGCAGGTCAAACAGTTAATCTTACGGTCGTGAACTATGACAACGGGCAACATAGCTTTACAAGCCCAACTTTGAACGTAGACTTCCAGATACCAGCAAGCCAAACGGACGGGGTTCCAGCAGTGTCTCACTTTCAATTTACTGAAAACGAAGCTGGCATCTATCGTTGGTGGTGCACAGACGCCTGTGACACCGATGCTGGAGGATGGGCGATGACAACTGGAACTGACGGGCAACCTGGCCAAATTGGATTCATGGGCGGCTTCGTGACCGTTTTGCAAGGATAAATTAAGCCCGACCCATCAAAAACTGGAGTTTGCCAGGACATAATCGGCATTTAACTGAACGCTGAACATGGACAACTTAGATTCTAAAAAAAGCACGTATGCAGATAAAAGTGGCGGGCCCGACGGGAATTGAACCCGCGGCCTACGGATTAAGAGTCCGCCGCTCTGGCCTGACTGAGCTACGGGCCCACCGGCTCGTTCGAAAAGGAGTTTCTATCTACAAATATAGACGTTTCGCTCCGTGGAAAGCGCTTCGAGTGAGCAAAATTTGAACTCAGGAAATGTGTAATTGCCCCAAGACAATACAAACTCTCAAGAGAAAACGAATTTTTAAGAAATCCTGCGTTTAGATGTCAATTGTTGCACTAAAGAGCAAAAACTTTAAAAATAAGTTAAACAAACAAACGAAAAAACATAAGGATGTAGATGGGAAATGTTTGACGTAACATCAACTCTAATGTGGATTGCTATGGGCGTAGGCGTATTTGGTTTAGCCTTCGTCGAGTACCGAATTTCAAGCAAAAAGAATGCTCCATTGAAAATTCAATCAGCTTAGCAAACATGCGCAGCGAAAGGGCCGCGTTCATCTATGCAGCTCTTTCCAAGTGCATTTTTTTGACCATAAGCGTTTCGTTGCTCGGTCGTAATGATGCTTTCCTATGGAACTAAACCGGTATTCTTGAACCCTTACTAGAAATCATTATATTCTTGATGATCTGATTACCAGCAATTAACGCAGGAAGGACATTTTTATGCCTAAAGAGAAACCGACGCCAAAGGGAGAAAAACATTACGTCAACGAATTGAAAGAAATGCTCAAAGAAGCAAAAGAGCCTAAAGAGAAAGTTCTCGCGGTTTTCTGTCAAAGACACGGCGTTTCCATGGACCAATGCAGAAAATACTACGATGAACTAATGGCTAAAGAGGAAATAAAAAAGAAATAATGAGGAAAGGAAAGCCGTTTTTCGCCTTATTCTATTTGAATTCTCTTACCTTTTATCGGGGACTTAAGTGGAATTTCAATTTGCAGCAAACCGTTTTCAAATTTTGCTTTCGCCTTGTTTTCATCCACAACGTGCGCCAAACTAAAACAGCCCAGATACACCATGTCACCTCGTGCCGCTTCGACGCACACACTTTGCTCCCCAATTGAAAGGTCAACGTGTTCCTTGGCTACTCCAGGTAATTCGACGTCAATGTAGAACATCTTATCATCATGATCAATACAGACATCAGGTGTTACCACCGTTGTAGTTTCTTCTTCTTCCGCGTTTTTTGTTTGTTCGGCAACTTTCTTTTTAGGCATAAAAATCACCTTAAAACTTGCAGGTAAGGTCTAGCTAGTCCGGACTAAAAAATCTGCCGACTCGCGTCTTTTATCGGAAAAAAGCTAAATCGGTTTACGAAGAATTATGTTTAGGCAAACGAATGACCGCGAAAATAACTATAGAAGATGCGTCAATAATCATGTTTGACGACTTCTACCGGATTGAGCAACAATGCTTCCAAGAAGAAGCTTTCTCGAAGCAACAAATTGGCTTTTTGTTACTGGATTACAACACTTTGAGTTTGGCGGCCAGAGTAGATGGCGAACTTGCGGGTTTTATTATTGCTAGAATTGACTTAACAAAAAATCGACTTTCCGGACATATAATGACGATAGATGTGGGGTTCAGTTTTAGGCGAATGGGAGTCGGGCAACGGTTGATGATGGAAGCCGAAGCGATATTCAAACAAAAGGGCGTAGAGGAAGTTAGATTGGA
>DATJPJ010000209.1:0-6479 GCA_035506455.1 Candidatus Nanoarchaeia archaeon
AGAGAAGCCTATTCGGCATCTTCGTCCCTCATTTGATCTAACATCTTCTTTAGTTCTTCCACATTTCCCTTCGCGGCACCGCTGCCTGCAAGGTCAAAGATGCTCACACATTTGCGAATCACAATTTCGCCGTCTTCCTCAATTATTTGCACTCGGGAGCTTTCGTCGATAGCGAACTTCCTGCGTAGTTCCACTGGTATTGTTACTTGACCTTTCCTGGTAACTGCAACCTCGCATGTCATACCTGTCACCAAGTAAGACTCACAAAAAAGTAATACTTAAACTCTAGCTTAACTTGCTCAGAAGTCTTACATCATGATTTTAGAATTTCGATATCGAAGGACACAGACAAAAGAATACTAGCAAGTCTTAAGCCTGCATAGCGTTGAAATGGACAAGAAAAATTGGAACTGACGTTACAATAGATTTGTTTTAAGACTTGACACTACCTATGTGGAGGGCGTAGGCGAAAAAGAGCGATCCTTTGCTCACAACATTGAGAATCTCTGCAGTAACATTGAAAGTGGGAATGCCTGCGTAGTTGAATTGAAATCCGTCTGCCACCCATACTACCATAGAAATCGCGAACACTCCGTAGAGTAACATTGAAAACCTTGGAGGGCGTGTTCGAAAAACTTCTCTTATACCAAGAAGAACCCAACCGAAAAGTGCAGCAAACTCTAAAATTTTCAAATCCCATCCCGTGTGGGTAACCGCGATGTAGTACCACACAATTTCATACAAGCCCATCGGAACAACTACTGCTAATATTGCGAAGTAAACCGACTTCAACGTGTTTGTTCTTTGCAAAAATAAGACAATAGAGAAGGATGCTATTGCGGTAGCTACGGTAGAGATTCGGATCCCTGAAAGTGGAAAAATAAGCCACAAGGTATTGATTTTGGCAAACTTTGTTTCTATCATTACAGCTATAACAACTAATACTAGAGAAACAATCAAAACTGGTTTAATTATCTCAGAATTTTTTATTTTTGGAAGCACGGATTTTTCTTCTTTAGTTCTCTGGATTCCCTAATTTTTATTTCAACGCCTGTAAATATAAGACCTTGCTATGTGGAGACCAATATTCAAATCCCCTAACGAAGAGTCTTAAATCTGCATTACATAGAATTAGACTAAATGACAAGGATAGCATTCTTGGCGCATTGGATTCCCTATTTCCCTCTTGTGCCTTACTTACACAAGGCAACAAACAAAGCCGCTTGGAGAAGAATCAGAAAAAAAGAAATATGAAAAAATAAACACTCCCTTGCTCGAAGCTATTCTGGAATTCAAGCGGCGCTTGGTTCCGTTAAACGCGAGCCAAGGAAGTTTATTCTTTCAATTCCACGACTAACAAGTCAAGTGTAGTTTTTCCAATGTTTTTTGCTTCATGGTCTTGCGCCTTGAGGAACATGACTTCCCCAGTTTTAATTTCAATTTCCTGCTGTTTTCCGCCCGTGGTGAGACTCATCTTGCCTCCTTTCAAAGCGTAAGCGACGTGGTCGGGGTGATGATGCATCTTTGCACTGTCACCTGGTTTGAAAATCACTTCTAACACTCGGACTCGTTCATTCTCGTTTAGAAGCTTGTATACATTCGACGCAGCTACCATTGGGTCCATTTTATTCATTGTAACTTCCACCTCCCTTGAACAAAAAAAGAATGCTTCATAGTGCAGGCTTTGTGTTGATAGCTTCATAAGGTTGTGTGACTGTTTGCACACAGCTACAAAAAATCTGGCGTAGATTCTTGGCTTCGTTTGCTAACTGGCGAAAGAGTCAAGCGCTCGCGAACTCAAAGCGACTGAGTTGCAAGTCTATTCCGGAACTATAGCTGCTGAAATTCTTTTCTTTAACTCAGCGTACTTCTCTTTTATTTCATTCTTTGACGCCGCGATTTCGACGTTCAGTCTTTGTCTGGATTCAGGCACCAAATCTTTGCTTTTCACAATTTTCTGCTCAAGCTTTTCCAAATCCTCTTCCGCGGACCGCATTAGCTCTTCAGTTTTCTTTAGTGCTTCCGCTTTTAGCTTCTGCATTTTGGCAAAATCATTTTTTATGTCGGAGGCGTTTTTGCTTGTTTTGGTTTTTATGTCGACGACTTTTTCCATGAATTCTCGTTCTGAGGTATCGCCCATCAATTCACGCTTCAATGGTTTATGGGCACAACTCGTATTTGTATTTTAGGATAACCGCGCTCAACCTAAACGCATCCCGGACGGTCCACGTCATGATAATAGCAACTTTATGACTGCAAAATTTACAAGGTTTGCTTTAATAAGCCAAACCGCATTCTTTGCAATGAAACTCATGATCGGCGCCATATTTGCGTTGCTTGCCGCGGCAACTTCCGCTATCTCTGTAGTTATTGTTAGGCGTAACTCTGCCGGCTCTAATTCCTTCAACATGAGCCTCATAATAACATCAGTCGGAATGCTCGTTCTGTGGCCCCTTGCCTTAGGCCTGGTCTGGCAAGAAACAGTGACCATCGAAGGCGTTATGCTCTTCGCCTTGAGCGGTTTCCTCTCGCCGGGTATCGTTCGCCTTTTCTACTATAAAGGCTTGAATAAACTTGGAGCTTCAACAAACTCAGCCGTATTCTCCATATACCCCGTCTACAGCGCATTGCTTGCCGTAATCCTCCTTGGCGAAGCATTAACGGGGCCAAACTGGATCGGCATCGCCTGCATAGCCTTAGGCGTCGTATTCCTGCAGTACTGCCGTCAAGAAGGGTGCAGAGAAAAAGACGGCTTAAAACACTGGATTTTCCCAATCACGGGCGGAATAACCATAGCGATAGGCAGCGTAATCGGAAAGTACGCCCTAACAGTTTCTGACGCCCCCATATTCGGGGTTGCAGTCGCCTATACCTTTTCGCTCTTGCCTTACGGCTTAATTCTTGTTGCTTCGAGGCAAACGCGAACAGAACTGAACCTGAAAAGAGACCTGAGGTTTTTCTGGATAGCAGGAATTGGGCAAGCCATCTGCTGGCTATTCACGTATGCCGCGTTCCATTTTGACAATGTCGCAATCGCCAACCCCCTCATATCGACTGAACCCATCTTCGTCGTCATATTCGGCTACTTCATGCTTCGGCAGATTGAGCATGTGTCAAAGAAAGTGGCTTTCAGCATAGCATTAACAGTGCTGGGAGTTGCACTCGTCGTACTTTAGCAAAACTAACGTTGTCTTCTTGGGGTTAAAGACGAAACATCAAAGTTAAAAGCGAATCATGCCATAGTGAAATTAGGCGAATTCTATGAAGGTAGAAACCACAACCTTAACACAAAAAGTGATTATACCCGCCTCGCCCGAGGAAGTCTACGAGGCCTTTGTGGATCCAAAAAAACACTCTGCGTTTACAGGCAGCAAAGCCACGGGCAAAGCTAAAGTCGACGGCAAATTCACGGCGTGGGACGGTTACATTTTTGGCAAATTCCTGCAGTTCGAACCCGGAAAATGCCTCGTGCAGGAATGGCAGGACACCGATTGGCCGGAAGGCTACCCACCCTCCAAGTTTGAACTCACTTTCAAAAAGGTTCCTGAAGGTACCGAAATCACAATGGTCCACAGCAACATTCCCGCTGCTCAGAAAAGCGAGTTGGCGGAGGGCTGGGACGAATGGTACTGGCAGCCGCTGAAACAGTACTTCAAAAAGAAATAAAGAGCAAAATTCTTCCATATTCTTTCTTATTCAACTAAGATCAAAGAACACCCAATGCTAACCCGCTTTTCAAATAACACCCAGGCGCATCAAGGCTAGACAATTATTTTTTTTCTTGTCCAGCCTCACAATTACGTTATGAATTCGACCAAACACAAATTTGTTAGCGATTCACTCTGACAAACTGGACACGTAAATAATGTCGGCGAAATTTTTTCGGAGACATAGCTGTGATCCACAAGTTAAAAATACATTGACATCAAAGTTCCAGAAGAGATGCCAGTTTTCATGCTTGAGCGACTCCGATTCAAAAAACCAATCGAAGTGAACGAAGAAAATTACAGGAAGTTTTACCGAGACACCGACATAACCCACGCGAGACTTGGCATACTGCTTTTCGCCATTCCGCTGATAAGCCTCATTGCAAATGACTACGTGTTCTTTAATCTGTCAACAATTTTCTTCGGCATCTTAGCCCTGCGAATTGTTCTCTTGGCAGTTACCAGTTTAGAATTCGTATACATAGGCCGGGTCAAGAGTTACCGCTCCTATGATCTGATTCTTTTCTCTTCTGGCATCTTTATCATGATCGGCTCAGGAATAATTAATGCGCTGCGCCCTCAAGCTTTCATAGTTCAAACAATCATCACCATCGTAGCAGTCTTTCTGCTATACTTGGTTGTGCCTTTCAGATTCCGCTACCAAAGTATTCTGGCAACTGCCGCAACCATCGGAGAATCATTAATAATCATATTCATCCTAAAGTCTCCAGAAAACTCGATCCTGTTCACGTTGTTTCTAAGCATGTTTCTCGCAAACATAATCGCCGCGATGAGTTCATGGCAACTACACTCATACCGGAGATCGAATTATGCAGAATTTGAAAAACGAAAACAAATGCAGGAAACCATCGAGAAGTATTCGAAACACCTTGAAGAAGAGGTTGCTGAACGAACAGAAAAACTAAAAGTCGCAGAAAGATTTGCAGCAATTGGAACCACTGCAGGTATGGTTGGGCATGATCTGCGGAATCCTCTAACAGGCATTTCTAGCGCTGCATACTACTTGAAGAAAAAATATGCTGCTCAAATGGATGAGACTGGAACGAGGATGCTTCAGATAATTGAAGAAAATGTGGAGCACTCAAACAAAATCATAAGTGACTTACTCGATTACTCACGAAACATAACGTTAGACCTATCAAAGACCACTCCAAAAAGAATTACAACAGAAGCGTTCGCCACGGTCGCGTTTCCCTCCAACATTGAAGTTGTGAACATAACCGAGGACACGCCTGAAATCAAAATTGACGTAGCCAAAATGAAAAGAGTTTTTGTAAACCTCGCAAGAAACGCTGCGGACGCAATGCCCGACGGAGGACAACTAATTGTTAAGAGTGAAAAAGAAGGCGGATTTGTCAGGATTTCGTTCGCCGATTCCGGGGCAGGCATATCCGAAGCGAATCAAAAATTGATCTTCCAACCACTCTTCACAACGAAAGCGAAAGGCATGGGTTTTGGATTGGCAATTTGCCAAAGAATCGTGGAGGCCCATAAAGGCAATATCTCGGTGAAAAGTACGGTGGGTAGGGGCTCCACCTTTATTGTGGAGCTTCCAACAGTTTCATAAGTAGATTGAAGTGTGGTTAAATTTGGGAAATCGTTTAAATACATTTTTCATACCAATATGAAATATAGGAAAAGTGTGTTTTAAAATGTCTGAAAGAGAACCTCACATCTATGGCACAGTCAAAGTCGGCGACCGAGGACAAGTCGTCATACCCGCAGACGCACGCAAAGAACTAAACCTAAAACCAGGCGACCTTCTACTCGTCATGTCAGGCAGAAACAGAAGGGGCATCACCATGGTCAAAGCAGACACCATGAGAGCACTTGCGGAAAGAATCATGCAAGGCCTTGAAGAAACGGAGAACACAAAACCTTAACGCAGGAGGAAAACACGTGTTTAGAAACCAAGGGCAATGGCGTCAACGACTCCAAGCAATCATCCAGACGTTTCGCCAAAAAGGAGCGACTAGCCCAGAAAAAGCCATGACCATCCAAGAATTAGGCTTGCCTCCCCGTTTTGAGGAAGCCATGCATCGTAGACTTGGACAAACAGGTATCTTCGTAGAAGTTAACGGCAAATACTACCTATCCGAGGAACGACTCAAACAGATTCAGGAACAGCGACAAAACGCACAGGGCGGCGGAGGAGGTGGAGGCATGGGCAGGACAGGCGCGCCCACGTGGTCACGGTACCTTGGAATTGTACTCATGCTTCCAATAGGGCTAATTGTCGCCGTGGTGCTTTTCTACTTCTTTTTTTCCGGAGGAATCGGCTACTTCCCAGGCGAATTTCTAGTGATCTTGCTGATCGTTACGCTCGGAGTTGCTGTGGCGCGGATCTTGTATTGGCGGTCTAGAAGACGATATTGGCACGGGCAACTCGGACAATACTGAGAGACTTAGTTGACATAGATTAGTAGGCAGACTTATTTATCCGGCTGAAGCATTCCGCTTCCATGGCCTGTTTCGTTGTTTTCTTAAGAGGCATTAACGTCGGAGGTCACATCGTCACAAAAACAACATTGCAGGACGCCTTTTCATGCTTAGGCTTTCGCGATGTCTCTACATTCAAACAAAGCGGCAACATAATCTTTCAAGCCGATACTTCAGACCCTGAAGCAGTCAAGAAGCAAATTGAAACAAAACTTGGCCAAGTGCTAGCTTTCAAGGTAGCCGTCTTTGTAAGAACCCTTGAGGAGCTCAAAAACATAAAAGCACTCGACCCCTTCAAGGGACACGAAGAGA
>DATJPJ010000210.1:0-3574 GCA_035506455.1 Candidatus Nanoarchaeia archaeon
TATTAATAGTTTCACTTTCAAATTTCAGCAAAAGCCTTTTAGTGTCGAGTCTATTTTCCTAAGGCTTGGATGGTTCACTTTGGATAAGCCGTATTTACGTAAACTTTCAACTCCGTCCCTTGACAACCCCATCTTCGTTCAGGGTCTGCCAGGTTTCGGCAACGTCGGGCGGATAGCGGCTCACCTGCTCATAAAGTTCTGCGACGCCAAGCCGTTTGCGGAACTTTACTCGCCTACTTTTCCAGATTACATAGGCATAACAACCAAAGGTATTGCCCACCTTCCCCGTTACGAATTCTTCTATGCTCCGATGGAGAAAAACAACCTTGTCATCATGACAGGGGAAATCCAGCCCTCTTTCGACGACGTAGTTGCCCACTATAGTGTCTGTGATTCTGTGCTTGATTTTGTGGAAGAACTCGGTTGTCACTTCATCATAACCATGGGAGGCGTTCCGATAACTGAAGACAAAACGCAGGTGTTCATAGCAGCTACTTCGCCTCGTTTGGCGACGGAGTTTATGGAGAAGGGCGGAGTGATCTATAGCAAAGGTAGAATCGTTGGTGGAACTGGCTTAACTTTGGCTCTGGCGAAGGAACGAAAAATCGATGGTGTCAGTCTATTGGGCACAACTATGGGTTTTAAGGCCGATAAAGGCGCTGGCTTTCTTGTTTTCAAGTTTTTAATGAAGGCGTTAGGAAAAGAGATAAAAGAAGGTTTGGTAGAAAACAATCAACCTGAAGAGTCTTAAGTTGGGCGTCGCATGACTGAAAATAACGAAGTTGAAAACGAACAAGTTAGTGGCATAGAATCCAAATTTAATAGAATAGCTTTAACGGTTGTTGCGGTTCTGTTGATTTTTGTAGGCCCAACATACGTACCATACGTCATGGCTGATGTCCTTGGTCTCGAATACTTTGTTTCCATAGGCATCGGCGTAGTGCTTTTAATTGTTGGTTTGGTAATGCTGATTTACTTGATCAGAAAGAAAGCCATAACTTAATCCCAAAATTTTGCCTCAGATACCCTAGAGTGCATCATTCAGTCAGCTTTTTAGATTCTTCATCGGCGACCCAAATAGTCGGTACGTGTTTTATTAACGTTCTTTAGACGTTGAGTTTGAATATGCTTCTAGAATACATAAGGCATATTAGATATGTCTAAAAAATAGAGCTTGCCATGCAAGACAATAAACCCAGACTCCCAGATGCTCTCATTAAAGGCGACGAAATCAAACGTACAACCATCATTTTGGAGCGCAACGAAAGAGAATTCATAGAATCACTGATTGCACAAGGCAAAGAACCCGGAATAAAACCGCTCATATCCAAACTACTTGACATCTACAAGAACATGAACGTAGATGACTGGCGTTTCCCAGGCGAATACTACTGTGGCATCAGCAGGATCGCTTTTGTTAACGTCGAATTGATAAACATTTTAACACAGCAGATTCCCAAAGAGAAATGGGCGGAAGTCGGCAACCACATGGGCGATGCCCTAAAAGTCTCAATCCAATCAACTCTTGGCGTAGATGCCAGTAAAAAAGAGAACTGGGAAGCCGTTTTCAAGCGCCTCAAAGTTCAGGGCTTCGGAGATTTCTACCTTAAAGACAAATTTTTGCTGATAAAAACACCTTTTATCAACGACTGCGAAATCTGGCGTGGAATCCTACAGGGCTTACTCAGTATTGAGTTGGAGACCCGTAACTCAGTACCACCAATTGTATTTGAAATAAAGAAGCCCAAACCAGCCACCTTTTAGACGCGTTCCCTTGTTTGACAGTTAAATATCAGAAACAGGTTTATTAGGAAGACAGCCGTTGTGGTGTCGTTTAGTGACGTATCATGAGGGATTGCGTTCATACAAGGCGATTGCCTTCATTAAAAGCTTAAAGACGATTTGTTATTGTAAATTAGACGCAACCTCGCAGCAAAACGTTCTCTGTAAAACAAATCCCTTGAGAATACTCTCTAAATGTTATGGTGAAAAATTATGGAAAAATTGAAATTTGCAATACCGAAAGGTTCCCTTGAAAAAGCAACAGCTGAATTCTTCGCTAAATCAGGTTTCAAAATCGGCGCCTCAGAACGCACTTACCGCCCAACCATTAATGATCCACAAATAGAACTGAAGGTGCTACGACCCCAAGAGATCCCAGTTTTTGTTAGTGAAGGTTTACAGGACATAGGCATCACAGGAGAAGACTGGGTTAGAGAAAATCGTGCTGACGTTGAAGTTCTTCAGAACCTCGAATACGGCAAAATCCGCTTAGTCATCGCCGTCCCCAACAGTGTCCCTCCAGGAACCACCTTAGGCGAGTTCATGGAATCCATTTGGGCGCAGGGCAAGAACTTCCGAGTTAGCACCGAATACCTCAACATAGCCTCCGAATACCTCAAAAACCTGCCCGAATACAAGAAACGCTTCGGTGATTCTGATCCTATGCTTGTTACGCCATGGTGGAGAAAAGGCGACAATTCACGCACAAAAATCTTTCTTTCTTTCGGCGCTACGGAAGCAAAGCCACCAGAAAACAGCGACTGCATTATGGACGTAACCGAGACAGGCACAACGATTGAAGCCAACAACCTCCGAATAATTGAAACCGTCATGAAATCGGCAGCAATTTTAATTGCCAACAAGAAAGCTCTTGATGACCCTGAAAAACGTGAAAAAATCTACGACATTGTTGCGTTGCTCAAGGGGGTTGTCGATGGCTCTAAGAGAATCCACATATTTGTCAACGTTAGAAAAGAGAACCTCCAAAAACTGCTAACAGAGTTGCCTGCTCTCAAAAACCCGACTATTTCACCGTTGGCAGACGACGCTTGGGTAGGCGTGAATACAGTTATCGAAAAAGACTGCTTCATTGGGTTGCTCCCCAAAATCCGCAAGATCGCCCAGGGCTTAGTCGTCTATGAACCGCGACAGGTGTTGGCGCTGGATGAGATTGCACGGAGAAACGAAAATCGATGCAAAAAGGACTAGACGTCAAAGTTTGGAATTCAAAACAGCTACCAAAAGACTGGTTTAAGAGGCAGCAGGTTGACCAAAAAACCACTGCTGACCTCGAAGCCAATGTAAAAAACATTATCAGTCAAGTTCGAGCAGAGGGTGATAAAGCTCTACTTTACTTTGCGCTCAAATTTGACAAAGCCAAACTTACCCAATCAACACTAAAAGTCAGTCCAGATGAAATCAAAGAAGCCTACAGCAGGGTCACACGAGAGCAGGTTGCGGCAATAGAATTCATGAAGCACCGAGTCAGCGTCTTTCAGAAGCAGTTGCTTGTTGACACTGAAGTCAAAGCCTTTAACGAAGGTATCATGGTACAAACTGTTCTACGTCCCATTGAGAGTGTGGGTTGTTATGTTCCAGGTGGTCAAGCGGCTTATCCTAGCACTGTGGTTATGACTGCGTTGGTTGCCAAGATTGCGGGTGTGTCTCGGATTGTTGTTTGTTCTCCGTCGGATGTAGAGGGCAAAATTAACCCATTGGTTCTAGTTGCCTCAGACCTCTGTGGCGTAACAGAAATCTACAAGGTCGGCGGAGCCCAAGCCATAGCGGCTCT
>DATJPJ010000211.1:0-5981 GCA_035506455.1 Candidatus Nanoarchaeia archaeon
GCGCGTTTCACAGCTTCCGCCATGCTGCCTGCAACCACAATATGGTTGTCTTTAATGAGAATCAAGTCATCCAAATGCAACCTATGAGGATCGCCGCCGCCAACGCTCACAGCTTTTTTGTCAAAGTAAAGCAGACCCGGCGCCGACTTACGCGTTGCTGCGACCCTCGTTTTGAGTTTTGCCTTGCGGATTTTCTCGGCGAGGCTTTTTGTGGCTGTCGCGATACCGCTCATGCGAGAGAGCAGGTTAAGCATAGTGCGTTCCACCGTGAGAATTGTGGCTGCATCTCCTGCAAGCTTCATAAGAACTTGGCCATTCGTAATTTTTTCGCCATCGGAAACCTGGCAGTCTACGTCCAAGCCAAGTGCCTCGGCAAGAATCGTGACTTCCTCCATTCCTGCGACGAAACCATCTGCTTTGGATATTACTTCGGCTTGAGCCGTGCATTCCGAAGGCACAACCGCTTCGGTTGTCACGTCGCCGAGTCCGACATCTTCAGCAAGAAGCGCCAGAAGTTTTTCTTCCAAAATCCTACGTGGGAACATAACTGCTACTAAGCCCATTTGCCTTAAAACTTTTCCGTCAGCATGCTTTTCATGTTGTGACTTACGGCTTGAGAGCACAAGTAAAATATGAGGACCCTCCAATGTTTGGGATATGCGACTGCTATACAGCTGCTCCGAACTTGGTCTAGGGCACGCTTCACGAACGATGGCATTAGGGAAGCGGCTGGAACAGCGGGGGCATGAAGTTTTCTTCTTTAGTGGTGGCCGAGCGTACGAGTTGCTTAAGAAACAATTTAAGCACGTTTATCCTGTCACGCCCGTTGCCTGGTACGAGAACGCAAGCGGCGTAATCACCACGGCATCCCTCATCAACATCTTGTTTCCATTGCCCACTTTTAACGGAGAAACGGGAAAATTCGAAGTGAAATCTTCGAGTGCAATGGAGACCATCCACCGGTACTACGACCTGCGTGAGCACCTGCACGAAGTCAAACCCGACCTACTCATCGCCGACGGAGACATCCACGCTCTAAGGCTTGCGCAAAGATGGAAAATTCCAACCGTCTACGTCACAAACGTTGTAAGACCAAGCTATGGATTCTCAAGTTTTCTCTCCCCAGGTGAACGCGTAACTGAACAATACGTCAAGAGTTGTACCCGAATAATCATACCCGATAACAAACCACCCTTATCGGTGTGCGAATACAATGTAGGTGACTTAAACCGTGTCGGAGTCGCAGGGAAAACCGAATTTGTAGGTTCCTTCTTCGACACATCACCTACGGAAGTGTCGGAAAAACACATATTCGCACCCGTAAGCGGACCATATGGAACCCGAGCAAAACTTCTAAACATGCTAGTGCCAGCCTTCGAAGAACTTGGCGCAACAAGCATCATCAGCCTTGGCATCCCAGGTGAACGCAAAACCTTCAAACGCGGCAACTGCACAGTCCAATCTTGGCTGACCGCTCAAGAACGTGCTCAAGCCATGCAAGATGCCTTCATAGTTGTCTTCAGCGGCGGTCACATAACATGCTTCGAAACCATAAAATATGCTAAACCTAGTATTTGCCTGCCAACTCAACCCGAGCAACTCGCGAACGCTGCGAAACTGCGTGACATGCACTGTTCCCTGATTGCGAAAAACAAGTCGGAAGTTGTTGCGGCAGTTCGAGAGATCGATGAAAACTATTCCGCTTACAGGAAATCGACTGAGGCGCTGAATAAGTTTTCGAACAAGTTCGACGGCTTAAGCCGCTCGGTCGAAATAATCGAAGAAGCGACTCGTTAAGCTTCGCTGAGGCTTTTTCGCTTAACTTCGCCGCAGGGAGTTTCTTCTTCGAAAACGATGGCGGTAAACCGATAAATTTTCGTCCCTTTAGTAAGCCAGCTATCCGGTGGCAAGCCAGCCTTAACGCAGCATTGACACAAAAACTCCTCTTCCCCCCAACCCCATTCAACGGGCACCTGAGGAAGCAGCAACCCCTTGTAGGGACCTTTTTCAACAATTAAGCCGTGTTCGCCAACTTTAACTTGTTTAACATACTCTTTCGGATTTTGAACGTCCACGGGCTCCGGAGGAGTAAGAACACTCACCTCAAAGACTAAGTGGTCAAGTTCAGCCATGCTTACAGGGTCAAACCGCGGATCTTGTGTAGCGGCGTTTATTGCATTATCGATAACAGCATCCACAAGAGGATGAGTCGGATAGGGGTAACCTATACATCCTCGCAGGCTCTCCTCGCCTCGGCGAAGCGTGTTTATAGTGACGAAAACGCCGCATTTCTCGAAAAGCTTCTGAGGCGTATCTTTGGGTGGTTTGGGTGCTTTTCCTGTTTGCAGGTAAGTCTTGACGGTTTCGCGTGCAAGGTGGATGAGAAGTTTTCCTTCTTCAAGACTAAGTTCAAACGCCATGAATTAGACCTCCAAGGCACATTCTCCTGTGCCCTACTACTGTTGAAAAAGAAGAAAGTTTAGAATTTAACTGATTCTTCAGTCATACCATGCTTTGTTATTATTAGCATGTCTATGCCGTCGCCACTCATGGTGTCTCTGCTAATGGCGGATTTAATGGCACGCGTAACGAGATCTTTTGCCTCGGCAACTTTGATGTCTTTACGGTAGCCCTCTTCAATAACGGCTATAGCGATTTCGGTTCCTGTACCCACCACGGCGTAATCATCTGGCAAAACTGAACCTAAAACGTCAAGCACCCAAAGCGATGGACCATCATCGTCCAACCCGCCCACGATGGTCTGGGTAATTAGGGGCATCATGCGACGATTGAATAAAATATTGCTCATAAGTTTAGCGGCTGCCCGGACACTGATTTTTCTGCCGACGTCCATGCTGAACAAGTTCGCGTTAGCTTCAACGTCTCGAACGAGAACTTGCATGTCGCTAACCAAACCAGCGCATGCCGCGCCGATTGAACTAGTGATCTTGAAGACTTTTTTGCCCCCTTTGCTGGCTATAAAGAAGCCGTAAGAAACACGTTTTTCAGAGGCGAGTATGATGCCGTCAGAACAGACAATGCCAACGGTAGTGGCGCCCGGAACCCAGGAGATTCCACCCTGCTGGGCTTGTGAGGGAGAGGTCTGTGTTTGTGGTCCATATCCTTCCATAATTTGCACCTTTTCTTGCTGAATAACACAAGACGAATTATTAAGCTTAATCTCGTCTTCAGGCTAAGTTTTTTGGAGGTTTCTGTTGAAAAAGCTAAAAAGCAAGCAAACCCGTAAGACTGAATTATGCTGGAATTGTACGCAAAAACCTTCGGCGAAGTCACATTTGGAGTTGCCTGCGAAGGACAAAGAGTCTTCGCAACCAATTTTTGGAAAGCTCAACAAGAAAACCTGTCACAGCTTCAAAAAGAATTACCAGCAAATGTCCAATTTAAAGTAGTCACGGAACCTTCAGCCTTCGCCGAAAAAGCGTTAATCGCGATAAGAGACGTTTATGTTGCAAAAGATACTGCCGAAGAGTTGCCGTTGGCCTTAGATCGATTCCCAGCGTATACCCAGCGCGTCCTCAAGACCGTTTCTAAAATTCCAGTCGGTTACGTAGCTTCCTACGGCGCCGTCGCGGATTCCGCTGGTGGAGGGGCAAGAGCAGTTGGCAACGTCATGGCAAACAACGCTTTTGCACCCTTAGTGCCGTGTCATAGAGTAGTCACATCAAGCTTAGGATTGGGAGGCTACGGCGGAGGTTTATGTGTAAAATATGAATTCCTAAAACGGGAAAAACGAGGTTACACTGAGCCACGAGAAGTTCTTGCAGAAGGACGTGTTTTGAAGGTCTTTCCCGTTGAGTCAGTGTTAAAGAATCTTGAAAAGAGAAAGGTCGCAGAATAGAAAAGCCATTGACAAAACGCTCATTCTTGGTTTGTTCCTATTTCAAGTTTCTATGCACTAGGTCTAAGTGGAGTCAAAGTTAAAAAACAAAATAAGAGGGCAGTTTGGCTGCCTTTTTTTATTTATGCTTCGCTGGGTGCAGTTGTTTAGAGAACTTTTGCCCAGTCGGCTACCTTTGCGAGATAGTCTTGGACTGGTTGCTGGCCATAGCTGGAGAGTCTTTCGCGGAGGTCTTTGAGGCCGATTGCTGCTTTTTGGAAGTCGTACATTTGGCTCTTCTTTTCGGTAAGGTATAGGATGTTGTCGACGCCTGCGCGTGCCATGCGGGATGAGACTGTGAGTAATTCGCTTGGTGTTGCAACTTCTTTTGGATCGTCGCCTGGACCGAATACGTAGAGTGAGATGTTCAGTGGCACTTCTTTGAAGATTTTCTTGAAGTTGCGAGTGAGCATTTCCCAGTACCATGGAGTCGCATAGTTCTTGCTGAACATGACAACGAGGAATTCGTCGGTGAGTGGGGCGAGGTCGTCAAAGTTTATGCCGAAGCGTTCGTAGCTTGTAACTGGGTCCGGAAGAACGCCGATGACAAACTTTTTCTTGGCGCGGTCGCGAACTCGTTCGCTGACTAGTGCCATGTAGTCTGTAACTTCTTTTCTGCGCCATTCAAGCCAGCTTAAACCACTTTTCTTCCACTTCTCATTGCATCTTGGACATGTGCAGTGACCATGCTCAGCGAAGTGGATGCTGTTTAGCCAGACTCCTGGACTGTTTCTGGCGACGTCTTCGATGTAGTCAAGTTGTTCTGCGCGATGTTCAGGTTGTGTATGGCAGAGGATATCCCAGCGCACATTAAAGTTGTTGTTGGTTCGCCATGCGGGACCCAACGGTGACTGAGAAATCCAGTCTGGATGGTTTCGGGCAGTGACGTTGTCTCCGAAGATTGCGATGTTACTGTACATATCGGGTTGCGGAGGCATGCGTCTGCCAACTTCAGGCTTCACGCGGAACAGGTGAAAGTCAAAACCTTCAGCTTTCTCGGGAAGAAACACGTATGTGCCTAATTTCATCATGTTGCACCTTTTACCAAGCAAAACACTAGGCGTTGTTATAAAGTTTTGCGTAAATCGCCTTAATCTCGGTTCGGGAACAAATTTTCTAGCCGCTTCCTTTGCAGGAACGACCTTTTTTGATCATCTCTTGCTTCAAACATGAAAAAGCAAAAGTTTTGCTAAGCAATAGTCAGAATATTCAATTTCGCCACGATTATCGTTGCATAGAAACCTTAATTCGGAACCTGAAACAACTATCTTTGCAGAGGCAATTGAGTGAAAAAACAGCACATAGATGAACTGCCTCGTTGCGAGAAATGCGGCCACCCCATAGACGACTGCAAATGCGCATGCCCTTTCTGCGGTCAAACTTCAAGCTGTGACTGCTGCACGGGCTACGGCAAAGCAACAGGCGGCGGCTAAGAGCAACATAACTCGCTTCTTGTTATTTGACAGGTGAATGAAAAATGGCAATTAAGAGCATTAACTGGATGGCAGGCGGCCCGCAAGGAAGCGGCGTCGACACTGCCTCAAATATCTTCGGACTCGCATGTGGCTACGGAGGACTCTATGTCTTTGGCAGACGCGAGTACCACTCAAACATCAAAGGCTTGCACAGCTACTTCCACCAACGTATCTCAACAGACGTTTTGTTAGCAAACGTTAATGCAGTCGATTTGCTTGCGGCTTTTGACGCTGAAACAGTCGTACGGCACATGAACGAAGTGGTACCTGGCGGCGGCATCATCGTTGACGATAAACAATTAGAAACCAAAGTCTTGGACATTCCGACTTTAGCACCTGAGTTTAAGGACGAAATTCGCAAGTTCATGAAAGACAACAGCATAGGCGAAACGGTCAACGATTGGCTGGAATACGCCAAGAAAAAAGGCGTCCAAGTTTTCCCAGTGCCGTACATTGCGCTGCTTACTCAGATAGGCCAGAAACTGGGCATAGAACAAATTAGCAAAATTACACGCATGATTAACGTCCTAACAATAGGCGTATCCTTTGCACTTCTCAAATACGACCGCGAACTTGCAGAAAAAGCAGTGAGAACAACGTTCTCGGAG
>DATJPJ010000212.1:0-3393 GCA_035506455.1 Candidatus Nanoarchaeia archaeon
TATTAAGTATTAATATTCAATATACTGTCGCTTCGTACACCGAAGAATCGAATGAAGGAACAAAAAAATGGAAAAAAAACAGGACTCGTCTGAACCATATTTCTATATAGCCCTTGTGCTTAAGGGCACGGAGAAACAATACTTAAACCTCCTAAAGTATGTAAACAAGCGAAATGGTGCGAAGGTAATTTATCAGTGCAAATCGCTCACTTACCTTCACGTAGCCCGAGATGAATCCGTCAAATTTCAGGTTTCAACACCTGATCTTTTAGCCCAAGCCCAAAAACAGAGGAATGCCCCTCAATGAGGTCATTTATTAGGAGTCGGCGGGCGTTAGGTACCCCAGTTAGCAATCTGATCATACTAATGGCGGCAGTTATACTATCAACCACGGTGGTGATTTTTGCAGTGAACTTGACAAGCAGTCAACTCCAAAAAGAGAGTCTCTTCATAGCCAGCAGTCATGTATGGTATGCCAACAGCACTTTCAGCGAAGGAGCCGTAATACTCACTAACATAGGATCAACGGACTCAGTTCTATCAAAAATTGATGTTGATGGCTTGCTCTGTCAGTGGAATAGCACAGATAACTATGTAGTTTATGCAATAAACAATGGAACTTTTCCAGGCGACTTAGTTTTTGTTGGAGATATTGCTCCTGCGGGTAGCTCCACAATTGCGATCGGGGGACAGCCATTTACATTTAGCACTGCAACAGGAGGATTAACTCTCAAAGCGGGAGAATCTATAGCCTTCTACATAGCAATACCCAGTCGAATCATGGTGTACAACTTGGCCACCTCCGTGAGAACAGTCATAACGACGACTCAAGCCATTTACTGCACCGATACACTCGTCGAAGCAACATAAATAAAATCAAGCCAATTCTGCGAGATTCATTCTAGTGATTCTAAGAACAATGGTCGGGAGGGCAGGATTTGAACCTGCGACAGCTCGGTAACTGTGGCCTAAGCAGGCTAGATTGAAGCCCACCTTGGGTAGACCTCTACAGCTTCTCCGTGGGCCAAGCATATTGGCCAACTCGAGAGCTCTGCCAGGCTGAGCTACCTCCCGATAGAGGCTTAAAAGTGGCGCAAAACAATTTATGTTTTGTGGCATGAGCGGGTCTAAATTCCTTGTCAAGCGGCCAACTACATCGAGTTAGTCCGAGTTTGTTTACTAGACCTCTGTTTTGTCCCAAAGTTTAAGGGTTCTTTAACGACTCTTGAAATAAAATCATTGCTAACAAAACGAGGCTTGACCCTGAAAGTGCGGCAAATGCAACAGAGATAAGATGCTCTTATTGAAAACGGCTGCTTTCATGAAAGTATCCTTTGGAAACAAAGAACAAGCGAACAGTTACAGAACTAGTTGAAATGAAATGTATTGTCACAATTGCGGAGTTCAGCTTTCAGATGGCGCACAATTCTGCCTCAAATGTGGAACAAGTAGGATAAATTGGAGTATTTGACGATGAAGTTTGTTTTTGGTTTTTGTGAAGTTGTTATGTATTTTGAAAATGAGGAATAAGGTTGTGACCCGGTCATTTGTCCCGACGATGGGTTTTTCAATTGTTCAATTGTATGCAGTTTGGTTCCGCGGTAACACTGTGCTGAACAATGGGGGTGCCGCAACTGCATAAAGCTGGTCAAGCAATGCGGTACCAAAACAACATCCAGCAATGCTCCGCCATTGACCCATTGTCCAAAAAGGGATTAAAACAGCTCTGACAGGTTGAGGATAGACTTTTGGAATGCATAATGATGAATGCTTTTTCTGTACCGTGAAGAAAATATGTTCTCTGTCATCACAAAATAGGGAATAATCTCATAATTGGTTTCGAGGAGGATTTTAACTATAGACTATTTGTGCAGCCATCCTCGACCGCCTTTTTTGGGTTGCTGTGGTTCTTTCTTTTCAGGACAATAGGCGACGGATCTCTTTGTATTTTGCGGAGATTTGGAAATTGTGTTTTTAATAAATTTGTTCCAACCCCCGACCTGAGGGTTTGGTTGGACATAGCGGTCGACGTTTTCAACTTGATTGCGTTCCAGAATTTCTGTGAGGTTTAAGGGCTTAAAATTGCGAGTGGCATGGATAACTGTGCCTTTATCTACGAACAAACGTGAAAAGTTGGCTAAGGCTACTCCTTCAGCTCTTTCTTGATCGTCAAATCGTTCTTGCCAGAGTTTTTTCCACTGGGCTTTCACTTCGTTTGCGACTTCTTTTTGGTTATCCGTCATGTTTTAAATGATCTCCTTCAAAGCTTATGCTAAGAAACAAGGCTTGTGAATGGCTTTCTCGTTGAAGCGTTCATGTTGTTTTCCGTGACCAGCCCTTGTTGATGGTTATCTTCAGGGCGATTGGAAGATAAGTATTTCGATGTCAGAATAAGTAAGAACAAAAAAGCTTCTTCGCGCAGATTGTCTGAAGTCCGTTTGAAAGTCGACATATGCTTTTAGTTTTGAAGTTTTTGCAACGTTTAAATTCTACTATGTCAATATCGAACAGGGAGCATTAAATTATGATAAGTTCAGTTTCCGTGAAGGATGTTCTGTCCAAAGATTTTGCTACTGTTAATGAGAATGATACTTTGTCCAAATGCCTTGAAATTTTCAAGAAGGATGTCCCAGCAGTGTTGGCCGTGTTGGATGAGAAGGGCAAGTATGCTGGTGTCATAGCTCGAAGGTGGATAGTACGAGCGAGGCTCGACCCCGCAGCAACAAAGGTCAAATCCCTCATGCGCGCCGCACCCAAAGTTGAGCTCGACGCTCCGCTTAGTAAGGCGACAAAGATGATGATTCAAAGTGGCGTGAGGCAGTTGCCTGTTTTCGAAAAAGAAAAACTTCGTGGATTCGTGACTGACGAAGCTCTGATACATGGAGCTGTAACTCAGGAATGGGGCAGTACGCCCATTGAGCAGATCATGACTAAGGCGCCGTTCACGATTGAATCGACACGTTCTGTTGGTGCGGTGCTAAGTTTGTTTAGGGAGCACGACATTAGCCACGTTCCTGTTATGGAGTCTGGAAAGCTTGTGGGCATTATAAGCACTCAAGACATTATTGAAAACGTTTTCCAGCCAAATCAGCGTCAGAAACTGGGCGATATAGTAGGGGAAAAGGTTCAGGTCCTTAGCATACCCGCAAAGGGTGTTATGACTAGCCCAGTAGTTACAGTCGCTCCTGAAACTCCGTTGAGGGAAGCAGAGAAGAAAATGCATGACCTTAACGTTCACTGCTTGGTTGTGATGGCAAAAGAAAGGTTAGTGGGCATTGTTACCAAGTTGGACTTTCTTGAACCTATCTCGGTGCTGGCCGAGCCTGACCGACGACTGACGGTACAGTTTGCTGTCAAAGAAATGGAGATTGATGAAAGCTCGCAAGGCTTTAT
>DATJPJ010000213.1:0-3028 GCA_035506455.1 Candidatus Nanoarchaeia archaeon
CCCTTAATGCCTCCAGGGCTTTTCCTCTGTAGCCTAAAGTCTCGTCCTGTTTGCTCATGTTTCTCAGTCTCCCAAGCGTTTGGAAACGTAAACTCCGTCTCGGATGAAACCGAAACGAGTGTAGTATTGCTTAGTTCCTAATGCACTAATAACAAGAAGCTTCTTTAAATCATAATCCTCTCGCGCAATCCGCTCTGCCTCCGCCAGTAGCTCACCGCCAAACCCTTTATGCTGCCAAGCGTCAGCGGATCGTTTGCCAATGGGCACGAGGGGACCATAGACATGAAGTTCTCGCACAACCGCCGATGGCAAAGCGATGATTTCTGGTCGGTGAGCGTTGTTGGATGGAATTCTTAGTCGTAAATATCCAATTAAAACGTCATTTTCGTGGTCCTCTGCTGATATGAAGATTTCTTTGCCTTCAGAGGCGTCGTAGGCTAACGATTGAATTTTAACGTTGCCCAGCACAGGCTTCACGCCATCAATGCATACGCGGTGTCCGACTTCTCTGCACCGTATGCACTTGCATCGCTCGCCGCGTTTGACTAGTTCGGCTTGGGCAAGTTGGCGCAGATTGCTTTTCTTTACTCCTGCGATGATGAGTCTAGCAGGAATGTCGCGTTGCACACGCATGATTCGTACCCACGGTGGCACGATACTTTTTAGATCGGCAACTAAGGTGGCTGCTTCTTCAGTTGAATACGGTTTGTATTTTCCTTGCTGGTACTGTAGATGAGTTTTTGTGCCGTCAATCACGAGGCAAGGGTAAACCTTTATCATATCAGGCTTGAAGGCTGGGTCTGTAAAAATTAGCTTAAAAGCATCCAAGTCTTTGGACGGATTAGAACCAGGCATTCCAGGCATCATATGGTAGACGATTTTGAGTCCTGCATCTTTGGCGATTTGTGTAGCTTCCTTAACGTCAGCAACTGTGTGCGTTCTGCCAACTTTGCGGTATATTTTGTCATCCGGGTTTTGAACTCCGAGCTCGATGCGGGTTACACCCGTTTCGAGCATAGCGTCCACTTGGGGTTGTTTTGCCCAGTCAGGACGAGTTTCGACTGTAATTCCGACGTTGCGTGTCTTGCTGGTTTCAGCGTTCGATTTCGCTTCCTGCAAGCTGGCTGACTCTTTGCAGGTTATGGCGTCTAAGCAGCGTTGAATGAACCACGATTGGTATTCGGCGGGTGTGGCTGGAAATGTGCCTCCCATTACAATGAGTTCAATTTTATCCACTTTATGTCCAATTGCGGTAAGCTGGTCGATTCGGCTTCGAACCTGCAGGTAAGGGTCATAGCTGTTTTGCCCTCCTCGCATAGCCGCCGGCTCATGTCCCGTGTAGCTTTGTGGGCTTCCTGTTGTCGGTCCGCCGGGGCAATATGCGCAGGGCTCCGGTTGAGGGCAAGCATACGGTTTGGTCATGACAGCGACGATAGTTACTCCTGATATTGTGCGTGTAGTTTTTCGGCGGAGAATGGGTAGGAGTTTTTGTCTTTCTTTGGTTGAGAGTTCGCTTATGATGTCAGCATTTGATGGTATTTCCTTTAGATGTGATTCCGAGGCTATTTGCAGTTTGAGACGGTTTACGTCCTCGTGGCTAGGACTTTGTAAAATGAGTAATCGGTTAATGACTTCGCGTGCGGCCGCTTGGACATCACTTGACATAAGCTTGACGCTTTAAAATTCGCTGAGCGGATAAATAAATTGCACTGGCTATAAAGAGCGTTCTGCTCAAAAAGGAAGCTTATTTTACATCCAGTTTTGGCCGGGTTTACGTTGAAGGAGAACTCTTTTTTCGTAGTTACGGCGGGTCCTGTTCTTTGGACTGGCTTTTGTTTTCTCCTGTGCAACGATTTTTGGCGTTTGACCTCGGACTTTTCCGGCTTTTGATAGTGAACCGTGAGTTGGCATTATATTCTACCTGTGGTGGCAAATAATGAAGAAATGAAACACTTAAACCTTTAGCTGCTTTCAGATGCTCTTGCCGTTTCGAATCCACTCTATAGGCATCTGACTCGGCTGCAAGTTAGGAGAAACAACAGTTCAAGAAAAACTTATAACTCATCCAAGCCGACTCTGCTAGCACTTCTGATGTGTCTTCAATGGCTGCCAAAGAAATCTTGAATTTTGACGAGAGCATTTTGCAGTTTTATTTAGATGCAACAAAGAACTTTTTGGACATCGAGCTTCAAAATTTGACGCCGACAATACGTGAGTTGCGGCTTCACAGGCAAATTGAGTATGCATTGCAAACGTCGGGTAAGCACCTCCGTTCTGCCATAGTTCTGCTATCTGGAGAAAGCGTGGGAGGAAGCCGTGGACAATTACAAAAATTGGCGTTGGCAGTGGAGCTCTTGCATTCGGCGTCATTGGTTCACGATGACATTTTGGACCGAGAGGTCTTTCGCCGAAATTCCCTCTCAGTACAAGCAAAGTGGAGCGTCAAAGAGGCAATTCTTGTGGGCGACGCTTTAGCTTCACTTGCTCTTGGGTTATGCCGAGGCTATGGGGATCAAATCTTGGATGTGATGGCTTGTGCTTGTGTACAGCTTTCCGACGGTGAATACATGGATGTCACATCATCTGGAGGGCTATTGACTGAGGAAGATTACATAGAGAAGGCTCGAAAGAAAACAGGAGCCCTTTTCAAGGCTGCCGCTGAGTGCGGAGCTATAGCCTCTGGGGGTTCTGCGGAGGAGGTTGATGCTTTGGCGGGTTTTGGGGAGAAATTCGGCTTAGCATTTCAGATTAGGGATGATATTCTCGATGTTTCTGCTCTTGAGAAAGAGTCGGCTTTGGACTTTTGCGAGCTTAGCGGTTCACTGCCTATTGTGCATATGTGCGAGGTTGCTGGTTGTGATGCAGGGGCGCTGCTTTCTAAAGTAGGAGCAGCGAATAGGGGTTCGGTTGATCGTAAATTGCTGCTTGGCGAGGTGTCGGTGGAGTTGGAAAACTGCGGGTCCCTTCGCTATTGTTCTGACCGGATAAACTTTTACGTCAACGAAGCCATAACAAGTTTAGCGGCTAT
>DATJPJ010000214.1:0-27156 GCA_035506455.1 Candidatus Nanoarchaeia archaeon
AGCTTCTCGATCGTCTCGAGGCGAAATACGTAAACCGATTCCATACAATCTTAGTCTCAATAGACGGCGATGAAGCTCTTACAGACCATTACCGGGGCAAAGGCACTTACCGAAAAGTTATCAACAATGTGAAGCTTATAAAAAAGAACGGCTATCGAGGCGAACTCATCGCACGCGTCACCGTCATGGAGCAAACGGACATTTACAAACAGATTACTTGGCTTCTAAACAACGACGAATTGGCTTTTTCCAGCATACACTGGCAACTAAACGCTGGCTTTTGGGGAAACGACCATAGAAGACGAGATTTCAAACGATGGAGTGTAGAAAGCTATATCCCAGGAGTGGATAAACTTGCTCGGTTCTGGGTTGACCAGATGGAACAGAAGGGACAAGTTGTGCGCCTTTATCCTTTGCTGGGCATCGCGAGTTCGCTGCTTCTAGATCATGCTCCAAGCTTGATGAGATGCGGCGGGGGCTGGATAAACTATGCAATCCAAACCGATGGCTACATAATCCCTTGCCCGACAATGTGGGGGATGAAAAAGTTCTACGTCGGGCATATTGGCGAATCGGACCCGCTAAAACTTCCCAAAGTTTTCATCGATAGCACACCTTGTACGAAGTGCGACATTATAGGCGTTTGTGGGGGACGATGTCTCTACGCGAACATTACCAAACGCTGGACCGACGAGACGTACGGCGAAGTTTGTGATACGGTTCGGGCGCTGATAAAATCCGTTGAGGCACAGATGCCGCGTATCAGGCAGCTTATCGCCGAAGGCAAAGTGTGCCTCTCGGACTTCGAGTACCTTCGCTATAATGGGTGCGAAATAATCCCGTGACTTTGAAATAGTCCACACGTGATGACTTGAAAACTTGCTGCTATAGCGGTTCGTGATTATCTGCTTCTATGGGGAGACTGAAACTGGTTCAAATAGCTTTGTTGAATCTTCTAAATACTTTACAGAGCATTTGGAATGTATTACTTTTCCTTTTTTGATGATGTAGATAAGCTCTGGCTTGATCTATTACTATTGCCTTTTCGGAATCAGATAACTCAAGCCAAACAATTCTTTTTGTTTCCATTTGGCTTTGCCTCAACTTGATTATTCTTAATTCTTAATAAATTCGTTGTTTCAGCAAAAGTTACATAACCAGATTCGATATACTTCAAATTTGATTTCAAGGCAGGCTTGAATCAAAAAACTTGTTGACTTAGTGGTTTGCTTGGTTCTGTTTGACAATGTTGCAGGTTTCTGTGTAAAATTGTCTTTTCTTAAACTAGTCGTGAGCTTTTTGCGAACTCGTATTGGCTGGAGTGTTAAATTATCATATCTAATAAGGCAAGGAAGTTGTTTAGCGCAACCGATTTTGTTCCAGTTAGAAACTGCGAAATCAGTGGGTGGGCTTCTGACCCCAAGGTTACGGCCACATGACCCTTATATGAAAGAATCAAAGTAATTCCATTGCTACTTAATGTTTCAGCAACAGATTTCAGCATGGCAAGGGCGCCGTCTGATTTCTTTTTTGTATTATCATTTTCTGTTGGTTTTTTTCCAGTGCTCAGGCCAATTTCGCCGACTTCATTTCTCAGGCCTATAACTCTTTTTATGAATTCTTTGTTTTCAACATTTACTGCTATCTCATTACCTTTCAATGTTACTTCAATTACTTCGATGTCACCATTATACGCGATTATTTTACCTGATTGGAAAATTTGTTGATCGGTCTTAGTGGCCTGCATATTTTCTCCTCCGCAAATACAAGTTACGATTCATCTTCACTAGCCTTGTTAAAGTCCAAATTAATTTCGCCGTTGAGGGTGACTTTGGTCTTGTTAATGATCAGATTTACATTTTGGAAGTCAATCTTGAAATTTGATTTTTCTCCGGCGATTTTGCCCATTAACTTTAGGTATGGTCCAAGTATGTCTTGAACCAGATGTCCTGATGCTTTGTTTTGCCCTGTTTCGCTTGTCACAAGAAAACATCCATTACTAAGGTTTCTTTGAGAGTAATAAATACTTGATCGAAGCGCTAATGTAACAATATTTCGGCCTTGCCATTCGAGCACTGTAAGCTTATTCTGAAAATTCGGCAAATGTGTTTTTATAGACTAAGTTGGCGCTTTCATCATTTTCGTTTAATCGCTTCATTCTGGTAAGCGATACCACGATGCCAAGATGGGTTTCAAATTTCCGTTTGCCTTTTGGCAAAGGAAGCAAAGTCTTTTTCGAATCTGTCTCTCATTTTAGTGAATCGCATAGCCGCCGAAGGATGCACAGTTTCAATGTATTCAATGCCAGCAACCCTCGGGGTTTGCCATGCGATTGCGCCCATAAGTATCACAATTTTTGGTTTTATTATTTGAACTTGCGCTGTTAGGTAAGGCATGCAGGCTTTGATTTCATCGGGCAACGGTTTACGATTATTAGGTGAGATATGCTTCACTATGTTTGTTACAAAGAGTTGTTTGCGTTCGATGCCGTTTTCAGCGAGAATCTTATTAAGGAATTTACCCGCTCGTCCAAGGAACGGTTTGCCCATTTTGTCTTCTTCAGCGCCTGGGTTCTGTCCTACCAGTATTACTTTCGCGTTGATGGGGCCTTCACCAGGAACCGCTTGCGTTGCGCATTGCCAGAGTCTGCATTTTTTGCAGAGCATTATTCTCTCGTTCAACTCTGTTTCAGCCAAAGTTTTCGCCTGTGACTGGCTATAGACAGTCACAAGGATTTAAGAAAACCGGGAAATCATAGTTAAATGATTAGTGCTTACTAATCAATTACTTGTATTTTCGGAGGAATGTTCATTTCGTTGGCAAATAATGAGCGGCTTGTTCGTTTTGTTTTAAGAGTCGCCTTTGCTTTTGAGCCTCTGGCGCCAACGGCAATAAGCTACTTATTGTCTCGTACGCTGCGTGACTGGGAGATGCAAGGCTTAATCAATGATTTTCGGGCACACACAAAGCGGCTTGGCAAGTTTCACTACAAAGTTGAGTTCAGTATTGACCTGAATTCGAAACAAGCTCACTATATCATAACTCATAAACTAAACAAACAACTTGCGTTTTTACGGAGGTGAAAGCAAATGGACGAAAAGAGCGGTAAAATGAAGGTAACGCTTGAGGTTGAAATCAACGAGGAGCTCATGAACGCTATGAAGGAAGGCATGTCTAAGATGCATTGGAAGATGCCCGAAATGATGAAACGTGAAGAAGAAAAGTGAAAAGTTGCTTTCTCATTTTCCTCGTTTATTTTGTCTTTTCTTCTTTCTTAGTTGTTGCTCGAGAAAAATTTTATAACTATCGGCTCCAGAGTATGTTTTGGCGATTTCTATGAAGTTTTTGTTGATTCAAAAGGTTAAGCGGGAAATTCCCGTGGAAAAATGGGCGAAGTTGCTGCCTCTTCAATTCCGATATTTTGACCAGTTAGAGAAGCAAAAAACTTTGGAAACCACTTTTCATCTTATTGGGCAACAAGGAAGCATGCTTATCGTAAATGTTGAATCTGATGATGTTCTTTCGCGGGTAATCGGCGAGGATCCGATGTTCTTCCACATGGATCGTGAGATTTACCCGTTGACAACTCGAGAGAACCATGAGAAACGAATTAGAGAAATGCTTCAGAAAGAATAGCTCTATGGCTTGCCATTGTGGCTTCTCGCTGGATCGACAGATTCTGGTGGTGTGGTAGATCTATACTGGGCAAAAGTGCAGATGCCGTTTGATCCGCCGTTGCAGATTCGCTTCAGCAAGAAAAAAGCACGAGAGCGTATAGAACGTAGGATCGTACCACTATGCTGTGACTGCCACGCATGGATGACTCGAATTTATTCAGCGGCTGCGTAAAGTTCCAACAAGTCGCGTTTGAACCTTTCAGGATGGCTGATGTAGGCGGAGTGACCAGCGCTCTCGTAAGTAACAAGTTTGGCGTTTGGCAGTTTTTCAGATAGGACGCGCATTTCTTCTCCTGAAACTATGTTATCTTCTGTTCCCCAGACTATGCGAACTGGGAACTTGAATTTGACATATGTTTCCACTATCTTTTCGTCTGCGAGCGGGCGAGCTGGTGCTACAAGTAACAGGCCTTTGACAGGAAACTGGGCGGCGTATTTTAGTGCCAAGCGTCCGCCGAAGCTAGCCCCTGCTAGAATTGGCTCTTCAGTTTTGAAGACTTCCTGGACGGCTTCTTTAACCATTTCTATGCAGGCTTCTTCGTTGCGAGTTTTGGGCTGGCACTCGCTCTTGGGTCCATAAGGCATATCCAATGCAACGAAGGGTATGCGTTTTCGTTGCAGGAGTTCTGTTACGTTGATTTTCTGCCATATCGTGCTGTTGTAGGAGTAGCCGTGAAGGAAAACAATTGGGACACCTGAGGCGTGGTAGATTATGGCTCGACATTTGAATTTTGATGTGGTGAGTGTTTTTTCTGACAATTGTCTCGCCTAGAAGTTTATGATAAAAAAGAGCCTTATAACATTATTTTTCTGTCTTAGAAGGCAGTTGTTTGCTCTTGGTCGTTCTTCGGCGTTGCATGCTATCTTCAAAAAGGAACAGTCCACTAGCAGCTAATGTGACGGCAATAAGCAACACGAAAAAAACTTTGAATTCATAGCTTTCAACCTCGAAGTGAATAGCTAAGATAATAACTTCCGCTGATAGTACAACCATGAATATAATGGCGTAGAGCAGCATTTTTGATGTGAGGCGGCGTCCAACCCAGATGTAGCCACGAACATTAATCCTTCTCTTAACGAGGTATTCGCCGTAGTCGTTCTTCTGCAACAAACCCAGTTCCTCAAGTTTCTGCAAGTGCCGATAGGCCACGCTTGGACTACTGAGAAAAGCGCCTTTCATGACGTCTCTTGGTCCCACAGGTCTTCCTTCTTTGATAACGTACCAGTAGACATCTAGGGTTATGCCTTCGAGTTCTGGGTTTTCATGACTCATTACTGAGAGCCTCGGCAGCGGTTGATGAGATGTTGACGACTTGGCGTATTAGGTTTGCGCCAAATGTTGCCTTGACTAGTTTATGGCTTATCTCATTGCCCTTTCACAATCTTTTGCGGAAATTCAGCATTTCGAAAAGCAAACAGTTTTCCAAACCTTTTGGGACAACCTTTATTTTCGTTTAAAATGTAACGCCTACAACATCACTATCTCCAAGGAGGCTTTGTCAGTGAATGTTAAAAGAAAAATTATCATTATCGCGGTAATTCTAGTTTCCGTTCTTCTCCTCAGCGCTTTCTCCGTTGATCAACTCCTCAACAATGTGGATATGAGTGATTATTCGGCTCAATGCCAGAAAATCTTCAACTTGGCCAGATACCAATGGCAGCAGATAAGAAATGAGACTCTCCCGGATGTGACACTTCACGTTATCACAAAACAGGATGCTGTTAACATGTGGGGGAAGCCTTCTGCCAACGCAGATCTTACTTACATTCTGAGGCAGGAAACGGTGTACAAGGGGCTGTTCTTGATGACTGAGAACGACAGCCTCTATCAGGCCAATGTAGATTGGACTGCGAACTGGGCGGCGGCGACCGTGGGCAAAACAGATATTTACGTTATTAAGGAGAACTTTAACCCATTTGACAAAGATGCGGAAGGAACTTTTGTTCACGAATTGACTCATGTTTGGCAGCCTGAATTACCTGCTGCAACGACTTTTGATGAGGACAAAGCTCATTCTGGCTTAATTGAGGGGGATGCGGTCTTCATGAACAACTTATGGACGAACCTCACTGTGGAAGCTCAAGCATCTCTTTCTCCAATGATTGCTTCTGTTGATGGAGTTCCTGAGTTTCTCATAGGCAATCAGTTTCTGAATCAGATTCACCCAATACCCCAAACTGTTTGGGACTTAGACTACTTCCCATATCAATATGGTCCAAACTTTATTGGAGCCCTCTACCAAACTAGTGGCTTCGCATCTGTTAATCAAGCCTATCAATCAGGCTTTATTCCTGTTTCTTCCTCTCAGATACTTCACCCCGCTCAGTATCTTGCTAATGAGACGCCTGTTCGTGTTTCGGCTCCATCTCTAGTAGACAGCAGTTGGACGCTAACTCAGGAAGCTCAAGGTCAGGACCACAATACCATGGGAGAATTTTTCATCCAAGAGATGCTAAAGAATCATGTTCCGCAAGCTGAAGCACAAAACGCCAGCAGCGGCTGGAGAGGCGATAACTTCACGTATTACGAACGAGGCAACGATTTCCTCTTTACTTGGAATATCAAATGGGACAGTAGCAGCGATGCCAGCCAATTCTACGTTGCCTTCCATGACATGGCAAAGGCCGCAGGTGCCACAGACCAAAACAATAATAATTGGTACGCAAACGGCCGATACTTATCCATTTCTCTCGACCAAAGCGCAAATTCCACTCTCATCGCGTGCTCAACTGTGCAGACTGCTACGACAGCGTCCAACTTGTCTTTCAATTGAGGGTTATTTCAAGCACCACAAAAATCTAATATCTCTGCAACAGTGAATTCGTTCGAGGATGTGAATAGCAAATCATCGACAGGAACAAGTTATCTGAGGTTTTGCAAAAATATTGGTTTTCTATTTTACTTCTAGTATTAGTTGCTACATCTTTTCCTTTTGTTTATATAGCGTTGCCTTCAGCATTTATTTTTACCTTTATTGTTCCAGGATTAATATTTTGCAAGTTCTTCAAGTTAGAAAGGCATGAACTTTGGGCTTTGGTCCCTGTATTAAGTGTCCTTGTTTCTACAGAGTTCGTATATTATTTTTCTTTGTTGATTGGTTATTCCCGTGAAACAATCCTTCTCTGCTTTCTCGCTCTTACCGCAATCTACACATTAATAACATACTGGAAAGGTGCTCCATTACCCCTAAGGAGTCTCCCCAAAATTAGTCACGTGAACAAAACAAGTTTGCTGGTTTTGTCATTTATTTTCTTGCTTTCGTTGGCTATTCTGGGTCGAAGCGTGTGGTTTCAAAACCAGTATGGCATTGTATTGACTGGGTCAAATTGGCAAGACACTCCACTACATTACGAGATTCCGGAGAGCATAAATAACGGCAATTTCCCGCCGCAGATTCCCTACTTCTCAGGCGTCTCGCTTTCGACGTATCATTACTTCGTGGATTTCCATACTGCTATAATAGAAAATACATTTGGCTATTTGCCTCAACTCCTACCTTTCTTAAACGCTGTTTTCATACTAATTTTTGCTTTGTCAGTTTACGCTTTGGCGAGAGGGCATGGAAAACGTGCAGCAATAATCTCAACTCTTCTTGCTGTTTTTGGTTGGGGTTTCAGTTACGTCGGTCTCTTCTCGGCTTTAATTCATGGGCAGGTGAATACATCTACTAACTACATCTATCAATATGGACAACTTTTTGGGTTGCCAACTATCTTTGACAATTTGCTTCAGCAACGTCCTCTTCTCATCGGGTTGCCTGCTTTCGCACTGGTTCTGATGTTGCTGCTTAATCCTTTAGACAAAAAGCGCCTAGCTCTAGCGGGGTTAATAACGGGTCTGGTCTATCCATTTCACGTTGTTTCCTTCGTTTGTTGTTTTGTCGCTTTCTTCGTTGCTATTCTACTAAATGTTAAATTGTTGAAAACAGTCAACTTAGCTGTTTTGCTGATACCGACATCATTGGCTTTGCCCTTTATCTTGTCTGGCGTTTCTGCCCTCCATCCAACGCTTAGCTTTGAATTTGTGAATATTTTCGTTAAGATTAACCCCGTTGTTTATTATGTTTTGAACTTGGGCATTCCTTTTTTGCTTGCGCTTCTTTCTTTCGTCAAAAGAGGAGATTGGCTTCTTAAAGGGACCTTATTCTTGTTGTTCTTGATTCCGAACCTTTTGGTGCTGACGCCTAATTCTTGGGATATGTACAAATTTTTCATGTTTGCTTGGATCACCATTGCTGTCCTTGCCGGAACACTATTGGCAAAACTTCCCAAAAGATGGGGCAAGGTCTTAGCGGTAGTTCTGGTTCTTTTTTCGGTGTTTTCTTCAGTTAGCGTTGTACTCTATAACGTCGGCACCTCTTACACGGCGTCCAATTGGGACGAATACAAGTTGGGTTTGTGGGTTCGAAACAGTACACCCCAAAGATCTGTGTTCCTCACTTATTACTCCATTGACACGCCAGCTACGTTGATAGGTGGCAGACTACGGGTCTCCTCATACTTTAATTGGCCCTATGGTCAAGGTGTGCCGTTTGATGAAATAACGAAGCGAAACAGCGATATTGATCGTGCCTATACAGGCAGTGCTGCAGATCTGCAGCAGGTCGTGGAAACCTATCATGTTAACTATGTTTACGTCGGCTATGACGAACTACGCAATTACCCAGGATGCGTTGAAAGGTTTAACAGCATAAGCTGGCTGCTACCAGTTTACACTATTGGAGATTTGCATATTTACAAAGTTAACCAGTTGTCAACCTAATAACACCCACTATGAAAGGGGCAGTCTTGTATGCTGGTTTCTTGAAAACCTTTTATTCTGAGGATAACCGTTTGACTAATATGTCTAAAACCGCTCCCAAATTTCCTAAGATAAGCCGAGAGTACGCAACGGTAGCTGCGTTGTTGTTCATGGCTTTCTTGATAAGGTTGGCTTTCTTCTGGAATCAAGGGTACGCAGGGGTCGATACTCAAGACTTTATGTCTTGGTTCCAAACCGCGGCGACACATGGTCCACGCGTTTTCTACCAAGTCACATGGAGCGACTACCCACCTTTCAATGTTTATTTCTTTTGGTTTTTCGGGTTGTTAGCGCAGCGATTGTCGCTTTTCGGATCTGTTCTATTTACTTATATCATGAAGCTTCCTGCCAATCTTTTCGACATGGCAACAGCTTTGCTAATATTTACCTTTGTACGAAAACGCCTCTCCTTCAAAACGTCTTTGATTGCGACGGGGCTTTATGCGTTCAACCCTGCTGTGGTTTTTGATGCGGCAGTCTGGGGCCAATTCGATGCAATTTATGCTTTCTTCCTTGTACTTTCGCTTATGCTCGTTTTAAGGTCCAAGCCCAAATTAGCAGTGGTTGCCTTTATGCTCGGTGTATTGACAAAGCCGCAAAGTATTGCCTTGGCAACCTTATTCTTTTTCCTAATCTGGCGAAAAACCGATTGGAAAGGCTTCTTAGCCTCAATTCTGGTGGCATTGGGTACAGTATTCGCCGTTATCTTGCCTTTCCAATGGACAAACAACAACCCTGTAACCTTCCTTTCCAAAATTTACATAGGCGCCTACAGCACTTACAACTACAACAGCCTTAACGCCTTCAATTTTTGGGGGCTAGGAGGCATGTGGGTCAAAGAGACTCAGGTTACTTTCATCGTCGGTTGGGTTACCTTCGCTGCGATTGCGGCTTTTACGTTGTATCTCGCTAACAGGCGCTTGGATACGGACAAAGAGATAATCGTTGTGTTTGCAGCGTTTGTGCTTTTTTTTGGGTTCTTTATGCTGCCTACACGAATTCACGAACGGTATCTGTTTCCTGCTTTCAGTATGCTAGCTCTGCTATTTCCTTTCATCAAAAGTACCCGTCCATTGTATGTGGTCTTGACGGCTACTTGTTTCATCAATCAGGCATATGTGCTCTATTGGTTAAACGCGTCTTATCCTTATGCGGCAAACCTCACGGGAGATCCTGTAGTTTTGGTAGTAAGCTTGATTAATTTAGTGGCGTTCGTGTACATGTTAATGCTGATGATAGGCGAGCTGCAAGGCAGAAAGTGGCTGCTGAAAGGATCAGGCGCTTCAAGAAGCTCAGCAGATGATCTGAAAAAGGAGGCTGACTGAGAACGCATTTGACAAAGAGAGACTTGATTGCAATAGTCGTTCTTTCGGCGGTTTTCTTCGCCATAGCTACTTGGAATCTGGGAGCAACTCAGTCGCCCACAACGACTGTGACTCTTGCACCAGGTCAAGGCTTCTTCTTGGACCTTGGCCAATCCACTTATGTTAAGTCCGTTCTCGTCTTGCTGGAAGACGGAGGATACAACGTCACCATCTATACGGGCTCGCCTGGAAATTGGACCTTGCTAACCAATCCCCCCGCATATTCCGACTATTATAAATGGAACGAGATAGGTCTTGGTCAGACCTCACAATATATTCGGGTCGACTTTGGACAGGATTCGTCAGCTTCAAACGCGATAATCGCAGAAGTAGCAGTCACAGGCTCTTCAGGTCAGCAAGTTAATATCATGAATGCGACGGCTATGGGTTCAGCCAACTTGAATGTTCATAACCTAATCGACGAGCAAGACAAAGTCCAGTTACCCATTACTTATATGCAGCAAACGTATTTCGACGAGATTTACTTCGTTCGCACAGCCCAACAGTATCTACACTTGCAGTCGCCTTATGAATGGACTCATCCACCTCTTGGAAAACTTATTCAAGCTGGCGGCATTGTAATTTTTGGTTTTAGCCCCTTTGGGTGGCGGATAGTAGGCGTTATATTCGGAACACTTATGATTCCTGTAATTTACTTGTTCGGCAAGAGACTATTTGGCAGCTGGATTGGAGCATTCGCCTCAGCATTCCTCCTGACATTTGATTTTATGCATTTTACAATGGCTCGTATGGGGACGGCAGACACTTATGTTGTGTTTTTCTCATTGATATCGCAGCTTTTCTTCTTCATCTACTTCACAAACGTTGTGAAAGAAGGCTGGCGAACCAGTGTAGTCCCACTATTCTTCGCAGTGATCTTTTTTATGCTTGGATTCTCGACAAAATGGATAACTCTATTGGGAGCGGTGGGAATGCTCGCGCTCTTGGCTGCTCTGAGAATTCGAGACTTAAGAAAAAGTAAAACTGGCTTTTGGGATAAATATGCCCGGTTCTTCGATTATCCGTTTTTCCTTCTACTTGGATTCATTGCCATGGGCATTTGCATTTACTTCTTGATATACATCCCTGACATGTTAACCGGAAGACCATTTATCACGTTCCCCCTTACTGGACCTCATGACCCTGGAATAGCTGTGGTTAATCTTCAGTTCAAAATGTACGAATATCACGCTGGACTGACTGCAACGCACACTTTTGAATCGCCTTGGTGGAGCTGGCCTCTTATGTTTAACCCAATGCACAATTTAGCTACTCCAGGTTTGCCTGCCTATGTTCCTCTTTGGCTTGATGTGACCTATTCCTTACCCAACAACCTAATCTCAACAATAACTGTCATGGGTAACCCCGCAGTCTGGTGGGTTGGCTTCTTCTTTATGATAGTGCTCACTGAGCGAGCAATTAGAGGAAAAGAACTTGCCAATGATTTAAAGAGAAAGCTTTCAAGAAAACCAAAAACTCAAAAGACTCAAGATGCGATGGCGACTGAGAATTCTCTACCTGAAACGCCACCTTCGCAGCCGCTTTTAACTGATTTGAAATCAACATCGGCGGAGTCACCTCCAATATCACAGTTCGTCGAGGACGCAACCGAATCAATGGGCTCCTCTTCAATGCCAAAAGATGCAGGCACAAATGTTCAAGCTCCGAAAGAACCTCCCACAAAAGGTTTGGTTAGACGATGGGACATAGCTGCCATCTTCATCGTTGCTGTGTTCTTCTTCTCATGGATTCCTTACAATCTCATTTCCCGTGTAACCTTCATTTACCACTTTTACATATGCGTGCCATTCCTCTGTTTTGCATCTGCATATTTTGTTGACAAATACTGGAATAGAAAAGCCGGAAAAATTGCTACTGTGATCTTTTTCGTCGCTGTAATTGCTATGTTCATAGCTTTTTACCCTGTGATATCCGGCATGCCAATCTCAACTTCATACATTCATCACCTAAAATGGTTCCCAAGCTGGTACTTCTCACCATGACAACAACCAAAAAAAATCCTGATGCCAATGTCCAAGTTTCTGTAGTCTTTCCCGCATACAATGAAGCTGCCTACCTCGACTCGGCAGTCGAAAAAACCAAACAAGCCCTCGACTTGTTCACTCACTCCTACGAAATTATAATAGCAGAAGACGGAAGCAAAGACGGAACAGCTGAACACACTGAAGAACTCTCTCAAAAACTTCCCTACGTTAGGCACATTCATGGCGAGCAACGTCTCGGACGCGGGACTGCTCTTAACAATGCTTTTCGGCAAAGCCAAGGAGAAGTCTTAGTTTACATGGATCTCGACTTAGCCACAGACCTTAAGTACCTAAGACCACTCGTGGAAGCCATCACAACCGAAGGCTACGACTTCGCTACAGGCTCCAGAATGCTCCCTGAAAGCAAAGTTGAGCGTAGCCTGCGCAGAACGATAAGTAGCAAGTCGTTCAACTTCCTTGTTCGCCATATGCTAGGCTCGAAGCTACACGATCACCAATGCGGTTTCAAAGCTTTCAAACGCAAACCAACTTTGCAGCTGATAGGCGAGGTTGATGCTCGCCATTGGTTTTGGGATACCGAAATCCTTGTCCGCGCCCAACGCAAAGGCTATACAGTAAAAGAAATACCTGTTGAATGGAAAAGTGGAAGGGCGACCAAGGTTAACCTTTTCAAAGACAGCTACAACATGGGCAAACAAGTTTTCCAACTTTGGTGGAAACTCCGCAAAGAGTAGACAAATTCGATTTTGCCTAATCTAAAGGAAAAATCTCTAAGACTCACAGATGGTTCGAAAGAAAATGCAACTTATTTTCTTCGAACGAAATGAACAATACCTCTGACTATCATGGAAATGCCTACAAGTACAACCAAGGCAGCCCAAAACTCAAACCACCCTTGCAGCGTACCTGCAAGTAGAAAAGTACTCGTTAGGTAAGCCGCACCGCCCCAGAACACTAGATTACCCATAGTTTCTGCGACTCGGTGGACCTTTTGTAAGCCAAGTCTCATCAATACCATTATGAACTCTAAGATTGCAATTCCTATATCGAATCGCATAACGGCTGTGTAGAAGTCCGAATGTGCCGCGGGATTTTGCGGGGCTAGCAGGTTCAGGTTTCCTAATCCACCGGCGAATGGCAATCGCTGCGTCGTAAAGTCATTTAAGAAGGCTGATGTCTTTCCAAAAAGGTCCGGAGTTATTGCAAAGATTACCCCAACTACAACAAGGAAACCTCCGAAACCCACCGCTCTTATTAGGCCTTCGCGTTCCCACACCCTGCTTCCATACCAATAGTTGGCGCAGTCTCTATTCGACATTTATTTGCCTTCTAGATTTCATATAACAATCAAATACATATAACACTTTTCACCTGATTGATAGGTGAATGTTTTAAATACTTAATCTTTCAATAGAGAAATCGAGGTTTAGTGAAAGCTAATGTCGTACTGTCCTAAATGTGGAAACAAAGTCGACGACTCGATGACTTTCTGCCCACGATGCGGAGCCTCGCTCAAAATTGAAACTTCAGCCACAAAACCCGGCCCTTCTCAACAGTACCCAACATATCGAAATGAGAAACAAGAAAAGCACGAAAAAGGCGGGAATGAAAAAGGCGAGAAACATGAGAAGGGGGAATTTGGTTACATTGGCTGGCTTATAGGCGGCGTACTAATAATAATTCTTGGTTTGACCGGTTATGCTGAAGCAACGGGCATAATAACTGGCAACATGGAATCTGCTTTGGTATTGCTTGCAATAGGCATTTCTGTCATTATTATCGCAATCTGGCTGTCTTCGACAGCACGCAGACGACATCCAATGCCGCCTGCTTAAAGAATCCAACCAAGAAACATTCGATATAACCTATGCTCCAATAGAGTTGCCTTGCTTCGCCTGCCGAATACATGGAAGTAGTTTTTTCCAGCAGCTTCTATCATGTCACCTATATCATAGCGCGGTAACATGCACGTTGAGATTATTAGTCGACCCCATTCGCCGCGTCTAAGCTCGTGTAACGGCTTCACCGCCTTGCCTGTTTGCACCTCAAACAAATAGGTATCATAGTTAGGCGTCACATATGGCAAATCGTCATATTGTTGCGCAAAAACGCCCTCCGTGGCTGTGTACATTTCTACAATAGGTGCTGAGCCAAAGTACTTCCGCATGATGGGCGCATATTTGAATTGGATTTTGCTGACGCTGGTGCAGAAAAGTGCTTGAAACTTCCAAAGGTCTGCGGGTTTTTTTCTGTGTTTGTGTTGCATGTACTTTGCAAATCCTACGATGACAGGTGTTACTCCCATTACAGCAGTGATGTTTTGGTGCAGTCCCATCTGGTAAGCCAGTTCGAACCGTTTTTCCCAATCTTCTCTTCCAATACCTGAGCCTAACGCGTCGATGTCTTCTTGCCGCGGAAGCAAACTAACCTGATTAAGCATCGGGTTTAGCCTGGCGTAAGTACCCGAACTGTAACCGTAGGTTTGCTTTTTGCCGTTCTTGACCATGCTGTGGACGCTACTGGGAAAATTCAAATTCAAAATATTGCCCGTTAGGACTTCATAGTTTTCTGTGCGCATGGCAAAATGAATTATTGCACGGGCTCCGCACAGGTAAATCTGCTTGAGGTGCGTAGGTGTTGCTGGCAGCACCTTGGATTGTTTACCTGTCGACCCGCGAGTCATTACCCAAGTTTCAGGAGGTTCAGACAGAAGCGCCTTGTAGTTGTCTTCTTGTACCTGCTTTAGGTATGGCGTGAGAGCTTGATAGTTGACGATTGGAAAACTTGCCTGATAATCGGTTAAACTACCAATATTTTTAACATGGTGTTCGCTTCCATAATCCGTATCGCTATAACCTTTTGCCAAATTATGCAATACAGTTTCCTGAGCTTTAGCTGGATTTTCTAGTGACTCATACCACGGACCCACAAAAGACTTCAAAAGCGAGCTTGCGTCAACATAATCTTCTTCGGGTAACATGAACTTTCCACGTAGCTGGTTGTTTCAATCGCCTTATATGTTTCACCATACAAATACAGCCTGCAAACAACTTCTTCAAGTGAAACACATGAACGAATCAGTCAAAGTTACCGCGGAACAAATCCGTAAACTCCAAATTCAAGGTGCTAGAAACGTGGCTATAGCTGCAATAAAGGCGATCCAAAAACTAGCTGAAACCACCACTGCTTCTACCCGCAAAGATTTTCTTGCTGAACTCGGAGATGCCCGAACGCTGCTTTTCGCTTCGCGCGAGACCGAACCGCTTATGCGAAACGCTGTCCGATGGATAATTACTCGGGTTGAGGATAGTGACGAACGCAAAGTCACGGAACTTTCGCGAGTAGTTTGCGTCAGTTCGGAGAATTTCCAAAAAAGCTTAGCCAATTCCAAAGAACGTATCGCAGAAATCGGGTCCAAACGCATTCTCGACGGTTCTACAGTATTCACTCATTGCCACAGCTCAACCGCCACTCACATGCTCTGGAAAGCTAAAGATGAAGGCAAGACTTTTCAGGTCATATGCACGGAAACACGACCAGCTTTTCAAGGAAGGATAACGGCGAAGGAAATGCTTTCACTTGGACTAAAAACGACGTTTATCGTGGATTCGGCAGCGCGTTCTTTCATGCATGACGCCGACATAGTTATTGTGGGCGCTGACGCTATAACCAGCGAAGGCAACGTAATTAACAAAATAGGTACCGCGTCAATTGCATTGCTTGCCCATGAAAGCCGCAAACCCTTCTACGTTGTTTCAGAGCTCCTCAAGTTCGACCCCGCAACGTTGTATGGGGATTACGAAAAAATAGAAGAGCGTAGTCGCGAAGAAATCTGGAAAGAGTCCCCCACTGAGCTAAATGTTCGAAACCCAGCGTTTGACGTGACTCCACGCGATCTAATTCACGGAATAATTTGCGAGGAAGGTATCGTTTCTCCGCATTCAGTCGCGGAAGTTATGCACAGAATCTATCCTTGGGTTTTCGAGTAACCTTAAGCTTTCCATTTTTCCAAGGCTGTCGCGAGCTCAACATGTGACTTAGCATATTCTTCCAAGCTTACACCCTTAAGCGCCGCGTCCACCGCATGCCGCATTGCCAAAGCGCCAGTTTTAGTGCCATCAGGATGCCCATGTATACCACCTCCTGCTTGGATAACAACGTCTTTCCCAAATGTTTCAAGAAGCGCAGGAACCAGCCTTGGATGGAGTCCACCTGAAGCAACAGGCATTACCTGTTTTAGTCCATTCAAAGACATTTTGCAGGCATCAATATTCTGTAACACCTCAGGCTTGGTTTCGCTCATCTTTCCAACAACTGTACCTACGTGAAGTTGGTCAACGCCTATCACACGAGCAATCTCAACAATGGGTCGCATTGCGATTCCATGCCAGGGGTTCTTCGTGAAAGCCGCATGTCCAGCTCTATGTGCGTGGATCACAAGCTTGAGATCTTGCTGCCGCAGCGTCTGTAAGGCAGACCAGCCGATGGTTAATATGTCTACCATGGCGTATTCGCCTCCGTGGTCTATTATCATGTCAGCGCGGTCTAACATCGTTTCTGTGTCCGCGGTTATGTTAATCATGTATACTTTTCTTTCGCCTGTTTCTGCTTCGGCTCGGTCGCGACTATCTAACGTTTCGTGTAAACGGTCTTCGAACTCATTGAACTTTTGACTACTTAGATTTTCGTCGTCTTTGACGATGTCGCAGCCTCCAGCCCATGCCTCGTAGGCAACTTTCGCATGATCTTCTGCATTTAACCCGAGTTTAGGCTTAATGATTGTTCCAACTAATGGGCGGTCTTTGACTTTGAGAAGCTTTCGGATGCCTTCGATGCCGTACTTTGGCCCTCTGAAACTTTTCGTCAATTCAGCAGGCAATTGGATGTCGAGGAGACGAAGGTTTTTGAGTGCCTTGAGTCCAAAAACGTTGCCTGCGACGCTGCTAAGCACGTTAGGCATGTTTCCCATCTCAAAAAGTTCAATGGGATAAGCGATTTTCGCCACGTTGCCTTCTAAGGAAAAAACATGAGCTGAGAGCTTAAGCACGTAGGGTTTGACTGTGGTCAGTTCTGTCCATGTGCCAATGCTGCTTTCGGCTGCAACCGCGCCTGCGGCTTCCTGCAGGCTGATGCCATCAGGTTCAAGGTAGAATGTGCATATGAGGTCGGATTCTTTGAGCTTGTAATTTAAGTTGACAAAGTCTATGTACTTCAAAACGCTCTATTCTCCTACTTTAGCTGAACCGTGGTTTCCTTAAAATGTTAATCGGTTTGCTGTGTGCCGTATTGCCAGATTTTTGATTAATTTCGCAAGGACCTGACCAAGCGTCTTTTCGTTCTATCTTATCTTATAATCTTTAACTATCTCTTTAACACCATAGAAAGTGCGTGACCAAATGGAGCTCGTCGTAGGTGTTCTGAACATAACTGCGGGTGGCAAACGCATAGTAATAATCAACAGTGCCACAGCGGGCCTGCTCGGGGTACATTCGTCTGACCGAGTAAAAATTAGCTTTAGAGGTAAGGAAGTCATTGCTTTAGCGGATTTGGCAACGGATTTTCCCAGCGACCGTGTCTGGTGTTACTTGGAAATAGCTCAAGCATTAGGCTTGACAGGCGGCGAAGCCGTCGATTTGCAATTAGCGCCTGCCCCTGAATCACTAAATAATGTGCGCTCTAAGTTGCGGGGTGAACGCCTTCGCGACGAGGAAATTTCCAATATTGTTAAGGACGTGGTGGAGCAACATCTCAGCGATATCGAAGTTTCTGCCTTTCTAACTGCACTCAAAGTTTATGGGCTAAGCATGAGCGAAACCGAAGCCATGTCCCGAGCTATGGTGGACACAGGCAAAACGCTGAACTTTGGCAAAGGACACATTTTGGATAAACACAGTATAGGCGGGATTCCGGGCGACAAAACTAGCATGATACTCGTGCCCATAATAGCAGCCGCAGGATTTACAATCCCCAAAACTTCCAGTCGTGCCATAACATCTCCCGCTGGTACTGCAGACCGCGTCGAAACACTTTGTCCAGTGCAATTGGAACTTGATGAAATCAGACGTGTCGTGAAGAAAACTAACGGCTGCCTCGTTTGGGGGGGCTCCCTAGAATTGGCACCTGCCGACGACTTGTTTATCAAAGTTGAATATCCGCTCGGCATTGACCCATTGTTGTTGCCATCTATTATGAGTAAAAAGAAAGCCATCGGTGCAACCCATTTAGTTATTGACATTCCAACAGGTACTGGCGCCAAAATCAAAACTCCAGCCGAAGCTTACACACTAGCTTCAGATTTTGTGCACTTGAGCAAGCACTTAGGAATTGAAACTCGCTGCGCTTTAACGTTTGGTGATCAACCTCTTGGCTACTGCATCGGACCTGCCCTTGAAGCTCGCGAAGCTTTGAATACTTTGGCAGGTAAGGGGCCTTCAGATGTCACCGACAAAGCCATCAGTCTAGCAGGAATTCTCTTGGAACTTGTAGGCGAAAAGGATGGTCTTCGCAAAGCCCAAGAAGTGCTTTCGTCTGGCAAGGCAGAGCAAAAGTTGCGTGAAATAATAGAAGCACAGGGGGGAGATCCAAAAGTTCAAGCCAGCGACATTAAGGTTGGACCTGAGCACGCAGATGTTTGCGCTTCGGAGAAGGGTCGCGTTCTTTGGATTAAGACTGACGCCATTGTTCAAGTCGCTCGCGCGGCAGGGACTCCTAAAGAGAAAGGTGCGGGCATTATGCTTCACGCAAAGATAGGAGACGCTGTTGCAAAAGGTGGCGTATTGTTCGAGATTTACGCTGAACGCAACAGTAAGTTGGAAGAGGCGCTGGCGTTGGCGCAAAAACTGGAACCAATTGTTCTCAGCCGAAAGCCTAAAGAACGAATGCTGCTGGGTCAGTACCCTGCTAAAGTAGGAGAACGCGCCAAATCGTTCATTCTTGAACGATGAAAAACGCAATCCTGGCAACTCCTGCCTAATGCGTTTGTTTTGCGATTTCCTTCCCTATTTGCTCCAATTGTTGCCTCGAGTAAGAGTAGGCGCCGCTATGGATTTCATAAGTAGTAATGTAACCTGGCAGCTGTTGCAGTTTGAGAACTGCAACCGTGGGGTTATTCAGGTAAAGTTCGGCATGTTTGTTTGTGAAGACCAATATTGGCTCAATCCATGAGTTGAATGAAATTTTCTTGTTTTTTTCAATCGCATGCCTTACTCTAAACGCGTTTTTTTTAGCTTGCTCGCTAGGACTCGAAGCAACGAGGGGGCGGTCTTTCCTTTGCCACGAATCGCCGTTACAGGTGATCTTTCCTCTCCAATTCTTTGTCTCAATAGAAAATATACCATTGGGACCGAGCACTATGTGGTCAATGTCGCCCTGACCATCGCGGAAGCGAACATTGTTTATTAAAAAATAATCATTTCCAAGCGATGTGCGAAGAATTTCAACAACTCTTTTTTCACCGTTCCAACCGCCTAGATAGACATGATACTTTCTTAGGTAAATAAAAAAGGTCCCAAGCAAAAAAAGTGCAAAAACGGCTAGTGCCTCTTCCAGGATGCCCACGGAGGATGTCACAAGCTTAACAAACAAGAACAAGCCGATGCCACTGACCAATAGCAAACACGCAATTGCTTTGGCTAGGTTTTTCAGTGTTTGATTACGAAGATAATTTCCAGACTCTTTGAGTATCTTCAAACACTAACAACCCCTTGACAAACATTACACCACCTTAAATGTTAAACTATAAAACCATTAGGAGCAATGCCTCTTTATCGCCCAAAGACCACTGACAGACAAACCTATAATGAATTCTCGGCCTTTTTCTGAGTTGAAACTAACAATGCCAAACGAAGCTTCTAGGAAAACTTTTATGCACGCCTAAACATAACTTTCATAACTGTTTTGTTTCAACTTAAGCACAGAGGAAGATGACATTAGAAATGGTAACGGAATTATCTGCAACCCAAATTCGAAGACTTTGCTCACCAGACTTCTTGCAATGCGACAGCACGGCGGATTTGACTCCGCTTAGAGAAATAATAGGCCAAGAACGGGCTATGCGTGCACTGCGGTTTGGTTTAGGCATAAAGGACAAAGGTTTCAACATTTATGTGGCGGGGTACCCTGGAACAGGCAGAACAACCGCCGTCAAAGGTTTCCTTGATGAACCCGCGAAGGCTCAGCCGGTTCCATCCGATTGGTGCTACGTTAACAACTTCCAAGATGAGTACACGCCAAAGGCCATCAAACTACCCGCAGGAATGGCTAAGGTATTCCAAAAAGATATGAAAACCTTTGTCGAAGATGCTAAGCGTGCGTTGCGTAAGTCATTTGAAAGCGACGATTATGCTGCAAAAAGGGAAAACACAATAAAAGCAGTTGAGACGCAGCGAAAACAGCTTATCGAGCAGCTAAACGAAGAAGCGCAAAAGCAGGGTTTCGTCATTCAATCTACTCCTATTGGATTACTCCTCATTCCAGTCATTAAGGGAAAGCCTATGTCCGATGAAGAAATGCTTGCGATGCCGCCTAAACTCAAGGCAGAAATTCAAGATCGGCGAGCCAAACTTGAGGCAGAACTTAGAACTGCAATGCGGCAAATTCTGGATCTTGACCGAAAGGCGCACGAGGAGCTTGACAAACTCAACAAAGAAGTTGCACTTTACGCTACCGGAAATCTTGTCACTGACCAGACTCAGAAATACTCCAGTTCACGAGATGTCGCCAAGTACTTGCAGGACGTCCAAGAGGACATATTAAATAACCTCGCCCAATTCATCAAAACAGCTGAAGAGGCGCAGCAACCTCAATTTCAATTACCGTGGATGCGGGAGCCCAGTTTTAAGAAATACGAAGTAACCGTAGTCGTCGATAATAGCGAAGTAAAGGGAGCACCCGTTATCATAGCCACTAACCCCACATACCCCAATCTGTTCGGACGCATTGAAAAAGAGGCACAATTTGGCGCGCTAGTTACCGATTTCACTATGATTCGAGGCGGCATGCTGCATAAAGCGAACGGAGGCTATCTCATTATACCCGTTGAGGAATTGCTAATCAATCCTTTTTCTTATGAAGGCCTAAAACGAGCGTTGAAGAGCGAGCACATAAACATAGAAGAAATGGAGGAACGTTACGGATTCCTGGGCACTAAGAGCCTCAAACCCGAACCTATTCCACTAAACGTGAAGGTCATCCTCATAGGCGACCCATATTTGTACGAGCAAATGTTTGCGCTCGACCGCGAATTCAACGAGCTTTTCAAAGTTAAAGCTGAATTTGATACTACAATGGATAGGACGGAAGAGTGTTCGCAGAACTATGCTGCCTTTGTTTGCGCGTTGTGCACAAGAGAAGGTCTTAAACACATGGACGGGTCAGGGATAGCAAAGCTTATCGAGCACAGCAGCAGGCTTGCAGAAGATCAAATGAAACTCACCACTCGTTTTGCTGATGTCGCTGATATTGCTCGCGAAGCGAACTTTTATGCACAGCAGGAAAACTCTGAGTTTATCACGGGAGAGCATATAAAGAAAGCAATAGAAGAAAAAATTTACCGCTCCAAGTTGATACAGGAAAAAATCCAGGAAATGTTTGCACGAAACTTTTTCCTCATAGACACCGAAGATGCAAAGGTTGGTCAAGTTAATGGGCTATCAGTATCAGGACTTGGTGACTTTGAATTCGGAATGCCATCTCGTTTGACAGTTAGCATCGGCATGGGAAGGGAAGGAATTGTGGACATAGAACGAGAAGCCAAGATGGGTGGACCTATCCACACGAAAGGAGTCTTGATACTAAGCGGATACCTAAATGAAAAATACGCCAAAGACAAACCGTTGACTCTTTCAGCGAGGCTGACATTTGAGCAAAACTATGGAGGAGTTGAAGGCGATAGCGCTTCAAGCACCGAATTATATGCAATTCTTTCTAATCTTTCGGGGCTTCCTGTTAACCAGAGCATTGCTGTTACTGGCTCCGTGAACCAGAAAGGCGAAGTGCAGGCGATAGGCGGTGTCAACGAGAAAATCGAAGGTTTCTACGAGATCTGCAAAATCAAGGGACTAACAGGCAAGCAAGGCGTAATGATTCCTGACAGTAATGTGCAGAACCTTATGCTCAAAGAAGAAGTTGTTGAAGCAGTGAAGCTAGGCAAATTTCATATATACACTGCCAAAACAATCGATGAAGGCATTGAAACCCTCACTGGTGTGAAAGCAGGCGTCGCAAGCCAAGATGGGGAGTTTGAGGAGGGTTCAGTAAATGCGTTGGTGAACTCGCGCTTCCGCAATATGGCTGAAAAACTGGCAAAGTTTGCGACTCCTTCATCTGAAAAGCCGCAACCGCATGACTAATAGACGGGAAAATCCCTTTTTTTTTCAACAGACAACGCTCTAATTTTTTCTTTGCAATGTTTCCCTTGGGGACCAGAAAGAGAGCTCAGAAGGGTTTAGCCCGCATTTTTTTCTATGCTCCTTCACGAATTAGGCGCACTGTTACGAGCAGTAGTTCTGTGTTTCCCACGCAGGTTACTTTTAGTTCTGGCTCTTCACGAACCATAGCTGCCCCAAATTCCTTAATAACTTGGCGGTCATTAACGCGAATGGGTCCGCCTTCCAAGACGTACAAGTAACATCCCCATCGCTGTTTCATAACATGCCTAACAGTTTTGCCTTGCTGCAGAAAACACGAGTAAACTTCTGCGTCGGATTTTATCTTAAGCGCTGAAGGATAGTCATTTGAAACTAGTGGGAAGATTGTGTTTGTCCGTTGTTCTTTCTCGACCGCCATTTGTTCCACCGATGGCTCGGCATCTGATTCTTTTGGAACAAACCACATCTGGACAAAACGCATCGGTTTATCGGGCAGGTTGTTGATTTCGCTGTGCCACATCCCCTTCCCTATGGTCGTATGCTGCACCCAACCTTTCTTAAGTATGCCGTCCTTGCCCTTTTGATCTGCATGTCGAAATTCTCCTTCAACACAATAGGTCACGACTTCATTCCCACGGTGAGGATGAAGAGGCCAAACCGCGCCTGGCGAAAGGGTGTCATCGTTGAAAACTTTCAATGTTCCAAATTGGATAAAATGTTCATCATTGTAGTCTCCGAAAGTGAAGTGCCAACGCCCACGGAACGTTCCATTTTCAATCGTGCCTGTTTCTTGATGAACGGTTTCAGGTCCTCTTACGAAAATCATGCCAGAACTCCAACACAACATATGATTTTTCTCTTAAATTCTTTCCCATGTATTGATGTTTGCGCGTAGTCAGCACCCTGTCTTAAATCAAGAGAATACCGGTTTTGTCGGAGAAATCAGTTCAGAAGTCTATAGCCGCAATTTGTTGCCTTCCGAAGAGGTTAAAAAGTATTAGTTGCATATTTCTTGTGGCAGGCAGATTTTTTGGCGGATAACAACGCTGAGACCTCCGACGTTTCGGTCAGCAGGTCCGCTCTAAGTGTTCTTTTTTCTTTGGTTTTCCTTGACAATATAGGTTACGCCATTGTTACGCCATACCTGTACTTCTATGTTCGCGACCTTGGCGGTTCCCCTTTCGTTTTTGGTGCTCTACTGGCTTCATATAGTTTGATTAGCTTTATTTTTACGCCCATTGTTTCACGTTTGAGCGACCGCTACGGCAGGCGAAGGGTTCTTCTGGTTGCTTTGGCGGTTTCAAGCTTCAGCTACTTCGTTTTTGGTGTGGCACAGATTTTGTGGTTGCTGTTTGCGGCCCGGATGCTTGCTGGGACTACGGCAGCTACCGTGCCTGTGGCTCAGGCCTATGTCGCCGACGTTACCGATCAAAAAAATCGCTTGAAGTATCTAGGGCTTCTTGGCGCAGCTGCCGGAATAGCTTTTGTCATTGGCCCTGCCTTGGGCGGCACGCTTAGTGGATTTTTCGGTTATGGGGTGCCGTCTTTTCTGGCTTCTTCTTTGGCATTTGCAAACTTAATTTCAACGTATTTCCGGCTTCCCGAACCCCCAAGAGCATCTATCGGTAAAGCAAAGGCCGAGTCTGCTATTGCTGAGTTCAAGAGTCTTGTTTCAAAGTCGGAGATTGCATTGTTGTTTGCGATTTACTTCTTAGTTTTCCTATCGTTCATTTTTTTGCCGACGGTTCTTCCCGTTTGGCTAAACCATAACTTTGGCTATGGCCCGATTGAAACTGGATTGTTGTTTTTCTATGTGGGGATCCTTAGTGCGCTCACTCAAGCCGTCTTGTTGCCAAAATTATCTAAAACAGTAAAGAATTCGACGCTGGTGGTTTACGGAGTTGTCTTGCTCTCGGCAGGGTTGTTTGGACTGGGCGTCTATGCAAACTTGTTTATTTTCCTAATAGTTGGCGGCTTAGTTTCAGTCGGCTTTGGAATTCTCAATGCCACATTGACTACTTTAATTTCTATTAATGCTCCATCTCAAGAGCGTGGTGGCTCTCTCGGTATAGCTTGGGCACTAGCTGCTGTAGCTCAAACGATTGCACCAACGCTTGCAACCTCTTTTTTTGCTTTTGGGGTTTCCTTTGGTTTTGTCGGGCTAGCTTTCGTCGTATCCGGGGGAATTACCGTTGTAATGCTGCCTCTTGCTTTATATTTCAGAAAAAGCTCAAAAAATTGATTTGCTTTGTTTTCAGAAGTTTTCATCGTTTTGCAAGTTTATCCACACTTTTCTTGCTACGCCAAAGAAGCTTGTGAATGCTGTAATTATCATGCTGCCGATTAGAATGTAGTTTGCTGCGGTTAACCACTGTGGATTTCTTGATATGGACAGCGAAACTGCAACAATAAAATAGGTGGCTGCAAACCCCATGAGAAACTGCGTGGCGTGAAGGATTTTTCCTGCTTCCGAGGCTTTGCCCTTTAGCCATTGTAAACCGCTGTTTGTGACTCTGTGTACGTCAGGAAGGTCATCTAGAACCAGGGACAAGCCTGCTATGAAGAAAAACCTGCCTACGTTTACTGCTACACTAGTAGAGTTTATGAAAAATATGGTGAGCGGCGAAACCGAGCTGAAGAATATCATCCAAATTATTGCGCAAGCAAGAACGAAGAAGCCGTAGACGTAATGGTGGAACCAGAGCCTTCCAGTGTGGACTTTGCCGAAGTGAGCAGCGGGGAAGATGTTAATGACAGCTGAGGCGATTACTATCCAGAAGAGGTTGCCGTCGGGCAGGAATGGGGCGAATGGTTTCCAGCCGGGGTAGAGGAAGTAGATTCCGGCCAAGATTCCCACGACGCATGATATTGTGAGCAAGGCATTGAAGATTAGTATTACGCTTAGACATTTTCGTAAATAAACGGAGAATACTCGGTGCATTAGTTGTGGTTCACTCTTTGAGATCTCAAACGTGTTTGGCGTTGGAATCAGTTGTTTCTTTGTTGTTGGGCTCATCCTTTAATTCTGTTATGGTACTTCGAGACAAATTCGCATGTTACGTTTCGGAGCATTGAGCGGCAGAGGTTTACTTCAACTGCCCAAAATTGCTCGCTTCGCAAAGATCAGACTGGGAGTTCCACGGTAAACGTGCTACCCTCGCCTACTTGGCTTTTTAAGGTTATGGCGCCTCCGTGTGCTTCTATAACACGTTTGCAAACAGCCAAACCGAAGCCCTGACCTTTGCTTTTGGTTGTGAATAGTGGCCTGAAAATTTTGGTTCTAATGTCATCGGGTATGCCTTCCCCAGAATCCTTCACATGAACGAGTATCTTTTGAGTACCATTTGGCGCTTTCTGCATTTCGGTTGATATCGTAATGGTTCCCCCGTGAGACATGGCTTGGACTGCGTTCGTGACCAGGTTTATGAAAACACGTTTAAGCAATTGCCCGTCGACTGAGATTTCAGGTAGGTTTTGGCTGATTTTAGTTTCTACTTCTATGTTTATTGGAATTTTGACATTTGCTACAGTTGCGTTGAGCAATTTGCTTATGTTTTGGGGTTTCTTGTCTGGTTTTATTGGTCTTACGAAGTCCTGCAGGTCGGAAACGATTTTGTCCATATAACCAACCTGTTCGGCTATTGTGTCGATGCTTTCCTGCAAGTTAGCTCTAGCTTCGTTTTCAGGAAGCTTGGAAAGCTCTTTTTTTGCAAGGTACGTTTCGCCTGTGATAGTTTGCAGTGGGTTACGGAGATCATGCCCGACCATTCCCGCGGTTTCTCCGATCGCTGTGAGACGTTCGCTGTCTTTTAATTGCTGCGTGCGTTCTTGCACGAGTTCCTCAAGATGCGCGGCATATTCTTCGAGTTTGTTCTGCATTTCTTTACGTTCGGTAATGTCTACGTTGGACTCCATAAGTTCAGTTATTTTGCCTTCCTCGTCAATTGTAGGTAGCCAATAACTCTGCACGATGATTTTTTGCCCACTTTTTGATTGGTGAACAAGTTCTCCCGTCCAGTAACCTTTCGTCTTAAGCTCAATTAGGATTTCCTGAATAGGTTCATGAAAAACAGTTTGCAATATCTTGTGGGTCGATTGTCCTGCAGCTTCTTCCTTTGAATAGCCATAAAGTTTCTCGGCGCCTTTGCTCCATTGAATGATCTTTCCTTCAGGATGTCGAACAATGATGGCGTCGGGGCTTAAGTCGATGAGTGCTGCTTGCTGTCGAACTTCGTTTTCAGCAAGGGCTTTGGCTAATGCTAAACTTAGATGATCAGCTAGTGTTTCCCATTGCTGAATTGCGTTTAGGGTGAACATTCCTTTTCGCTTGTCGTTAAATTGTATCAGACCTAATTGCCTGTTTCCAGCATGCAGCGCGATTAAAGCTACAGACTCATATCCTTCCCCATTGCATCGGTTGCGTGTTCTGACTTGACGATCTTTTTCAGTGGAAGTTGCCAACAAGTCGGTTGTGCTGTTGGTCCAGAAGCTTCCTTTTTGGGTAAAGAAAGGTTTTGAGGAGTCGAACCGTCGTTTGATGATGTTTCCGCACATGCACTCCAAGACGGGATCATGCTTGTCATCTCGAAGAATGTTGCCTTGATCGTCTCTTGCGCATAATTGGTTTTCAAGTTGAACATGCCTTAATGGAAAACCTTTTGTTTCATAATATGGGTAATCGTCATTTTTCTCGAGTCTTATTCCTACTGCTTCGCATTTAGATTGCTCCATTAAGAATGAGGTGACTGATCTCACCAGGTCCCCTGTTGTTTTGGCTTGATTTAGTAAACGCAAGAAACACACGTTGATTCTTTGTTCTTCTTCTGCGTGCAGCTTTTCTTGCTTTAACTTCAACATTGTTATGCCATAGGCGAAGTCGTTTGCTAATTCTGTAAGCAGTTTGACTTCTTCATCCGTGAACGGATTTGCTTCTTGACTGTA
>DATJPJ010000215.1:0-7967 GCA_035506455.1 Candidatus Nanoarchaeia archaeon
TAATAACTTATGAAGGAATCAGGTGTAGCTGTAGCGAAACTCGTTTTTACCGCTACCGTGCCGTCAGGCGCTGTTATGGTCAGCTGGAAGTTATGGAATCTATAGTCGTTTCCTATCAATTCACTGGGAAAAATATTGGTAAGCCACATAGATATAATTGCAGTCTGACCGACACCAACGGGGTTAGGTGTAGCCACAGTGTATGCGAATGTTGGAATTTGCCACGGCGGGGAATGAGCAGTCGAAACCGGTAAAGTCAACATCGCGACGGGAAAAGTCAGCAAAAGAATCAAAGCGAGTGCAGACAGCATCTTATTTCTTGTTTTGATTTTTTTGGTTTCCATTTCAAAAATCTCCAAAATATTTTGTCGTCCCGTTGGCTATTTTAAAATATGTTGGATCAGATTGCTACAACAAAGGTTTGATTCATCATGGCTTACGATTTATGGAATGTGAGAGCATCAGTGACTAATTTCTAAACAAAATAATCGCACTTTTCAAAACTTCTCAAGCTTAAAATTGTTTGCACACATTTGCATGTACCGACCTTAAACAATAGACCCAACCAAAATCTCAGAAGAAACTTGACTCATATACAAAACATTAACTGTACACTTGTAAAGACTTGTTCAATTTCAGTAATCGCCGCACTTCTTATCTGGAACAGAAGAAAGAAAACGCAAAAATACGAGCCAAACAACTGAAAAAGAACAAACGCACAGAGCGCTCTTTTCCAATTTTCATGAATGAAAAAGAATAAATTTCAAAAGATTATTCACCTATTATGGTGAATTTTTTGTCAGAAAAAAAAGAAGCACCAAAAACTGAAAAGAAAGAACTTGCCGTCCCCAAAAAGAAAACTCCTGCAGCGCCCCTGCCCCACAAAAAACCAACAACCATAGCCAAGAAAGCACCTTCAGACTTGATGCAGGATTTCGACGACGTTTTTGAAAGATTTAGGCAAGACTTCAGAGGACTTCTACTCCCTTCAGCCATAGCTATGGAAAACATAATGGACATTGTTCCCGAAACCAGAACTCCAACCGTCGACCTGGAGGATCGCGGCAAAGACTACCTCTTGAAAGCTGAAATGCCCGGGTTCAAGAAGGAGGACATTGAGGTTAAAGCCTACGATGACGCGGTTGAAATATCTGCTATGGCAGGCTGGAAATACGACAAGAAAAAACAAAATTACGTGTGCAAAGAAAGAGCATGCGAATCATTCTACCGTATGGTGGCAATGCCCGAACAAATTAAGGTGGACGAGGTCCAAGCGGATCTGAAAGACGGCGTTTTAGAGTTGATATTAGCCAAGAAAGCCCCCAAGCAATCCAAAAAGGTTAACCTGAAATAATCTCTTTCTTTTCTTCCCCTTTTTATTTTCTTGCAGGACATTTTCTGCAGTTTTTCAGCCAGTGGGATTCAAAATTTGACCAAAAAACCGTTTTTAATAACGCCGTTATGTTTAAGTATAACCACGTTATACTAATTGTATTCGCAGTTTGAGAGCGTTCTGCGTCAGTTCTCTCCCATCTCTATCTCTCTCTCCTAAAAAACGCTCTCCCACTCAACACCCAGACTTTTAAAGAAAAAAATTAAGCAAAGACCTTAGAACTGCAAAAAATCCTGACAACAACACCAATTGCTATTCGCGCATAAGAAGAAGCGGCTTTTGGGCTTCATCCCTCATGATTTTTCTTATTTCCACTTCATCAAGTCCGCTTCCATCCATGGAAGAATTATTACATTTGTCTTCATATAGGATGAGGTGAACCTCTCCATCCGAAGATTCAGTTCTTTGTATTTCAAATTTCTTCACTAATTTCCATCCCACAAGAAACCACAGTTTGCACCGAAGATTTAAACATTGTAAACAACTTCGCTTAACACACACATGTTTCCTAGTCAATAATTGATACTAAAAAAACAACATGCCCAGCCAAAGCGTAGCCAAAAAAGTGGTTTAAAGCATTTTTTGCTGAAAGTAACTTATTAATGGCAGTTTCTCAGATAACGCTTTGTCTGTTTTAACTACTCACACAATTTTTTATCTCTTCGATTCGCCCACATTCTGTCGCTAACTCTTTGAGGATGTCCACGTGTCCGATCCGAAACCTCCAGAAAATGGAAACGTTATTCGAGTGCTTCATGTAGACGACGACCCACTGATGCTGGAGATTTCACAACAAATTCTAACCGGAATAGAACCAAACCTCGAGATTGACCAAGCTTCATGCGTTGATGAAGCTTTCAAAAAAATATCAAATAACCAATATGACGTAATCGTCTCAGATTATGAAATGCCCCTAAAAAATGGCCTGCAGTTTCTCAAAGAACTTGTTGAAAAAAAGAGCGAAATACCATTCATACTCTTCACAGGCAAAGGCAGAGAAGAAGTAGCCATTAAAGCACTAAACCTCGGCGCCAGCGGATACTTCAACAAACAAGGTTCACCCCAAACGGTATACGGCGAACTTGCTCACGGGATAAAAGCAGTTGCAGAACGAGCAATGATAAAAACCCTTGCAAAAAACGCAGAAGAAGCTCTAAAACGAACCAACGAAAGAGTCGATAGAATAATAGAAAGCATAACAGACGGCATAGCCGCGGTCGACAAAGACTGGACTCTTCTATACATAAACGAAAAAATGGCCAAAGTCGCCAAATTAACAGCGAAGCAGATGGTAGGAAAGAACGTATGGGGAAACCTTCCATTTTTAGTAGGAACACCATTCGAAAAAAACGTCAAGGAAGCCATGCAAAAACAGAAACCAGCAAGATTTGAATTTGCAAGCACAAAAACGGGCATCTTCTGGCAGGTTCTAGTTTATCCTTCCCCGGACGGACTAGCGGTCGTTTGCAGAGACATTACCGAACAGAAAAAATCTGAAAAAGATCTCCTGCAAGCGAAGGAAGATTGGGAACGTACCTTTGACAGCGTACCAGACTACATTGCAATCATATCAAACCAACACAAAATCGTGCGAGTAAACAAAGCAATGGCTCAACAGTTAGGAGTCACTCCCGAGCAAGCGATCGGGCTAAACTGCTACGAATGCGTCCACGAAAAAAGTCAACCACCAGATTTCTGCCCACACAAACAAACAGTCATAGATGGAAACGAACACATCGTCGAAATTCACGAATCACACCTAGGCGGCGACTTCATAGTAAGCACAACTCCTCTAAAAGACGCAAAAGGGAAAACAATTGGTTCAGTTCATGTTGCAAGAAACATCACAGAACGCAAAAAAGCAGAAGACGAACTCTCGAGTTCTGAAGCTAAGTACAGAGCCCTAGTCGAAAACGCCGACGATGCGATCATACTGACTGACCTTGACGGCAATCCTTTATACAGAAATCCCGCGTACTTCAAAAGCTTGGGATTTGAAGAAAAAGAAAAAAGAGAACCAGACGGGCTAGACAGAGTCCACCCAGACGACTTGCCATTCCTAAAAAAGAACATAAAAGATATTAAAAAAACGCATTCAACCGTAACTGAATACAGGTCAATGCACAAAAACGGTTCCTGGATGTACAAACACGCAAAGTCTGTCCTAATAAGCGACGAAAAAGGCGAACCAACTTCAATTTTAACAATAATTCGAGACATCACCGAACGCAAAAAAACCGAGGAAGCGCTCGCCGACTCCGAAGCCAAATATCGAGCTCTTGTGGAAAACGCCGACGACGCCATAGTTCTAACTGATCTTAGAGGAATGTACATTTACAGAAACTCTGCATACTATCGAAGTTTAGGGTTTGAAAAAGACGAAGACACCGAGTCAGACGGATTTGCCAGAGTGCATCCTGATGACTTGCCCACAGTCAGAGAAACAATACCACAACTTCTCAAAACTGGCTACTCAACAGTCGAATACAGAGTCAAACACCGCAATGGCTCCTGGATTTACCGACACTCAAAATCCGTCCTAATCCGAAATAGACACTCCGAACCTTACGCAATACTAGCCATAATCAGAGACGTGACTGAACGAAAGAAAACAGAAGAAAAACTTGCACAAGTCAATGAAAAACTAAGAGTAGTGGGCAAGTTAACAAGACATGATGTGCGCAACAGACTTTCAGTAATAAGAGGCAACGTTTACCTGCTTAACAAAAAATTCGGCACCGACCCAACAGCAACAAAATGCCTATCAGACATAAACTCCGCAGTCATACTAGCCGACCGACTCTTCGAGTTCAGCCGCCTCTACGAAAGAATTGGCGCCGAAGAACAAACAAACATAGACGTTTCAGAATGCTTCAACGAGGCAACCGAACTCTTTACAGACATGCGCAACATAACCGTCTCCAACGAATGCGCCGGACTAACAATTGTCGCCGATTCTATGCTAAGACAACTATTCTATAACATAATCGAAAACTCACTAAGACACGGAGAAAAAGTCACCCAAATCCGCCTACACCACAAAAAAGAAGACACCGCAATCAAATTGATCTACGAAGACGACGGCATCGGAGTGCCAGCCGAAAACAAAACTAAACTTTTCACAGAAGGCTTCTCCACCAACGACGGAACAGGCTTGGGCTTGGCAATCGTAAAGAAAATGGTACAAGTTTACGGGTGGACGATAACCGAGGAAGGCACGCCAGGTAAAGGCGTAAAATTCGTCATGACAATTCCTCAAACAAGCACAAGCGGTCAAATTAACTACAAAACTCAAATATAGCCTCACCCAAGACCCCTACGAGGCATCTTTGGCGGAAGCAATAAGTTTATAAAACAAAAAAAATTCAATTGTAAATAGGTGTGTTTTTGAGTTATCTAATCATTGGAAACATTACTTTAGAAAGTCTTCTTCTAACAATAGTTGGCTTGATCATCCTATGGATCATAGTGTCAATTCCAGTTTGGCTGGCTGGCAAAGCCGTAACAGGCGGCAAAGCAACTTTTGGCGAAGCCATGATCGCCACATTGTTTGGCCCAATAGTTTACGCAATCACATTACTTGTCGTAGACTTCCTTCTAGGCGCAGTTGTAGGGTCCGCGGCATACGTAATCGCATTCCTTTTAGCCCTTATCGCCTGGGTATGGGTCTACAAAGCAAGCTTCAAGACCGGTTGGCTGGGCGCTATCGCAATAGCAATACTCGCATGGATCATCTTTTTGGTGTTGAGCATAATCTTAGGAATCCTATTCGGAGTAGTAATTCCCCACACATTCTTCCCTCAACTGTAAGCAAACAAACGACAAGCGCAAACACTCACCTTCACAGTAGAAACGAATTACGCGCTAAGGGGGATACTCTCGCCTTCTCTAGCGGACCCTACCTTTGAATTTGCACTACATTTTTTCCCATTTGAATCCATACTGACGAGCAAAGTTGACCTCTTCCAAGCTCTAGCAAAGAAATCTTCCAAAAGCGTTACCAAACCCTGATTCTTTATCCATAAGGCACTTGAATCTCTTGGATCGCGTTTAGGATCAACCGCGAAAAAAGCTTCTTTCCCATCAATCAAACAAAACATCAACGGAAGAGGAGTACGCGACCACCTAACCTCGTAGAAGCCTTCCTGATCAAAACCTGAGGCATCTAGTTTACGCGGCGACTTAGCTGGCTGATTTGAGATTACCCTGACTCTGACCCCTCTAAAGACCGCATTTTGAATTGACTCAGGCAAATCCTTGAACCGGTGAGACATCGGCTCATCAACATAAGTCATGATGGTATGCAAGCTTTTTTGAGCCTTGCTAATTTCTTCGTCGACTCTTCGCCAATGAGCCTCTCCCTGCGGGATTAGAACAAACTCATAATTCTCCTCCGGGAAAATTTGACTCAGCTCAGGCTTCTTGAGCAGTTCTTTAGACTCTGCCTCCAGTTTCAAATATTCCTCAGTCTTAAACTTGAAAAGCACATTCACTGCTTGTTTCAAAGGCAAAGCTCTGTACTTGATGGGAACACCCAATATCTTCTCAACTAGACCTATTTCTTGAAGTGTAAGCATCGCCTGGTAAATATTCTGGCGAGCAACATTTGACACCTTAGCGACAGTTTTTATGGCAGCTTCTCCCAACTCAACTACGGCAAGATAAGTTTTAGCTTGTATTTGAGTAAGCCCCAAGTCAACCAATGCATCAAGATCTTCATCTTCTACCTTCAATTTCTCTCCCCCGCTTTCCAATTTAGCCATTAGGATCAGTCAGCTTAAGAGCTTTTTCTTTTGTCTGCATAGCCTATTCTTGCCAGTTCTTAAAAGTCCATAACAACGGATATGCTCACATCGTTACTCAGGAGGAGAAAAACAAAATGAACTTTGTAAATAATAAAAAAACAGTTTGTGTTTTGGTTTTGATATTGCTGATGACTTTCGCAGCTATGTTCATAGCTGCGCCAGCAAATGCAAGCAACCCCCCGCAGCAGGTTCCGACTTGGTGCTACTGCGTCGTGACAAACAACGTAATAGGTGTTGGTCAACCGCTGAACATTGTTTTTTGGCTAAACTCATATCCACCAACTGCCTCAGGCAACTACGGCGATAGATGGTTTTTCACACTTATCGTAACTAGACCCGACGGCACAAAAGAAACGCTTGGACCAATAAAATCTGACCCGGTAGGAAACGGGTTCTACGTTTACACTCCAACTCAATTGGGCAACTACTCAGTCGTCGCTCAATTCCCAGGCAAAAAAATTGATGGAACGCCAAACGGTTACGCTCCAGGCTTTACCCCATATAGCTTCGGCTACTCAAGTATAAACGACACCTACACGGCAAGCCAAAGCGACTCGGTGCCCTTCACGGTACAACAGCAAGCAATACAAGGATGGCAGGAGCCCCCGCTTCCCAACGGGTACTGGACCACTCCTGTGAATTCTCAAAACAGAGGATGGCAAACCATAGTGGCAAACTGGCTAGGAGGCGCAGCTCAAAACAATGGACCAACTGCAAGCTTCGCATGGGGAAATGCTCCTGAAAGCGCACACATTGTCTGGACAACACCCATGTGGTCCGGAGGCATCATGGACGCAAGATTTGGCGACGCACTTAACTACGAAACGATCCACTATGAAGGCCTTAGCTTCAACCCGATAATCCTTGACGGCAGAATCTTCTATAACGTTCAATCCTTGCCACGAGAAGGTTGGTACTGCCTAGACCTGTACACAGGTCAGACTGAATACTTCCACAATACAACAGGACCCGTAACTGGAGTAGGCGGAGGATTCGACCTCACAGGTGAAACCGCAGGCGACGCATTAAGCTTCGGTCAAATATTAGACTATCAATCACCAAACCAGTACGGAGGATACCCATACCTATGGAGTGTTCCGGCTGCTAACCCATTCGGCGGTGCAGTAGCTGCGCAGAACTGGGAAATGTTTGACGCATATTCCGGCAACTACATCTGCAGCATAGCCAACACAACGTCAATGCTGATGGTGAACGGACAGCCAGTCATGACCATGGGAATGTTTGGGCCATCCTACACAATGGTCGGCGCAACCGGCTACGAAGTCTATGGCACAGACGGAAGCATAGACTACTACAATGTAGTCAACGCAGGAACCACAGCCAACCCGAACTGGCTGCTTCAAGAATGGAACAGCAGCACAGCCATAGAGTACAAAGCTAACCAAGACGCAGTTGCAGGCGGCACAAACCAATACTGGATGTGGCGACCATTCCTCAACTACACATTCGACGGACGCCAAGGCATGTGGATAAACGTACCCACAGTCAACCTAAACGGAGCAGGAAGCATACAAACAGTCCGCGAAGGCAAATACCTCATCGGCGGCATGCTGGGCAAGAACAACGGCACATACGTTCAGAAAGGACAAATGTGGGCTTTGAACCTAGACCCATCCAAAGGCGCAATCGGATCCCTACTCTACAACACATCATTTACACCACCACAAACAATCATACCCGACAGCGTTTCAGGCGGAGTCTTCGGCGAAGGAATAATGACCTTAGCAGGAGGAGGCTTATTCGGAGGA
>DATJPJ010000216.1:0-32325 GCA_035506455.1 Candidatus Nanoarchaeia archaeon
TATTAGAGCCAGGAACGCGACAGCTATTATTATGCTTAAGTTAGCGTAGCTCTGAGCGTCTGTGTTTGCCTGCTCTACGTTTGCTAAGGTTGACGCTCGAACGTCGGAAAGTTTAGTGTCCGCTTGGGCGACTGCGCTCATTAGGGTAGTTAGTTGGCTCCAAATGGCTTGGTACTTTTGATCGCTAGTTTGGTTGCTGATGTACAGACTGTACACGTTTGTTATTGCGCTGTTAATCTCATTTCTATCTAGGCTTACAACTTGGTTGAATTCAGTGCTTAGGGCTGCATTGTTTTGCAAAGAGCTTAGAAGGTAGGTTTCAGCTGGCGCCATGGTGTCTGCGCTTGCCACAATTATTCGTTGTCCTTCGGTCGTGTTGTCGGAAGCGTACATTAGTGTTCCGAACTGGATTTGGTCGAGTCCTTGCTGGTAGGCGTAGGCGTTATTGTTAATTTCAAGCTGCTGCTTTGCGGTGTTTTGTAGTTCCGCCATTTTCATGGTGTTGTAGGTGATGGTGGCTCCGGCCGCGACGAAGAGTGCTACTATCAAGAGGTATGAAAGGAGTAATTTGCGTTGAATTTTCGTTTTTTAACTCACCTCACAGGTATCTTGAGGCGCATGTCGCATTATATCTTGTTACGTGCGACACACTATACCTAATTTTCGCTCTTGAGAGCTAATAAATATTGTTGCGCCATAGCTCAAACTGAATACTCGTTCAACACAACTACACCACGCAGAACGATTTTGTACTCGCAAAGCGAGTTCACTCATTCAAAGAAGGAAAACGCTTGTTTGCATAACCCTTATATTTAAAGCACGTTTAGCTCTTGTTTCAGAGGGTTAACCGTGCTAATCGCAAAGTCCACAGCCTCAACACATGAAAGCTATTCCTCACTATCCCCAAAGGGCTCAAAAAGGAGCCTAAACTGAACAATCAGTTAAATTTCGAAGGTTAATCCTGTTTTGGTGGCTGTTAGATTTTGGATGTATCCAGCATGAATCTAAAAAAAGTCGAAAAGTGGATGCCGTGTGTGGCATATTGTAACTCTAAAAATATTGTTTGAAAAAGGAGAAACCATACTATGCATAAAAAACTCCTCATACCTGGTCCAACTGAGGTTAGTCACGAAATACTTGCTGAACAAGCTCGTCCGCTAATTGGTCACCGGGGTAAAGAATTTACAGAGTTCTATAATGGGATCACTTCAAAATTAGGGAAGTTTTTCGAGCTCCCCGCGGACTATCATCCTACCACAACAACTTCCTCAGGCACTCTATGGTTTGATATAGTCGGTCGAAGCATAGTGAAAAAGAAAGCTCTATGCTGCATAAACGGCGCGTTCTCTCAGCGATTCGGCGAGATCTTGCGAAGCTGCGGCAAACAAGCTGACTTTGTTGAAGCCGAATGGGGAAGCGTAGTTAAACCCGATATTGTTGCGGAAAAATTGGAATCTGGCGAATACGACACATTAACTATGTGTCATAATGAATCCTCCACAGGGACGCGCAGCCCAGTGGCCGAAGTGGGGAAAATCGTACGCAAAGACTACCCAGAAGTGATGTTTGCAGTTGATAGCGTTTCATCTATGGGTGGCGACAAAACCCTTCCGCATGAAATGGGTGTCGATATCTTGTTTGCATCTACGCAGAAATGCTTTGCTTTGCCTCCTGGTTTAGCCGTAGCCCATGTAAGCGATCGCGCAATAGAGAGGTCTCAAGAGGTTCCTTTCAGGGGCGGCTACACGGACATGGCAGAGATTTTCGAGTTTGAAAAGAAGCATCAGACGCCATACACTCCCAATGTTTCGCTTTTGTACGCTCTGGACAAGCGGTTAGACCTTATGCTGGCAGAAACCTACCCACGAATCTATCAACGGCACAAAGAAATGGCTGATTTGACTCAGAAATGGGCTAAAAAACACTTTGAAATGTTTCCTGAAGAAGGCTACGAATCTGTAACCGTTTCATGCATCAAGAATACTCTTGGAAAAAACGTGAAAGACCTAAATCAAGGTCTCGCCCAAAGAGGTTTAGAAATAGGCAATGGCTACGGAAAACTGGCAGAGAAAACGTTTCGCATCGGCCATATGGGCGAATGGACGGTTGCCGGGATAAAGGGTGTTCTTGATTCCATTGATGAAATCTGGGGATTGAAGAATTGACCATAAAAGTTATAGTTTCGGACCCAATTTTCGAAGAAGGCATCAAACTGCTCGAAGAGCAAGGCTATCAGGTCACTAAAGCTTGGGATTTACCCAAGTCCGAACTCCCTGAAATCATAGGGGACTATGATGCGTTGGTTGTCAGATCAGCGACCAAGGTAACTGCTGACTTGCTTGCCAAGGCGAAGCGGCTTAAAGTTGTCGGACGCGCGGGCGACGGCACAGACAACGTTGACGTCCAAAAGGCTCACGATTTGGGGATTGCAGTTGTCAACACTCCACACATCGCTTCTAAAAGTGTGGCAGAACTCGCAATCGGTTTCATTTTAGCTACTGCGCGAGGCATTGTTGACGGCACAATCTCGCTGCGCGAAGGTAAATGGGCGAAGGAAGAATTCATGGGCATGGAGGTAAACGGCAAAACCTTAGGGATAATAGGCTGCGGAAGCATTGGCAGGGAAGTTAAACAACTTGCGAGATGTCTTGGTATGAACGTCATAATCGTAGACATTTGTGTTAGTGACGAGTTTGTACCATTGGATAAGATGTTGCCTCAAGCCGACTTTATCACCATTCATGTCCCACTAACTCCGCACACTAAACATTTGTTGTCAACGAAAGAATTCGCCGAGATGAAAGACGGTGTCGTTCTAGTTAACTGCAGCCGAGGCGGAATAGTTGATGAAGAGGCGCTTTACCAAGCCCTCGTTTCTGGTAAGGCGAAAGCCGCCGCGCTAGACGTTTTTGAGCAGGAGCCTCCTAAAAACAACAAATTGTTTACACTAAAGAATGTCTACGGTACCCCTCACATTGGTGCCCAAACATACGAAGCCCAACGAAGAACGAGCGAGCAAATAGCCAGAAAAGTAATTGAGGCACTTGCAGAAGCCGAGACGAAAATCGATGGTTGATATCCGACCCTTCAAAGCAATAAGGTATACTAAAAAAGCAGGTCAACTCAAATGCCTAATTACTCAGCCGTACGACAAGATCAACCAGGACATGCAGCGCGAATACTACGAGAAGTCGCCATACAACTATTGCCGACTAATCTTGCCGATTGAAGAAAACCGCTACGAAACCGTTCACCAGCGGATCTATGAATGGCTTAATGAAAACATCCTTGAAAAGGACGACGAACCTGCAATTTTCGTTTGCCGACAAGAATTTCGATTGGACCGATACAACTGTACACGCACGGGTCTAATTGCCGCACTGCGTTTGTATGCTTACGGCGAAAGTATGGTTTTCCCTCATGAAACTACCTATTCAGCACCAAAGACTGATCGCCTCAACATGCTACGCACAATCCAAAAAGACTTGGAACCTGTTTTTCTTATTTACTCTGACCCGGAAAAAACGACGATCAACTTCTTCGCAGAGATCGCTAAGACTCAACCGATAATTGAAGTTGAAGACGATTTCCACGTTACCCACAAGGTTTGGCGAGTAAATGATTCTAAACAACTCGCATCCATAACAAAAGCCCTCAAGCCAAAGAAACTCGTAATTACCGATGGCCATCACCGATACGAAAGCGCACTCGCATACCGAGACGAAAAACGTAAACAGGTCCAATGGACAGAAGACTCGGCGTTCAACTTTCACATGAGCTATATGGTCCCTGTCCAAGACGAAGGGCTTGCCATTCTTCCAACCCATCGACTGTTACGTCGATTCGAACTCACGATTGAAACACTGGAGGCGCTTGCATCCTTCTTCGAAATTTCTGAGCTTGATCCTAAAGTCTCAGTAATCGAAGGATTCCTAAAAGACCACAAAATGGAACATGCCTTCGCTATTTATGATGGAACCAAAGCATACGGGCTCCTGTTGAAAAACGAGCGCGAAGTTTCCAAGTTGGCGAACCTCAACCTACCACGTAAGACGCCACTCCTCGATGTAGTCATCCTCAAAGAAGTGGTTTTCAAGACCATGATGAAAACCGGCGAGCTTAAAATTGATGAAGATATACTGTATGAGAGGTCAATGCGAATCGCCATGGAGAAAGTCGACAACGGCGAAGCCACCCTTGCCTTTTTAGTTAACCCCATTAGCCCAGAAATAGTTTGGCAAGTCGCACAAAAGCGAGAGCGGCTACCTGAGAAATCGACTGATTTTTATCCGAAACCTGCCTCTGGTTTAATGATGATGGATATAGCGAGCGACGAAAAACTGTAAACTCAAAAAAACTTCTCGTCTGACTGGACGTTTTGCAAAGGGTGAATTTGTTAATTGATTTTACTTGATGAATTTGGTGGGTTGCCGTTTGAAACGTTTCTTGCATTGAAGACTGCAAAAATGAACCGTTTCGCCCTCATACGTTATTTTAAACTTAGCTGTATTTTCGTCCAGTACCATACCGCAGACGGGGTCTCTAAACATATTGTCGGTTCTTAACCTCAATCCAGATTGTTTTTTCAGCCTTTTATTGTTGTTGGTTTAATAAAAGCCAACAATAGGCGAATCTTCTTTAGCTGGAGCGGATCTCATTTCTTCAATCCTCGTTTTCGTGATTGCTTTAATGTTGTTGAAATCGCTCATTTCTCCGTAGCTGACCAAGGTTATGGCTGTTCCATCGCTGCCTTTGCGTGCAGTTCTTCCTACGCGGTGGAAGTATACCTGCGGCTCCATTGGGACATCATAATTAATGATGTGCGTTATGCCTTCAATATCTAAGCCTCGTGCAGCAACATCAGTTGCTACCAGCAAGTTTAGTTTTCCTGCTCTAAAAGCGCCGATGGCGCGTTCTCTTTGAGGCTGTGTAAAACCTGCGTGCAGTGCTTGAGTGTTATAGCCTTTTTTGGATAATCTGTCCGCGATTTTGCTTGTTTCATGGCGGGTTCGGCAGAAGACTATGGCGCGGTCAACGTGTTCATCATGTAAAATTGTGCAAAGGGCTTCGAATTTGGCGCTTTGATTCACCATTGTGTATAGCTGCTTCATCTGAGTTAAACCAATTTCGTCTTTGCTTACCAAGATCTTAACCGGATTCTTCATGTACCTATTGCAGACGTTCATTACTGTCTTGTCAATCGTCGCTGAAAACAGGCTTGTTTGTCTACTCGACGGCGCTTTAGAAAGTATGAAGCCTATGTCTTCGATGAAACCCATGTCCAACATGCGATCTGCTTCATCAAGAACCACGATCTTAACGTTGGATAGGTTGAGAACTTGCCTTTCCATGAGATCAATTATTCGTCCTGGAGTTCCGACTACGATTTGAGCTCCAGCTTGAATCTCACGGACTTGCCTTTCAATTGAGGCGCCGCCGTAAACCGGCAGGACTCTGAGTCTGCGGTATTTGGCGAATTGAATCATGTTATTAGCGACTTGCATCGCAAGTTCGCGTGTTGGTACCAGAATTAGACCTTGAATTTTTCTTATTTGGGGATCTAGGCGTTCAACCATCGGAAGGCCGAACGCGGCGGTTTTTCCGGTTCCTGTTTGTGCTTGTCCGATAACGTCCTTGCCTTGAAGCAGTGGTGTTATCGCTTGAGCTTGGATGGGAAAAAGAGTTTCATATCCGAGCTCTTTTATGCTCTTCAAAACCTCCATACTCAATGGTAGGTCTTTGAATGACTGTACTTCTAACGTGTTTTTATTTCTCCTATACACGAACGTTCATGCATCTTATCAAAAGCTTCTGATTTGGGAGCTTCGTGTTACATGAGTTAGTGTGATATACCCATCATCTTCTCATCGCGTATAAAAAGATTTAGCACGTCTCAAGCCAGACGCACCATTCGCGGTGCTCTTTTCGAGATTAGACGGCAAACAAGGCGAATTTGAAAAGTCCGTATCCTGTTAGGGGACATAAGCATCAAGCATTGATGCAATTAGCAATTCGGACCTTTCTGACTGTTTTGTTAGGCGCAAAGATGATATTATTATATAGATCTCAATTAATGATCTTAGGCTTAGGTGGTTAAAGATGCGCCAAAAAGACCCCATGTATGAGAAAGCCGTCCATCTCGTCCAAAGCCGCCGCGTCGAATTCCTAGATAACGGCGTTTATAACGTCATAGGAGACCACGGAACCTATATTGTCGTCAAAGATTTTACTGGCAAACTTAGCTGCAACTGTCCAGGATATTTACAGAAACAGCGGTGCAGCCACGTTAAAGCTGTTGAACTCATGTCTGGGCGGAGACGATCGAACCGCCAAACCAAGTTATAGTCGTTGATTGAAAATTTGTTAGCTTTCCTTTTTTGCTTTAATTCGCTTTTTCAAAACTACTGCCAGCATTAGAACCAATGCGAGGGTACAATAGACAAGCGTCGATGAAAATTCCGGTACCTGTGACGTTTGGTTTTGTCCTGAAGCTATGTCAATAACGTTCAACGGCGGATCTTGCGAAATGCCTGCTGGATAAATGCCTTTTTCGTCGACGTAGTAACTGGCTTGATAGCTGCCGAAATTGACTGTCTGCTGATTTTCCCATGAGTAGTGCGGGTCCAAATGGTAGAATGTGCCATTGTAACTGACCACCACCCAAGTGCCATTGGGTGAAGCTGAATTTGCGCCTTCAACCAAATAAGCGACAAAACCGGCTGATCTGAGCAAGCTTACACAGACAGTTGCTAAATCCACAGTGAGGCAGGTTCCGCGCGATAACGTTTGGTTTGGGAACTGCGGAGCCGCGCAAATGGCATAAGGCAAATCCGAGACGAAATCCACGATGCCTGATAAGTTTTTGTTCATTGCAGCAGAAATTACGGCTGGATCGGACGGCGTTATTAGGTATCTATACTCAGCGGGCCAAAGGCTGTTTAGGCTTAACTGCGAATCATAGACTGCGACAAATGACCCGCCAGACGATACAGTTATTGTCGGGTAGATCCGTTCTCCTGGAGTGTTTGTACTCCAAGCAATAAATGAATGACCTGAAAGGTCTTCGACTGGAATTGTGAAATTTTGTACTCCGTTCATGCCCGTGAAGGTGTGGGGTGTTGTGAAGCCCGTGAATACTCCATTCCTCGATATTGCCACGTTAGCATCCCTCGAGCTAGAGCTATACTGCGTACTAATGGTTATGTCGTAAGTTTGCGTGGCAGGCGGATCCTGAGAAGGCGATGCGGGATATAGTGCCTCGTTGTCGTTGAAATATTCTGCAAAGTAACCTGAGCTAAAGTTCTGTGGAGACGGCTGGTTTGCCAACGTCCTTTGTGGTTCAAAATGGTAAAGAGTGTCATTAAGTTTGATAACAACCCATGCGTGTCCGGTTTCAGAGTAGATTTCCGTGCCGCTCGCCGCCGTCACATTTCCAGTTACAACGTAAGCGGTGTATCCTCGGGACAATAACATGCTTACACAAAGCGTTGCGTAGTCTCTACATTGACCCGAACCGAGAGAAAGGGTTTCATTTGGAAACTGCCAAATCGGGTCGCTAAAGTTATACGTTAATTGAGAAGCTATCCAGTCAAGTATGTCGTTCCAAGATTTGTTAGCTGCTGCAGCAACTACCGCCGGATCCGATGGCGTGACATAGTATCTTTGCTCCGCAGGAGAAACAGCGTTTACGGTACCTTGGCTTTGGCGGGGAACTTTGGAATCGTAAACAGCCCAATACGTTCCTGAAGAGGAAGTTGTAATGGTTGTGAAAACAGGGTTACTCTGAGCTGTCTTGCCCCACTCGAAAAATGGATGTCCAGCTGAGTCTTCGTATGGGACGGTAAAGTTGTGAATTCCAATCAAGTCAGAAAAAGTGTGCGGTGTGACAAAAGTCGTTGAAACGCCATCTTCCGTAATCGCAACGGAGTTGCCGTTGCTGACGCTATTGAAGCTGGTGTTTATGGTGACGCTGTAAGTTGCTGCCGAAGCCGCATTCGCGAATAACAATGGCGAACAAAGTAGGAGCAGAAATAGACTGGTCATGCCTAGCGCGAACTTGGATTTCTTGTTCATCGTTTCAGTCTCTTTGTTCTAATCTTTGTTGTGCATGGGACACATAGTATGTACGTTGTGCTCAGATTTAAGACTGCCGACAGAACAGCTTTTTGCAGCACTTCTAAACTTCAGCTGCACACTATTTATTGCAGTTTTTCACTAGCAACGTTTTCAAAATGTTTCTAATTTGGGTTGTAGATTCACTATGTTTAAATTTGAATAAACCTAGAGATGTTAGAATGCCCGCGCCGACAACATGCAGAAGACCGGCGGCTTGCACGCGGTAGCATCTGAAATGGCTTCAAAACCCGACGATTTCAACCTGCTTCTCATAGATTCGATAGATGAGGCTCTTCTTTCTCTTGGCGAATCTGCAAGGCGATCAATATACTTTCACATAGAAAAAAATTTCAAAGTTGAACGCAAGGAGATTCCTGGGGATCTTGAGCATTTTCAATTGGCTTTGGAAAAAATCTTTGGAGTAGGCGCCAGATACATTGAGATACTCATAATGCGAAACCTCTACCAGAAGATGGGGCGATCCTTTAAATTGCGCAAAAACGACCAACTTGAGTTTATCAAATACGTCGAAGCCGCAAAGCAGGGGTTTAACGCGGAATGCTCCTGCTCTCACGACTGCTAGCCCTTTTTCAATATGTATTCTGTCTTCATAACGGCTTTATTATCCGCGAACAGTTGGTCATATGTCGATGTGCGAATCCAAGAGTCTATCTTTAGGGTGAACACATGAAATACGACCTATCCAAAAAAGGTGAAAAAATTGCAGAAACCAGCCAGAATCCTCATAATTGATGATGACGACAATATCCGAAAAGTACTTCAAACGATTCTCGAAGACGAAGGTTACCATGTCGAAACAGCTGAAACCGCAAAGAAAGGAATAGACAAGACCGAAGAGTCATTCTTCAACCTAGCGCTAATTGACGTTCGCTTGCCTGATATGGAGGGCATTGAACTGCTAACAAAGCTGCGAGATACAAAGCCCAAAATGCGCAAAATTATTGTAACCGGTTACCCAACCCTTCAGAATGCAGTATCCGCAGTGAACAAAGGAGCAGATGGCTACGTGCTCAAGCCCTTTGATGTGGAAAAGATACTATTGACAATAAAAGATCAACTTCAGAAGCAGGCTGAAGAAAAAACTTTCAGTGAAGAAAAAATTGCCGAGTTTATCGAAACTCGCGTCAAGGAACTGGACACTGAAGACCTATCGAGCATGACGATTTAGCAGTTTAACTGCTTCTCTCCATTTATTTCAGTAAGCAAATTGGACTTTTGCCCAAGCGTAATATACACGATTTTTGCGCCAACTTACTCGAAGCATGCGCACCGAAAAGCGCAATTCTTCCATTTTCTAATATTGTGGGATCTAAGATTTGTTAAGATTTTTAGCGAAAATTTAGGATCATTTACTTTTTAGCTTTTTTGAAGCGCTTTCCTTGAAAGCACGGTTTTGAGCACGATTCGTTTACTGTAATTCTGTTTAACTTTTACGTGCACGATAAAATGACTGGGGTATTTTATAGCAAAATTATTGTAAATATGGCTTATATATGCGCTAAGCGTAGCGTGTACAATCCCACCAGAACACTATATCTGCTGAGTGCATAAACGTGAACTAAGATGAAATGTCCCTATTGTGGCTCCCAAGAATTCAAGACTTTGGAAACACGCGATTCTCCAGAAAACACCACGCGTCGCCGAAAAGAATGCGTTGTCTGCAGCAAGCGCTTTACAACATACGAGTACTTGGAAACTATTGAGCTGATGGTTCGCAAAAAAGACAGCAAACTGGAACGATTCGATGTGAACAAGATAATTCGAGGGCTACAGAAGGCATGTGAAAAGAGACCTGTGACTATGGATCAAATCAATACGCTGGCCAGCAAGGTTCGTCAAGATTTGATGTCGCGGGGAAAAGAAGAAGTGACATCTCAGGAAATAGGCGATTTGGTGATGCAGTACCTCAAAGATCAAGATCGCATAGCGTACATCCGCTTTGCTTCTGTTTACAAGAAGTTTGAGGAGCCTGAAGATTTCAGGCAGTTACTCCTTGAAAGGTGAAAAAACAATGAAGTATGTTAGAAAACGTGATGGAAAACTCGAACAATTCGATCAAGAACGTATAACAATAGCCATTTGGAAAGCAGCTAAAGCAGTCGGCGGAAAAGACCGTGAACAAGCTAAAAAACTGAGCAACCAAGTTGTTGCAGAACTCAATACCCGCTTCGGAGAGGATGGTTGCCCAACAGTTGAGGAAATCCAAGACCTCGTAGAGAAAATGCTCATCGAGAACGGACACGCTCAAACCGCTAAGGCGTACATCCTTTACCGCAAGCAGCACTCTGATATGCGAGAACTTGCTGCGCTACTCAGCTCAGCCGACTTAGTCGACCAGTATTTAGAAGTTGAAGACTGGCGTGTCAAAGAAAACAGCAACATGAGCTACTCTCTTCAAGGTTTGAATAATTACCTTTCATCGACAGTCATAGCGAAATATTGGATAAGCCGGATTTATCCTGAACGGATAGCAGACGCTCACTTTTCAGGCGACATCCATATCCACGATCTGGGTGTGCTAGGGCCTTATTGTGTCGGTTGGGACATTAGTGACCTGCTTATGTCAGGTTTCGGAGGCGTCAGCGGCAAGATCGAAAGCAAACCCGCCAAACACTTCCGAACAGCACTGGGCCAAGTTGTGAATTTCTTCTACACACTCCAAGGCGAAGCAGCAGGCGCGCAAGCATTCAGCAACTTCGACACTTATCTAGCCCCATTCATACGCTACGATCACTTATCACCAAAGGATGTTGAACAAGGTCTTCAAGAGTTCTTCTTTAACATGAATGTTCCAACTCGCGTTGGCTTCCAAACTCCATTCACTAACCTAACCCTTGACTTAACAGTGCCTGACTTCATGAGAAACGAAGGCGTCCTCTTTAACGGCAAAGTCACAGAAGATACGTACGGCGATTTTACAAAAGAAATGGAAATGTTCAACAGCGCCTTTGCAGACGTCATGAGCCAAGGCGACTCAAAAGGCAGAGTTTTCACCTTCCCTATCCCGACATATAACATCACGAAAGACTTCGACTGGGATTCAATTGTGTCGCAGAAGATCTTCGAGGTTACGGCCAAATATGGAGTGCCATATTTCTCCAACTTCGTAAACAGCGACATGCGCCCCGAGGATGTTCGAAGTATGTGCTGCAGACTAAGAATAGACAATCGCGAACTACGAAAACGCGGCGGCGGGTTCTTTGGAGCTAACCCACTAACAGGCAGCATAGGCGTAGTAACATTAAACATGCCCCGTATCGGTTACCTATCCAAAGACGAGGATGAATACTTCGAACGATTGGAACGTGCCATGGAAATAGCCCGCGCGAGCCTCGAAATCAAACGCAAAGCACTCGAAGCTTTCACCGAAAACGGCTTGTATCCTTATAGCCGAAGGTACTTGCGCGATATTAAGTCGGGTCACAACAAGTTCTGGAAGAATCACTTTTCGACCATCGGCTTAGTTGGCATTAACGAATCCGTGGTAAACCTATTGGGACAAAACATTGCAACCAAAGAAGGGCTAGAATTCGCCGTGAAAGCCCTAACGTTCATGCGTATGAAACTTCTAAGCTATCAAGAAGAAACAGGCGACATCTATAACCTCGAAGCAACACCTGCTGAAGGCACATCCTATAGACTGGCACGCCTTGATAGACGCAAACACCCAAACATCATATTCGCTAACCAGCGCGAAGTCGTAAACAAGCATGCCGAGCCATTTTATACAAATAGCAGCCAATTACCAGTAGACTTCGACGGAGACCTTTTCGACGCGCTGGAGCATCAGGAAAATCTACAAACCCTTTACACTGGTGGCACAGTATTTCACATATTCATGGGTGAACGTCTCCATTCATGGAAATCTGCGGCGGAACTTATCAAGAAAGTCTCCTGGAACTCAAGACTACCATATTTCACGTTAACGCCAACTTTCAGCATATGCCCCAGCCATGGTTACACTAGCGGCGAACACAGACAATGCCCGGTCTGTGGCGCAACCAGCGAGGTCTATAGCCGGGTCGTGGGCTACCTGCGCCCAGTAGACCAATGGAATGACGGCAAACAAGCAGAATTCGCCATTCGCAAAACCTTCGACAAATCCCTCGTAGTGGCAACAACTCCCATTGCACAAGTTGCAACCTAAAGGCTCGAGTGACAAAGCGATGAAGTTTAGCGGCCTGCAGAAAATCAGCATGATCGACTACCCCAATAAAATAGCGTCAGTCCTATTCACGCCAGGCTGCAACTTACGTTGCGGCTTCTGTCACAATTGGCGAATCGCCGTCAACCCGCAACCGCCTTTTCTGCAGGAAGCAACCGCCTTAGAACTGTTAGAAGCCCGCAAAAGATATGTGGATGCCGTCGTCGTCACTGGTGGCGAACCATGCATGCACAAAGAGCTTCCTAAATTCTTAGCTAAGCTAAAGGAGCACGGCTTCTTGGTTAAGCTGGATACAAACGGCTGTTTTCCCGAGATACTCGAAGAATGTCTCGGCCACGTTGATTACGTTGCCATGGATCTAAAAACTTCCCCCGAAAAATACCGCCGCTTAGGAGCACAAAGCACGACTGGTCTTGTAAGAACTGTGGAGATTCTCAAAACTGGCAAAGTTCCCTATGAATTCCGGACAACAATGGTCCCCGACCTAGTTACGTCCCAGGATATTAACAGCATCGGCGAATTGGTGAATGGCGCTCATACAGTGGCGCTTCAACAGTTCGTACCCACTGATACGTTGGACAAGAGCTTCCAAGTATTGCGGCCATACCCTCCCGAGGTAATATCCAGTTTTGCGGAGACCATGCGCAAATACGCCGAAAACGTAGTCCTGCGCGTATAAGCAACTCTGTTAGTACAACCTCAGCGAGCGGAACTCGGGCATTATTGATGTTTTTTTACACCATAAAGTTTAAGGGTTAAGGGTTTGTTTAGCATTCGGATATTCTACGTTGAGGTTTGCAGTTTGAGTATTAAAGGAGAAACCGTCGAAGAACGTAAGGCTGAAGTCCTCATAAAGCTCAGAAAGTACAAGTTTGTAAAGAAAGAAAAGTACGACGGTGCCTTTGGTTACGTTGTCGAAATTCCTGAAGACAAGGAGAAAGCCATAATCTGGTGCATCCTAGATCAGGCTACTGTCGGCATAGTTGCCATGAACCAGCTTTATAAGGTAATGAAAGAAAAAGAGCTGGAGCGCGCTATAGTCATTACTGAAGGCAGATATACACACGCCGTCAAGCAAGGTGCAAAGAAAAAGAAAGTGGAATTGCTTCTCAAATCGTTTCCAGTCTTTGACATTTTCGAACACGCTCTGGTGCCACGCCACGAAATCTTAACTGCCAAAGAACGCGAGGATCTTTTGACGAAGTACAAAGTTCATCCATACCAGATGCCACAAATCACTTCAACCGATCCTGCCGTGAAAGCTATCGGCGCAAAGCCTGGTGATGTGCTGCGAATTATTAGAAAAAGCTCCACTGCGGGAGAGCACTTAGCTTACCGCTACGTCGTGGAGTAAAACAAAAAAAGAAGTTTTTTTATTTTCCTACAATGACTTCTGTAGACTTAACGATGGCTGTTACTTCGTCGCCCACTTTGAGGTCTAGGTCTTCCACGGCTTCTTTAGTGATGACCGCCGTTATGGTGGTCGGCATCTTTACTTCAATTTTGACTTTGGCTGTTATGACGCCCTTTTCAACCGCGACGACTTTGCCCTTGAAGTTGTTTCTTGCGCTTAGCTTCAAACCTTTCACCTCCGAGCCTTTTGCTTCGGCTAAAACTTCGTTCAGATAACCCTCAAGCTGTCTATATTCTGAGAGCAGGTTTTCACCCATCTTGGTGAGGCGCGCTCCGCCTCCGCCTGTTTTTCCGCCCTTATACGTCTCGACGATGGGTTCGCCCATGGCCTTCTCGATTTTTTGCACGTAGTTCCAGACGTATCGGTAGGACATGCCGGCTTTTTGTGCAGCCTTTGTTAGGGATTTTTCCGCGTTTATGTCTGCGAGAATTTCCGCTCCGCCCTTGCCCAGCACGGGTTTGCCGTTGCATTCTATCCAGACTTTGCATGAAGGCTTGTGTTTTTGAGGGATCGGCATGCATTATGGTATGGGGAGGCTGTGTTAATAAATGTGCTCTGCAAGGCGTTTTTCGAGAGTTAGGCGGGTTGCCTGCTTCTTGCCTCTTTTTGTTATGTTTTGCTGAACACTCGCCAGTTCGCTGTAGGGGCCTAGGGGCCAAATAGGCGGCTTGAACAGTTGCGCCCTGTATCTAGTATTCGAGTTCGCCGCGCACGAACTTTCGCGTTAGCTCCTGTTGTGGGTTGTCGAAGAGGTCCTTGGGTTTTGCTATCTCAACGATTTTTCCCTCATGCATGTGAACGACTACGTCGGCGACTCGTTTCGCTTGGGCCAGGTTGTGGGTCGCCATAATGATGATGGTTTCGCTGGTTTTGCGGCTGATTATGGTTTTTTCGATGATGCTGGCGCTGTTGGGGTCCAGGTTAGCGGTGGGTTCATCAAGCAGCATGATTTTCGGGTCTAAAAGTAGTGCTCTCGCCATGGAGATGCGTTGTTGTTCGCCTCCCGACGTCTTTTTTGCTCGGCGTTTCTCAAAATCTTTCAGCCCGACTATGTTGAGGGCTTCTGCAATTTTTTGCTTAGCCTCATTTTTCGGAATACCCCTGATTCGCAGTCCGTAAGCCAAGTTATCGTAGACTGACCTGCTGAACATGGCTGTTCGCTGGAAAACGAGTGTGGAGATCTTCCGGAGCTCCGTGTCGGTCATGCTTTGACTGTTGAAGTGTATAGTGCCTTTGTCTGGTTTTTCCAAGCCTGCGATTATCCTGAGCAGAGTGCTTTTTCCGGCGCCGTTGACGCCAATGAGAACGACTATGTTACCTCCTTCAGCTTTGAACGAGACCGAATTAATCGCCTTGATTAAGCGGTAATTCTTTTGAACATCTTGCAGGGCAAGCGTTATGGTCAAGGCTAAGTTATCCTCCTGTCCTGCCTTGAATTCGCCAGACCTTGAACGGTGATTCTTCCTGTCTTAGTCGCTCGATGAGGCTGATGACTAAAGCGATGGCGATCACGATGGCCATGAGGACTATGGCGTATGCCATAGCAACGTCGAAGTAACCAAAGTTGATCCACAAGGCTATGGAGGTGGTCAGCACTCGTGTGCCGCTAAATATTGTGCCGTTGCCGAGTAGGCTGGCTCCGACGATTGTAGCTATACCAAGTTCTCCGAAGCCCCTGTCGAACGCGGCAGATATGGCCAGAATCATTGACCAGAACGTCTCCCGCATTATTGTCAGGTCGGTTCGCAAGCCTGAGGCGCCGAGCGTTTTCGCCAGGTCTCTAATCTGTGTATCTGACGCGCTCAGTGCGCTGGCTGTGAAGCTGATGATTATGGGCGTCACGAGGATAGCTTGTCCGATCATGATGCCGTTTACGGTGTAGAGTAGGTGGAGGAAGCCGAATTCTCCTTGCCTGGACATGAGTAGATAAAGCAGAAGGCCAAGCGCAACCGTTGGGACGCCTATTAACGCGTTGAAGAAGCCTCTTACGACCCATTTTCCCCTAAACGAGTAAAGGCCAAGCACCGCGGCAATGGGGATGCTCCAGGCGCAGGAGAGCAGGGTACCTACGCCTGAGACATAGATTGTTCTGTAGATGGTGGCGTAAAACTCAGGGTTTCCATGCACGATTAGTTCAAGTGCTTTCTGAAATGCTTGTACGATTATATCGGGCATTGCAGTCACAAAGAAATAAGAGGGGAAGTTTTTGAGTCTTTTGACTCGGTTACAAGTTCCGGCTGTTTCCCGGTGAAGCGTTTTCGGTCGAAACCAGTGTTGTGGCGGTGGCGGCGAGTTGTTGTTGGAAAGTGTAGTCCAAGTAGTTTACTGTCATCTGTGGCGTGCCTTCAGGAAGCAACTGGACGGTAGGTGCTGCCGTTGCTGCGGCTGTGACGACGTCGTAAGAGGCTGAATATAGGTTGCCTGCGTTGTAGCGGTATTGCTGGGGGCATTCGGTTCCGCCGGCGTTGATGGCGTTGGTTGAGTTGATGTAGGCGTAGCCTTGAACCCAGCTGAGAAGCGTGGCGTTGGGTGAAGCTCCTGACGCTAAGGGTACGAATGGGCTGAATAGTTGCTGGTGATACGCCGACAGTCCAAAGTTCGCTATTAATTGCTGCCCAGCGTCGGAAACGAGCCAGTTGACGAAGAGCAATGACGCGTCAAAATGTGTCCCGCTCAAGGCGCTGTTGAGTGGGTTGTCGATTATCGCGCTGTACACGTTAAGCAAAGCCTGTTGACTCTGAATTGCAGGTTTCAACTGGATGTCGCCTCGGTCGTAGTACGCGAGGTAGGTACCTGTGTCCGAGAGAATGTACGCTGGTGCGCCTCCGCCGATGCCGTTATTTGCTACCAGTAAACTTGTTCCCATTCCCTGTCCAGTGGCATGGAACCATGATGTTTGTGTGAGCAAATTGGCATAGGTGTAGCCTGCGGCTTTCCACAGGTTCGATTCTGCGGTGGCGGTTCCTGAGCTGTCGTTTCTGGTGACCCATTGGATTTGGCTATTTGTTTGTGCGCCGGTGTAAAGCTTCTGAAGGGCTTGGTTGACGTTGGTCATGCCGGCTATGCCTGCTGGATCGTTTGCGGGTCCGACGATGATGAAGAAATTGTATGCTATGATTTTGCGGTCTACGCCGTACCCTCCCGTTAAGACGGCTAGTTCTTGTGAGGGTGAGTGGACCAGTAACATGTCTGCGTCGCCTCTTTCGGCTGCGGCTATGGCGGCTCCTGTTCCTAGAGCGTTGAAGTTTACGGTTATCCAGGGATATGCGGCTTGGAATGCGGCTTTTATGGTGCCGGTTGTGTCGCCGTTTATTCCTGTATCTTCTAGACCTGTATCATGGAGGCTGGTTGTGGTTGCGACGTTTAGAGTAACTGGTGAGGGAGTCGGGGTCGGCACGGGAGTTGGACTTGGAGTTGGCGTGGGGGCGTTTGTCGGTTGCGGGGTTGGAGTTGGAGTTGGTGCGACGGTGGGTGCTTGGGTTGGGGCTGAAGTTGGCGTTACATTGGGAGCTGACGTTGGGGTTTCAGTTGGTATTGCTGAGGCTGTTGTTGCGGCTGATGGAGTTGGCGTTGGTGTTACTGTTGGTGATGCGGATGGTGGAGGGGTCTCCGTTGGAGAAGGAGCTGCTGTAGGCGTCGGTGAAGGTTGAGGGGTTGGTTTATTGGTCTGTATGTAAGCGTATGCGCCTACGGCTGCCACGATTATCACTATAAGTACGACTGCGAAAATCTTGCTTGTTGTATTCATGCTAATCACTTTGTGTGGTCATTTTACGATATGCTTATTTAAACATATCGTGTAGCCTTGATGCAACAACAAACAATACATCCAAAATAGGCCACAAATCCTTGCGCAGAAGGCGGACTTTGTCGGCAAAGAAACTATGTGGCGTTCTTATTATCCGGTCTTAACTCTCCCAAAATGACCAAAGCTTCGCCCAGCGGCATGTTAAGCCTCAAAGCCAACTCGGCGGCAGTGACGTCCGGCTTCTGCTTGAGTATGAAGTCGCGCGTGTACGACTTGTGGGTCGGGTACATCACACAAGCGTGGACCGTCTCAACGAGAATTTGCCACAGCTTCTCTTTCGTCAAGTCTTCCGCTGTCATGCCTGCCATCCGCAACACATGCTATGCTAAGGCTGTTATTCAGTCTACCGCAAGCACACCAAAAGGGTCTAAAGTGTCTGTTTGCTTTCTCAAGTGGGAGTGGCAAAAATGGGACGCGCCGTCGTAACCAAAGGTCACAGCCGCCGAAAACTCGGCAGAACCATACGCAAGCTGGAAGCCAGTGTTGAGCTCAGCAGCAAAGAGGCCACAGCGAAGAAAGATGAGCAGAAGTACAAGGCGAAGATTCAGCAAGCACGCGCCGCCGAGGATTCGCCTATCGAGGATCTGCGTACCGTGGCTGCGCGGAAGAGAGACGAATCCGCGTAGTTTCGTTTCCTGCTCGCCGATTTGCCCAGCGGCTAACTGCGCAAGCTTAATAGTCAACTTTTCCCTGACCTAACGTGGAGAGTTTTGTTTTTGAAAGCCATCGTCTACCACGGACCCCAAAAAATTGTCGTGCAAAACGTACCTGAACCCCAAGTCAAAGGCAGAAAAGTCCTCGTCAAATTCCGGGCGGGCAGCATATGCGGAACCGACCTGCACCTGTACCGCTGCGACTGGAAAATCAAACGAGGACGCATAATCGGACACGATGCTTGAGGAGTCCACGAGGACACGGGCGAACGCGTCGTCATGGTTTCCGTCACTTACTGCGGCAAACGCTACTACTGCCTCCGAGGGCACCCTTCACTATGCGAACGCGTCCTCTACTTCGGGTTAACGAAAGGCGGATTCTTCGCCGAATCCATCGCGCTGCGCGAGAAAAACCTCGTTTCCCTCCCCAAGAACGTCTCCGACGAAGAAGCCGCGGCTACAGAGCCTGTTGCCCTAGCTCTTCATACGATGGATATGCTCAAACCCGACGCTAACGACTTTGCCACAGTGCTCGGCCAAGGACCTATCGGCTTGCTCATGACGCAAATCGCCAAACTCAAAGGCTGCCGAGTCATAGCCGTCGACACCGAAGACTACCGACTAAAGCTGGCTGAGAAGCTTGGCGCCGACTTCTGCATCAACGCCACAAGCGAGGACACTGTCAAACGTGTCAAAGAAATTACTGGTCGCGGCTCCGACGTTGTCATTGAAGCTGCCGGGAATACAGAAGCTGTTGAGCAGACTCCGTTTTTAGTGCGCAAAGGGGGTCGGGTGGCTTTGACGGGAGAGTTCGAGGGAAACATGAACTTCGGCGAAGCTGACGAAGCATACTTCTTCACGACTTACATTTCTCCTTTAGAATATCCGACGGCGTTGGATCTAATAGCACGAAAGAAAGTCGACCTGCTAAGCCTCATAACCCACAGGTTCAAGCTAACCGAATTTGAGGCAGCGATTCAGAGAGCGAATAGTCTTGAGGAAAAGCCAGTCAAAATTGTCATAACTAGTTGAATGTTCAATTTCTTAATAAAATGGCTTAACACGTTGGCGATAGTTGCCGACACAATTTTTGAATTCCTTTATTTATTTGTTGCGATAATGTTAAATCGCGTTTGCACTTAGTTGTTTTTCAAAGAAAAGGGAGAACCAGTTTGTCACTCCAGGCAAGTTATGGAAATTGGGTTTCCAAAAGAATCATCTACCTGTTCGGATTAGTGGGAATTCTGCTTGCAGGCTTGGCGCTTTTGTTTTGGCCTTTTTCTATCCCTGCTGCATTATTCATTTTAGGTTGTGCCTTTTTCGCGTATGCTAGATATGAAGCTTCTTCCGGAAGGGGAAAGCTGCAAGATCGCATTCGCGCGCTTGTCGTTGAAAACCTTGAATGGACGGGTGAAGGCAAAGCGCTAGACATTGGCTGTGGCAATGGACCTTTGGTTGTTGCGCTTGCCAAAAGGTATCCCCGAGCCCAGGTTGTCGGCGTGGATTATTGGGGCGGACAATGGGAATACTCTCAAGAAGCGTGTGAGCGAAATGCTCAAATCGAAGGTGTAAGCGAACGGACAGGTTTTCAGAAAGCCAGTGCAGTTCACTTGCCTTTCCACGATGGATACTTTGACGCTGTCGTGAGCAACCTTGTTTTCCACGAAGTCGCGGACGCGCAAGACAAGCGTCAAGTCATTCGTGAAGCTTTGAGGGTGCTCAAAGATGGAGGGGCATTTAGCTTTCAAGACCTTTTCCTCATGAAACGTTTCTATGGCAATACCGATGAGTTGGTCGCGACGCTTCGGAGTTGGGGGTTAGCTGAAGTTGAGTTCGTTGCGACAAATAACTGTAAGTTCATCCCTCGCTTGTTTAAGTTGCCTTTTATGGTTGGAACTATGGGGCTGATTAAGGGTAGAAAATAAAGACATACGTCTATATTCTGAGGGTTAATCCAGCGTTCAGTTCGCTCCATAGAATAGCTGAAGCGACCAAAACCTGAACGATAGAAAGTGCAGCACCTATCTTCAAATATTCTCTGAGACTAATGTTCACGCCTTTTTTCCGCATGCACTCCAGCCACATTAAGATCGCTAACGAACCTAGCGGGAAAAAATGTGGTCCCAGGTTATTGCCTATTATGTTGCTAAAGACCAACCCTGTGAAGGCGGATGGACCCAAACCGCCTAAGACGATCGCTTGCTTTATGGAAAGCAACCCAAGAATTGTCATAGGCCAATTATTCATGAAACTTGCTCCCACGGTCACAATAATGCTTGGGGCAAAAACACCAAGAACAGATGGTAGCGCAGACGCTTTCACTAAGGCAGACGCCAGCAACTGCGAAATGCCAACGTTTTCAAGTCCCTGAACAACTATGAATATGCTTACCATGAATAGCACCATATCCCAATTAATGTTGTGAGCTAAATCTTTCATTGTCAATCGTTCCTTACCCAAAGTACGATCCAGCTTGGGTGCAGCCCAGTAAACTATTATGAGAAAAATCGCACCAGTACAAATGACTAACGAAACAGGGACTCGGCTTAGAGAAGTCAAAACGTAACCTACATCGATAAACGCAAGGGAAGCTAGCACCAGCTTCAATATGCCAGACGAAATCGGTTTTACAGTCGTAGCCATTTTCTCAATTGAAGCCAAGTTGTAACTTTTCGGGATCTTCTTGCGAAAGAATAAGTAAACCAGCAAAAGTGTACTCGCGATCGTTGCTGCCGCCACGGGTGCCATAAAAACTGCGTGCTGCACGAAGCTGTACTTAAAAAAATCCGAGCTAACAATGTTAATTGGATTGCTAGTAATAAGTGGCATTGCTGCAGTATCTGCCATTAGTCCTGCTGCGAAAAGATAAGCCATTCTTGCATCGGCGTTGATACCCAAGACAAGAACAATTTCCAAGACGATGGGAGTCAAAATTAATACGGCACTGTCATTCGCGAACAAAATGCTAACAACTGCCGTCAGCAACGAAATGTAGAGATACAGACGAAGTCCGTTTCCACCCGCAGATCTGACCACCCGCAAAGCCGCCCAACGGAAGAATCCCATAGCATCGAGCGTCACGGACAATGTCACAATTCCAATAAACGCTAGCGCAGCGTCCCAGATGTCAAGAAAAGACTGAGCGGCTTGTCCTAGCGAGACCACGCCTACAAGAAGTGAAGCCACCGCGCCGATTCCTGCCGCATAGCCAATCCGCAAATTGCGTGGCCGCTTAATCATCAAGAATAGCGTGAAAGCGAAAATAGCAAGTGCAGCTAGAACTATTGTATCCAACGGCGCAAGCCCTACCAATTCATAACGAGGAACCGTGCAGTTCAGCTATAAAAATTAGCTTATCTGAAATAGCAAAAAAAGATAAAAAAAGATGAGGCTGTTTTTATTCTGGCTTCTTGACTTTGCCAGGGCGCAAAGAGCGAACAGTAGCGCCTGCTCGCCACATTTCACTGTTGCCCATTTCTTTGAGCTCGTCGGCGAGTTTCTGGCGGTAGTCTGGCTCTTTGCTCTTCTCCAAAACTATTCGGGTTTCTTCCCCTGCAGCCACAAGTTCGTAAAGTGAGTCAAACACCGGCTGGGTGGCTTCGCGGAATCGGGGCCTCCATCTGAGCGCGCCGATGCGAGCGGTTTCGCTGCAGTTGCAGTACATCCAGTCCATACCGTTCTCATCTACAAGTCGGATGAGGCTCTGGGTGAGTTCTTCGCATGTTTCGTTGAATGCTTCACTTGGACTGTGACCGCGTTCACGAAGTGTCTTGTACTGAGCTTCCATGATGCCCGCAAGGGCCCCCATGAGGACTCCGCGTTCACCTGTCAAGTCGCTGTACACTTCTTTCTCAAATGTTGTTGGAAAGAGATAGCCTGCACCAATAGCTATGCCGAGAGCTTTGACTCGGTCTTGGGCTTTGCCAGTTGCGTCCTGTGCGACGGCAAAACTGCAATTAATTCCACTGCCATCGACAAAATTTCTGCGCACGCTGGTTCCCGAGCCTTTAGGGGCGACCAAAATTACGTCAACGTCCTTAGGGGGGACAACGCCTGTCTGATCTTTGTAAACGATGCTGAATCCGTGGCTGAAGTAAATCGCATCTCCTGTTTTCAGGTTTTTCTTTACAATTGGCCATGCCTCTTTTTGTCCTGCATCATTAAGCAAGAATAATTTGATTGTTCCTCTTTTGGCTGCTTCTTCCATTGGGAAGAGCGTTTCGCCTGGAACCCATCCGTCCGCGACGGCTTTGTCCCATTCTTTCTTGAATATACCAGTTTTTTCTTGTCCGATGATAACTTTTACGCCGTTGTCTCTCATGTTAAGTGATTGAGCTTGGCCCTGGATACCATATCCGAGGGAGACGACGACTTCACCCTTCAGGATCTGTTGCGCTTTTTGAACGGTGAATTCTTTGCGTGTGATGACGTTCTCTTTTACGCCACCGAAGTCGATTTGTACCATAATTTTTCCTCAAGGCTGACTATGTGATTAACAAGGCATAATTAAGAATTTTGCAAGAAAACAGCTTGGATTTCAGGCGGGCATACACTCGGTTTGTGGCAAGCCAAATAAACGTGCTTATTGTAATGGAAAAAGGGGATGTCCTATGAACTTCAGACCATGGGTGGTCGTAGTTTTTGTTTTGGCGATGCTCTTAGTCGTTTCCCCAGTCCAAGCAATTCCTAACTTTGAAATGATCGGTACGATTAGTTTACGAAATTACGGGGGCTTTTATGGAGCAGTTTATGATTCAGGTACAGACCAAGTGTTCATATCCAACGTTGATTTTAACTTGGTTTCAATAGTTTCCGCCAGTAACCTTACTGAAGTCAAAGAAGTACCTGTTGGAAACCAACCCATAAGTGTGGCTTATGATTCTGGAAAAGGAGAAATATACGTAGCTAACTTCGCTTCTAAATCGGTTTCGGTCATATCGGACAGCACCGCTACAGCCGATACAAATGTAAGTGTAGGAAACTCCCCTACCGCTTTGGCTTATGATTCTGGCAAAGGCGAAATTTTTGTCGTCAACAGAGACGACAACGCAGTTTCCGTTGTATCAGATAGCACCAAAACCGTTGTCGCGACCATCCCAGTCGGCAAAACTCCATATGGCGTAGCTTACGATGCCGCTAAAGGCGAAGTCTTTGTAACCAACTACGATGATAATTCGGTTTCAATAATTTCGGACATCTCAAACGCGGTTGTTGCAACAGTCCAAGTTGAAGTTAGCCCCTACCACGCGATATACGATTCGGGTATGAACGAAATCTTCGTAACCAACCAAAATTCCAGCTCAGTTTCGGTAATATCGGATATAACAAATGCTGTTGTTACAAACATAGCTGTTGGCAAGATGCCCGTTGACCTGACTTACGACTTCAAAAATGGGCTAATTTTTGTTGGAAACTACGGTGATAACTCGGTCTCGGTAATATCCGACATCAACAATTCTGTGATTGCGAACATAAGTTCGCAACAACAGCCCTTTGCACTAGCTTATGATTCTACTCACGGACAAGTTTTCGTGCCGCACATGGAGAGTTGGTCTGTTTCGGTAATATCCGATTCTCCTTTGCCGTCTGAATCACAGACTCCGCCAATTTCCGAATTCTCTCAGGTGTTTGCAATTGCCTTGTTTGCTTGTTTAGCATCGGCTACGCTATTGTTGATGCGTAAAATAAAATTTAGTTCCACCAAATCAATTTGATTAAACTTCAAAACATGTTCTTGAGGGTTGCTCTAAGATCCAGGATTGTGCAAAAACAAAACTTATCCATTTGCTAGCCTTTTACGAGCCTATATCCGATGTTAGTTCCCATGCCCAACCCGTATCCTAAATCAATAATTAGCATTGCCATTGGCTCCAAATATCGTGCATTCTTCAAGGGACCTGCATCTACAGGTTCAAATCCGATGTCCCTGCCCAGCCTCATAACAACGTCCTTTGCTTTTGCCTGGTCTCCAGCGACAAAGAGAGTCAATTGTTCGCTGTTAATTCTCCCATTGCTCTGGTTCGAAGCAAAAACAGTGTTAAATGCCTTCACGACAAAAGCTTTCGGCATTTTCTTCTGTAACTCCTCCGCTCCTGAAGTTGAGAACCCAATTGCCAAATCGCCTTCTTGATCTATCACGTTTGTGACATCCACTACAGGTTTGCCATCTGCAGCTGAGCCAATCTTCTTAACAGCCTCAGAGATTGAATCAAATGGCACAGCCAAGAATATAATTTCGCCCCACTTTGCAGCTTCAAAGACCGGTTCTTTGGGGTTGCGGTGGCCGAATTTCACTTCATGCCCCTTACTTGTAAGCCCTTTAGCTATTGCAGAACCGACGTGCCCTTTCCCAATCAAAGCAACTTTCATGCAAATTCTCTCTCGAAAATTGGCATTATGAGTTTACCTAAATTTTCTTTTATGTAGTTGTGACTGCACAGTGCCTACAATAACCCATTCCACCCGAACCCGAGGGGTTCCAATTTGCGGTTGAAAGCCAAAAACCTTACCAAATTGCGTCGGATTTTGTGAAAAGTCTTTTAAGCATCATACAATACCTTACCCATGGTGAAATCACATGCCGTCTCTGGAAAAGAAGAATAAGGCGAAAAAAGCAAAGCACGAAGCAAAAACTGGAAAAGCTTAAACTAGTGATTTGCTTTCCATACGGGTATTCCATGCCCAGTACTAACTTCAAAAAAATAGGGTTCACGTTCCCGCCTGCAAAGGCATATTTTTTTCTTAATTAAGTTTTTCAAATTGTGGCTTAGTTGTTTGCCTGCTCCACAATGTTAGAACTAACGTTTGAACCAGCACTTAGCCTCTGGCAGTCAAGGCTTATTTCTTTGGCCAAGCTAATATCTCCAGGCAACTCATATAATCGGTGACCGATATGGTAAACTCGCCCGTTTTGGACTTAGCATCCCTGCCCGAGCAGATTAGAGTTTCCGTCGGAACAGCTATCGTTATGGGCCTTTTAGAGGGCAAGCTCGATGCGGAACCCACCACGGCCTACCTCATGACGTACAAAGATAGCAAATGTTCGGCAAACTGTGGCTTCTGCCCTCAAGCTAAAAGCAGCAAAAGTAAAGCAGAGTTGCTTTCAAGGGTATCTTGGCCATCCTTCTCAACTCTTCGCGTCATCGAAGCAATCGTAAACGCTGTTCAAGCGGGAAAAATAAAACGCGTTTGTATTCAAACTCTTAATTATCCGATTGCAATCCACGACATATGCGGTTTCGTGCAAGAACTTAAGCAAAGTACGAGGGTTCCAGTGTCAGCCTCTTGTCAGCCGTTAAACAGCCAGAATATGTGGAATTTAGCGCAGGCAGGTGTGGATCGAATCGGCATCGCCCTGGATGCGGCAACTGAGCAACTTTTCTACAATATTAAAGGAGTTGGCATCGGCGGACCTTACAAGTGGGAGAAAGAATTTACACTCATGCGTACTGCTATTGGCGTTTTTGGCGAAGGAAACGTCAGCACTCACCTCATCGTCGGGCTAGGCGAAACCGAAAAAGAAGCTGCTAAAACAATTCAGACATTCGTCGACATAGGTATCTTGCCTGCCCTCTTCGCTTTTACTCCAGTTCGTGGAACTGCGCTTGAAGGAAACCCTCAACCAAAACTTGAAACCTATAGACGAATGCAATTAGCTCGGTACTTAATTGTGAATGCACTAGCACGGTTTGAAGAAATGATTTTCGATGAAGCGGAAAGACTGACGGATTTTGGCATTGGAACAGATGCTTTAATCAATGTCGTGAACAGCGGCTTACCCTTCTTAACCTCAGGTTGCGTAGATTGCAATAGACCCTTCTACAACGAAAAACCAAGTGGACCAATATACAATTACCCTCGAAAGCTAAAGCCACAAGAAATCGAAGCCGTTAAATGCGAGCTCGAACGAAAAACAGAACTCGCAGCCCGTGGTTCGAAAAAGAGAAAAGCTAACGAAGATGGCTAGGTTGTGGTAGGCGTCATCGATTTCCCATGATTTTCTCCTGGCTGGGGAAGCTTGGGCTTTTGACGCGTAACCTGCTCAACAAGTCGCCAAAACTCTGGCATCGGCAAGCCTTTCTGAAGGTCCTTAAGAAGCTTCTTCACTTGATAAAACGTCATCTGAGCTTCACCTTTGTCCAAACTCTCCTGCGGACCTCTCACGTGACGGAGAACCTCGTCAATTTGCCTTGGAGACGCCCGAATGCCTGCTTTTTCCAACAACCCTTGAAGCAGTGTTTGACCTGTATTTCTGCCAACAAAGAGTGAGGTTTCCCTTCCCACAATTTCAGGCGGGAACGGCTCAAACATAAGCGGATGCGCGAGCATGCCCTCAACATGCTCGTCCACCTCGTGCGTAAATGTAGTGTCCCCGACTATTGGTTTGTGAAACTGAATGGGCAACGCAAACGACTTCTCAGTCAGCTGAGCAAGACGGTAAATACGTTCCATGTCAATGCCCGTGTCGATGTTGTAGAGCAACTCCAGCGCAGTGACAACTTCTTCAAACGGAGCCAATCCTGCTCGCTCGCCGTAGCCAATGAGACTCGTGTGAAGGTAAGTTGCACCTTCCTCCACCGACGCCAAGGTATTGGCTGTCGCAAGGCCGAAGTCGTTGTGGCAATGAACCGACAACGGGACGGTTTTTCTTACTTTTTCTGAGAGTCCATCTCTAATATGGCTCATAAGATACCGCATTGCCAGCGGTCTTAAGAAGCCCACTGTATCTGCAATTGCGAGTTTGGATGCGCCCGCGGTCGCGACCGCTTCAAAAACTGCTAAAATGTCTTCAAGAGAGGTGCGGCTTCCGTCGGACAACACAAAATCCACAGTTAACCCATGTTTCTTGGCATATTCAACAGATTCGACTATTCGCCTAATGGCTTCCTCTTTGGTAACTCTGAGACGGTACTGTAAGTTTAAACCGTTTATGGCGGCCTCGATGTTAATTTCCTTCATGCCCGTTTCCATACAAGCGTCAATATGAGCTTTGGTAGCAGCCGATGAAGCAGTAAGCTTTGCTCTTTCAAAAGACTCATTTACAATGCGCTTTACGCTCCGCTTCTCTTCTTCGCTTAACCCCGGAAAACCAACGTTTATTACCGCTATGCCCGTTTCGTCCATCATCTTAGCAAGTTTGAGTTTTTCAACATAAGTCAGGAAAACCATTGGCGCCTTAATGCCTTCGCGGAATGTCTCGTCCACAATGTATACTCGGTCAGGTAGCTTTGGGGGCAGGTTCTTGCGGAGGCGATTATAGTTTGCAATCAAACCCTGCGCTTCAAGCTTTTTGAATATAGTCTTCCTCATCCGTTACACAATCCAACAAGTCGGAAGTTACTACTCATATTTTCGTGAGCAATTATATAAAAATTTCATACTCTGTATATTCGGAGAAAACTTTTACTATTCGAAACTCCGCGATATTGAATGAGGAATTTCATAGAAGTCAAGTTAGACTGTTTATTAGGCAGATAGCTTCCTCAAGAGCATCACGATGAGCTTCCATGCAGAACTGGCGTATACTAAAACTTGAACCATACGATGCTTTCATGAATATGGCAATTGACGAGGCAATCCTGCGCAACCGCGTGGCAGGTTTGGTGCCAAACACTCTGCGTTTTTACCGCTGGAAACCATCCGCTGTTTCCATAGGAAAGTTCCAAAAACTTGAGAAAGAAGTAATCTTAGAAAACTGCCAAAAGTTAGGCGTCGATGTTGTTAGACGTATTAGTGGAGGCGGAACAGTTTTCCATGACGAATCAGGAGAAGTCACCTACAGCGTAATTGCAACTACAAAGGACATGGGAACAAATGACGTGGCCGAAGTATACGGCAAAATCTACGCGTCAATAAGCGAATCGCTGCGAATGATAGGAATAGCCTCGGATTATAGTCCAGGCGACCTGAGAAACTGTCCAAACCTGACGGTGAATGGCAAGAAAATTAGCGGCAGTGCACAAGCCAACAAAAGTGGCGTTGTCTTGCAACATGGAACACTATTAATCGACGTAGATTTGCCAAAGATGTTTATGGTTCTGCGAGTTCCATGGGCGAATAGCTGCATGCAAGTTGTAAACGTGGCAAAAAACAAAATCACGAGTGTGCAGAATGAACTGGGGCATCCGCTGACACCCGAAACGACTGTTAACGCTATAGCCCATGGATTTGCAGTCACACTTAACATGCAGGTTGTCGAGAACGTCCAATCACTTCAAGACCAGCTAACCAGCGAAGAACGCAAACTTGCTGACAAGCTTTACAAAGAAAAGTATTCAACAAAAAAATGGAATTTTGAAGGAAAAACCACTGTCGGCTAAGATTTTTCTTTTTTCCACCTTACCCCTTGCGCAGTGTCCTCGATGACTATGCCCATGGCCTTGAGTTGTTGCCTCAACGCATCAGCAGCTTTCCAATCTTTCACCTTGCGAGCCGCTTCGCGTCTCTCGATTAGTTCTGTAGCTTCCGGAGGCAGTGCATCTTCTTTGTTTTCGGGGATAACTCCTAGGACATTATTGAAGTCGGCTATCACATTCAAGACTTCTTCTGCTTCACCTTTGCTAAGATCGCCAATATCTAGCATGTTATTGATATCCCTGGCATAGTCAAAAAGCGAGGCCAAAGCTAGGCTGACGCTGAGGTCGTCGTTCATAGCTTCTGAAAAGCATGTTTGAACTTTTTTTGTCAGTTCTGAGAACTCTCTTGAGTTGCCCTTGCCTTTAGCGTCTCGCAGCCTACGTTGAAGGTTGATTAGTCTCTCGATGGCGCCTTTGGCTGCTTCTAAGCCTTCAAAGGTGAAGTTGAACTGCTGGCGATAATGCGTGCTTAGCAGCAGATAGCGAATCGCTAACGGATCTATGCCTCTCTTGAGCAGGTCGCGAAGAGTGTAAAAATTGCCCAGGCTTTTTGCCATCTTCTTTCCCTCCACTTGTAGGTGTTCATTATGCATCCAGCAATGTACGAACGTTTTGCCTGTTGCGGCTTCGCTCTGCGCAATTTCGTTTTCATGGTGTGGGAACATGTTGTCGACACCGCCACAGTGAATATCAAAAGTTTCGCCTAGGTACTTCATGCTCATCGCGCTGCATTCGACGTGCCACCCTGGTCTGCCTTTGCCCAGTTCGGTGTCCCAAAATACATCTCCATCTTCGGGTGTCCACGCTTTCCATAAAGCGAAGTCCTGGGCCTGTTCTTTGGCGTATTCGTCCTGGCTTACTCGCGCGCCTGCTTTGAGATCTTGCACTTGAATGTGACTCAGTTTTCCATATTCAGGAAATTTGCTAATGGCGAAGTAAATGCTTCCATCTTCACCATGGTAAGCGTAGCCTTTCTTAAGCAAGGTTTGGACTAGTTGTACCATTTCAGGAATGTGATCAGTCGCTCGAGGATAAACAGTCGCTGGTTGAATATTGAGCGCCTGTATGTCCTCAAAGAAAGCCTTGGCATAGTAGTCAGTATACTCGCGAAGCGGCATGCCTTGTTTTTGGCTGCCTTTAATGGTTTTGTCGTCAACATCAGTCAGGTTCATTACGTGTTTAACCTGAAAGCCCTGATGAATTAGCCAGCGTTTAAGAAGGTCTTCAAAGAGGAAAGCACGAAAATTGCCAATGTGTGCATAATCATAGACAGTGGGACCGCATGTGTAAATGCCCACTTTGCCCGGTTCAATGGGCTTGAACTCTTCTTTTACCCGTGTTAGAGTGTTGAAAACCTTGATTCCCGAGGTTGTTTTGCTCATATGCGTTCCCATTGATTTACTTGATGGAAATTATTTAAGCGTTCCATTTGTACGAAAGAATTGAAATTTTCATTACATAAAAGCCAAATGAAATCGTTGTTTCATTGGCTCAATCACAATTTTCAACAGGAGCCCCAAACTTGACAAAGTTTGCTGGCCTTTGGGCGCTCTAAACATTTGGTTAGTGGCGGAACAAAATCTTTTCCGATCAGGAACTAATCAACCCACGAAAACTTGTGCTTCAATCGGAGCAAGACCCTGCAGCAAAGTTCAAATACGCCTATGTTATTTTTCGTTTGTAATAATTTATATCAAAATCAAAAATAAGCTATGATAGGTGTGTTCATGTCCAATATCATTTCAGTCAAAGACCTTGTTCTGGTTTATAGCGACGGAACCAAGGCAGTTGACAACATCTCGTTCAACGTCTCAGAGGGCGAATTCTTTGGGTTCCTAGGTCCCAACGGTGCAGGCAAGAGTACAACAATCAAAGTTCTTACCACGCTGTTGCGGAAAACTTCAGGCGAAGTGAAAGTGGCAGGTTATGATATTGTAAAGGACGCTGCCTCGATTCGAAAGATAATTGGCGTTCAAAGCCAAGATACTACCGTTGATGGCGATCTAACCGGCAGGGAAAACATAACGCTTCAAGGGCATTTTCATCAGATGAAAACAGATGATATAAAGAAACGAGTTAACGAACTTCTGGCTTTAGTGGGTCTCGAAGAAGCTGCCGAAAAACGCGCCAGAAACTACTCTGGCGGAATGAAAAAACGACTTGACCTGGCAACGGCCTTGGTTCACAAACCAAAACTCCTATTTTTAGATGAACCGACTACAGGCTTAGACCCTCAATCACGGGCGGCGATTTGGGGTTACTTGGAAAAACTAAACAAAGAAGAAGGCATAACGATTTTCTTAACTACCCAGTATCTCGAAGAAGCTGATAAACTGTGCAAGCGACTTTCAATCATAGATTCTGGCAAAATAGTTGCGAGCGGTTCTCCGATCGAACTGAAACATGAAATTGGCGCGGATTCAATCAGGATCTCACTTGAAAATTGCAAAAGAGATAACTCTAGAGCAAAGGAAATTATTAAAACCATGTCTGACGTCACCGAGATAATGGATTCTGAAGAATGCCTTACAGTCTATGCCAAAAACGCAGGTCTCCTGATTGCAGACATAGTTCGTGCTTTGGATAGCAGCGACATTCGGATTGCATCCGTGACTTTCTCATCACCTTCATTGGATGACGTATTCATGAAACACACCGGCAAGCGAATTCGAACTGAAGAACTTGTCAAAGCTCCAAGTCGAATGTTTGGCGGCGGACGGAGGTAAACAAAATGACTCTACTTTCTGATACTCGATACATATTCATTAGGTACATGACAAAACTTGTTCGAACCCCAATCCTGCTGTTCTTCTCTCTATTCCAACCTCTCCTATTCCTCCTATTGTTTACTCAATTGCTAAACCGCCTTTCCAACTTCCCAGGAGTTTTGCCACCTGGGGTGAGTTATCTTGAATTTGCCGCTGCAGGTATTCTATTGCAAAACGCATTTGGAAGTGCACTACAGTCAGGGAACTCTATTGTCGCAGACATTGATTCGGGCTTTCTACAAAAAATGCTTGTCACGCCTGTTAGTCGACCTGCGATTCTGCTTGGCAGGTTGAGCAGCGATGCGTTTAGGGTTGTTGTTCAGACAGCTATTATTCTTGCTTTGGCCTACGCTTTAGGTGCTAACGTCAAGACTGGCGTTGTCGGAATTCTGGGCATCTTTTTCACGCTCGCGTTCTTTGGACTTGCATGGTCAGGAATTTCATTGGCATTAGGCATGAAGACGAGGAGTTCTGAAACTGTTTTCGCTATAGGCGGAGTCATCACTTTTCCGTTACTATTCTTGAGTCCCGCTTTGTTCCCAATTAGTTTCCTGCCTTCCTGGGTTCAGACAGTTTCAATGTTTAACCCTGTGAGTTATGCTGTAAACGCAAGTCGAGCATTTATGATAACAGGCTATGATTGGGGAACAATACTTCCTGCTTGGGGAGTAATCGGGTTAGTCGCGATAGTAACTATGAGTGCCACCTTGTATCAGTTCAGGAAGGTTGTCAGTTAGTCAAAGCTGGAGCTACCGCAAAGATACAGTGTCTATTTGCGTTTCAAGGGGACCACTGCCGTTTGCAAGAAAAACTTCGGGCAGTTTTTCCCTATTTTCTTTGGTGAAAATAAAAACTTCGGAATCTTTTCCGCTTTTGGCATTGACAATAGGAGAATCACCTTGCTTCAAAATTAACAACTGCTATAAACGAGCTTGTCGCTTTTCAGCGCTTTCATCGTGACAACTTTTGAATTTTTCAGATAAGAGCTCTATCGATCCAATCTCGTCAACAACGGCATCTGCGGTA
>DATJPJ010000217.1:0-18893 GCA_035506455.1 Candidatus Nanoarchaeia archaeon
GAATCTGGGGCTAGGAACCGAGATGGTGGATTACACGCTAGACTTGGCAACCCAAATGGGTGTCGAAAACGTTTACGCGATTATGCTACCTGACAACTATCGAGCCTTAAGTTTGACGAAGAAAATGGGGTTTGACATCGAATACTTGAGCGACGGCACCGTTAAAGGCACGCTCAGTTTGAAGGAAGAGCTTTCGGAGCAGTGTGTCCTATTAAACAAGGAAGAAATGATTCAGCCTGAACACCTTGCGACACCAAAGACGAAGCAGTCGGAACCCACAAAAGTTCCGCCCGAAGCTTCCGTTAGGGAGCCGGTCCAACCAAAGCAATTGACCCCCGCATAAACTATCATATCGTTTAGTTTCTATGAGGACCGCTGATGTTTGATTAAGGACAATTTTATGTATGTACTTGCTTTTTGTGTAGCTGTAAACTGAAGAAATAAAATTGTTGGCTGAGCGTGGCAAAAAGATGCTCAGCTTTTCGTTTTTGACTTCTCTTACACGAAGTGTACTGTGGCGTAGTGAGTACTGCATGATATGCAAGGATCATACGCTCTTACGAGCATTTCGCAGGCTAATTCGACTTCTTTTTGGCTCTTGTTTAGCAATGTCGGTACGAGAGCTTTCATGTCTAGGTCGATGTTTGCGTGGTTTTGGTTCGTTGGGATGACACAGTTTGCCTTAGTGCATACTCCTTTGGAGTTGTAGGTGTAGTCGTGGAACAAGATGCCTCTTGGTACTTCAACAGCTCCGACTCCGCGTCCAGCTTTAACTTTAATTTCGGGCTTAAAGTAGTCAGGTTGCGTCTTCAATCCATCGTTTTCCAATTCGCCTATGATTTTGATGCAATCCTCTACGCTGTGCACCGTTTCGACTAGTTGGGCGACGCTGTTCATGAACGGGTTATAACATACAGGCTTGAATCCGAACATGTCGGCTACTTGTTTGGTCCATGGGCTGAACTTGTCGTAGTTGAGGTTGAACCTTGCTAGGGCGCCTACCATGTATGATTCGCGGTTGTGCTTGGTCCATTTTGCTGTTGACCTTGGAACAACGTACTCATTCGTGAAGGAAAGGTACTCGTTCACGGGAGCTTTGCCAGTGTCTGTTGAGGCGAGTTGTCCATCGTAAAGTGCATATTCGTCTGGACTGGTTAATGCAATGTATTCAGTTTCCCTTGTAAAATTAGGTAACTTTCCAGCGAGCGCCTTAACTAGCTTTGCTACTGCCTGAAGATCGGGGATTGCGGCTTGAAGTTTCTTCCTTAATGTTACCAGTTCTTTCATGGATGGTATTTTTGAGAAGCCGCCTGGAATCAGTCTTTGAGGGTGTGTAGTTCTGCCACAAAGGAGGTTGGACATTTCATTAGCGAGTCGGTGTAGTCGTAGTAGTGTTTTGACTTCTTGGGGGTTTGATGAAGCTAGTGGAATAACTGAGCCTACGCCTAGAAGGTCAGGAAGGACTAGGAATCCCAAGTGCAAGACGTGGCTTTGCATATTCTCGCCGTGTAATGCTAGTTTTCTTAGTTTTAGGTCTTGATCACTTATTGTTATGCCCATGGCAGCTTCTGTGGCTTTCAGAGATGCGAGTGTGTGGCCTATGCTGCAGATGCCACAGATGCGTGAGGTGACGTGGTGTAGCTCGTTCCATTGTCGTCCTAAAACCATGGCTTCGAAGAACCTGGGTGCTTCGGGCACTTGCCACTCACATTTTTCGACGATTCCTTTTTTTACATTCACGTAGATGTTGCCGTGGCCTTCAACTCGGGTCACGTGGTGTATGTCTATGTTCATGTCGTTCATCGTTTTGCCTCCTGCCAACCGAAATATAGTTTAAACTTGCCTATTGCGTCGTCAACCGTTAGCCCGTATTTTATGAGAACTTCTTTGTGGCTATTTTCATTAGGGTTGTCGACTAGGCCTCTGCATCCCCAACAAATTGTTCCTTCATTGACGCAGCAGCTATTGCAACCCGCGCGGGTGACGGGTCCAACGCAGTTTTGTCCCCGTTCGAAAGCGCAGACGTTCTCGTTTTTCTTGCATTCTACGCAGACTGGGTAAGTGGGTATGTCGGGTTTTTTGCCTAAGAGCAGCGACTTTACTACTTGTAGAAATTCTTCTTTTGTAATGGGGCAACCGTATACGTAGGCGTCGACTTTGACGACAGCGTCTATTGGTCTGGCCGCATAGGTATCGAACAGTTTAGCTTGGTCTCCATAAACTGTCCTTCTAACTTCTTCGAGGTCTTTGTAGTTGCGGATGCAGTTTATGCCGCCGATTGCTGCGCATGAGCCCAATGCTACGACGATCTTTGCGTTTTTTCTGATTTGCTTAAGTCTCTCTTCGTCTAAGAGGCGGGTGCATGAACCTTCTACGAATGCAATGTCGTATTGGTCGCTTTGTTCCTTCATGACTTCTCTGAAGCTCACGACATCTACTTGTCCAAGCAGAGCGAGAATGTCTTCCTCTAGGTTTGCAACTTGCAACTGGTCTCCTTCGCAGCCTGCGAAGTCAAAGAAAGCAACTCTGGGTTTCTGCATTAGAGTGCCTCCGGGATGCCCCTGATTTTTGAATAGTTAAACACTGGGCCGTCTTTGCAAACATAGATTTGGTTTATCTGGCAGTGACCGCACTTGCCAACTCCACATTTCATTCGTCGCTCCAGCGAAACGATTATGTGATCGTCAGGCACGTTTCGCGCTTTGAGGTCGCCGATGACGTATTTGTACATGACGGGCGGGCCACAAATGATGGCGTAGATGTCTTGAGGGTCAAATGATACTTGAGGAATGAGAGTGGTGATTACGCCGATGCTTCCTGTCCAAGCTTCGCCGTCGGGGCACCAGTTTACTGCTGCTCTGTATTCGACATCTGGTCTTTGTACGAGTGCTTCCATTTCTTCCCCAAAAAGCAGTTCACGAGGTTCTTTGCATCCGTACAACAGGCTTACATGGCCAAACTGTTTTCTGTTGTCCAAAACATAATTGAATAATGAACGCAGCGGGGCTATTCCTAGGCCTCCTGCAACAAAGAGCAGGTTTTTGCCTTTCAAGAAATTTACGTCGAAACCGTTGCCAAATGGCCCACGGATTCCTACCTTGTCGCCTACTTGTAGCATGTGAAGCTTGGTTGTTACGTTGCCGAGTTTACGAACGCAGATTTCAAAGGATGTTTTGTTCGTGGGTGAAGATGAGAGCGAAATGGGTGCTTCGCCGATGCCGAAGACGGAGACCTCGACGAATTGCCCGGGTTTATGTCCAAGTTCTGCGTTGTCATCGAGCCTTATTTCGAAGAGTGTTTCATTAGCTGTCATGGTGACTTTTTTGACTATCGTCGCGAGTTTAGGCACGTAGTCTATGTTGCCTTCTGTGTGTATGTTGACTTCTGGTGTCGTGGCTGCCATTTGTGTGCCAGTGATGTTTGTTTCTCGGTACATGTCGTTGAATAGGTTAACGGGGTTTGCGATTTCTGGTAGACAATTTGAGGAGCATCTGCCGCATCCGACGCAGCTTATGAAGCCGAATTTGTCGAATAGGTACTTGCCTTTTTTGAAGTACCTGTGTCTGTACCTCGTGGGCCGGGTTGCGCGGAAGTTTTCCCCTGAAGCTACTTTGGCGAAGTCTTCTAGGAGGCAACCATCCCAAGTCCGGATTCTTTCACCCTGCTCAAGAGAGAGGTCTGTTTCTTCTTTGACATCGAAGCAGTAGCAGGTTGGACAAACTAGGACGCATGAGCCGCATGCCAAACACTTCTCTGAGTGTTCCTCCCAGAAGCCGCTTTCTTCGTAGGTTTTTTTGAGCATTTCTGGAATGAGTTCAGGAGGAAACTCTAGTTTCTGCTGGGCCATGTTGAAAATTTCCCGTTTCTTTTGGCCAACGAGTTGGATGTCTCTGGCGAGGGCGCCGGTCACGTTCTTGGCGTACTTTGCGAGTAAATCTCCGCCTTTCTTTGATCCGACGCTTATCGAGTATCGGTTTCCGAGGTCTGTTAGCATCAAGTCGTAGCCGTAGTCTACTGTTGCTGCACCCATGTAAGTAGAGAAGTTCCATTTTGACATTTTTTGTATATTGATGCCGATAATTATGGAAGATTCTCTTTTCTTGAAGTAGTACGGGTCCGATTTGGTTTCTCGGAAAATCTCGTCCATGTGAAAAAGCGCCACGATGTCGTAAGGATGAACGCCGATGATTACCGTAGGTTTTGCTTCTGCCGGGTTCTTGGCGGAGAATCCTCCTGCTAAGTTGTACGTGAAAAGAGTTTCACGTTGAGGGAAAAAGTACTTTTTAGGCGGAAGAAGCGTGACGTCGTAGTCGAGCCTTAATTCGCTTGCCGACTCCAGTGGTCCAAAAGCAAATTTGCTTCCTTTCGCTTTTACGCCAATAACATTCCAGGATTCATCTTTTATTAATGCATTGACAAAATCGTTGAAGTCATCTTTTGAGATTAAGTTCATCCTTAGACTTCATCTCCTGATGTGTTACCCCCATTGTACGGTGACCAGCATTTAATTCTTTCCACAAAAACCGACTTTGCATCGAAATTTTGACGTTCGCTGGTAAAATGGTTTACACTAAACAAAAGAAATGCTTTACTTTTTTAGTGGGCTGCTTGGGAAAACAGAAAATGAGGATAGATTGCTTTAGACTCGTTTATAGCATGAAATATTATGTTTTCTTGAACTCCCCTAACATGGGAAGATCGTGGTCCAATTGACTGAAGCTTTATTTACTGGAAATGGGCTTTTGGAACCTCTATGCGCGTATGGTGCAACCGAATGCTGCCCACAGCTTCAGAACACAGGGCGCAAGTAATCACACGCCACCTGCGAACTGCAATTTTCTTAAAACTGACCATCGAAGAGTATGGGATTAACAACTTTTTACGTCACCCTTACGAGTTTAAGGGGGTTTGTGTCTAATGGCTGAAAACGCTGCACCAGTCGTAAAGGATGACATGAAAGAACCCATTAAAGCTTCGGAAATTGATCCGAAGTTTAAGTTCGAGCTTGTCAAGATGCATGGAAGCGAGAAATTGCTCAAGTGCTTCCAATGTGGAACTTGTACCAGCGATTGCCCCGTTGCTCGTTATAGCGATACGTATAGGCCCCGCACTCTTCTTCGTATGTCTATGCTGGGTCTCAAAGACCGCGTTCTCAAGAGTGAAACGCTCTGGCTTTGTGCTGCTTGTTTCACATGTACTGATCGCTGCCCGCAAGATGTGGAAGTTGCTAGCGTTATCCGGGTTCTGCGAAACCTGGCTGCTGAACAGGGCATAGTTCCGCAGGTGTTCAAGGACCAATGTGGCAGCGTGTTAGAATCCGGTTATGCTTTCAAAATACCCGATTTACGTATTAAAAAACGAGAAAGCTTAGGTTTGCCGCCTCTGCCTAAAGGAAATCCTGAGAGCGTAAAAAAGAGCCTTAAGGGAGTTGCGTTCATGAAGCACATGGAAAAGAAAGGTGACTGCAATGCCAAACAGTAAGTACATAATTTTCCTGGGTTGCTCCATCCCTTACAGAGTTTCTGCTTACGAAATTTCTGCCCGCAAAGTTCTCGCCAAACTCGGCGTGGAACTCGTTGAGATGCCCGAATTCAACTGTTGCGGGTTGCCGCTTGACCCCGTCAGCCATGAAACAATGTTGATTTTGGCGGCTAGAAACTTAGCTTTGGCTGAGCAGCAGGGGTTGCCAATTCTGACGTTGTGCCCGGGCTGCGCTGGCACACTGAAAAAAGTTAACAAGATTTTAAAGGAAGACAAACTATTAAGAGAGCAAATTAATGGTCACCTGAAAGAATCAGGATTAGAATTTAAGGGGACAGTTACTACGAAGCATCTCCTACAGTTGCTCAAGGAAGACGTAGGTGTGGACAATATCCGCGAGGCAGTTGTCAAGCCTCTGACCATGCTTAAGGTGGCTGAGCACAACGGATGTCACATTTTGCGTCCCAAGGAGTACATAGGATTTGACGACCCAGAGGATCCGCAGACGCTCAAGACTCTCATTGAGGCAACTGGTGCAACGTGCCTTGATTACATGGATGAGACTGAATGCTGCGGAGCTCCAAGTGTGGGTGTAAGCGATAAAGTTGCTCTTCAGTTGGCGAAGGATAAACTGAGCCACATTAAACAGGTGGAGGCGATGGCTCTGATAACAATTTGTCCATTCTGCCACATCATGTACGACACGAACGAGTTGCGCATAGAAAAGATGTTCAACGAAGTCTATGGCATACCTGTTCTTCACTATCCACAGTTACTCGGGTTAGCTCTGGGCATGACGCCTGAGGAGCTAGCTTTTAACGAGCTCCGAGTTAACACTTCAAAAATAATAAAACTAGTCAATGAAGGTGCAAAATAAAAAATGAGCCAAAAGCTGAAAATAGCCTTCTATTGGGCTGCAAGTTGCGGCGGCTGCGAAATAGCCGTGCTAGACCTCAACGAGAAAATCCTTGACGTAGTTAAGATTGCGGACATTGTTTTCTGGCCTGTAGCTATCGACGTCAAATACAAAGATGTGGAAGCGCTGCCAGACAAACACATAGACATCACGTTCTTCAACGGGTCTATCCGCAACTCTGAACAAGAGCACATGGCAAAAGTACTGCGAGCTAAGTCAAAAACGCTGGTTGCTTTCGGCTCATGCGCTCATGAAGGCTGCGTTCCTGGTTTAGCGAACTTGAATGATCACGACGAAATCTTTGATCAAGTCTATCTCAAAGACTTGTCGAATGTTAACCCGCAGAAAGTCATGCCGAAAACTTCTACAGTTGTTAAAGAAGGCACCTTGAAGATCCCGCAATTTTACGACACAGTCAAGACACTCGCGCAAACCGTAGATGTTGACTACTACCTGCCCGGTTGTCCTCCTCCAGTGAAACTAATTGCTAATGCTGTTGATGCAATCGCCGCAGGAAAGCTTCCGCCCAAGGGCTCAGTGCTTGCACCGATGCCGGCAGTTTGCGACGAATGTCCACGAACACGGCAAAACAAGAAAATTACAAAAATTTACCGCGTCTACGAGAAGACTCCTGAGCCCGAGCGATGCCTTATGGAACAAGGCATAATATGCATGGGAATGGCTACCCGAAGCGGATGCGGAGCACAGTGCCTTAAGGTTGACATGCCGTGTACGGGATGCGGTGGCGCAGCGCCAAATCAGCCAGAAGTCGGCGCGGGCATGATAACCGCGTTAGCTTCAATTTTGGGGCTAGACAAAGAGCCGGGTCAGTACACTGATGAGGATGTTGCGAACCTGATGTCTCAAATAAAAGATCCGGTTGGAACATTCTACATGTACAGCTTGCCTGCTTCAATTCTTAAACGAAAGGTGATGAAGAAATGAAAGAAATACTCATAGACCCAATTACGCGGCTTGAAGGCCACGGAAACGTATCAATATTCCTAAACGACAAAGGCGACGTTGAAAATGCTTACCTCAAAATTCCGGAACTTCGCGGGTTCGAGAAATTCTGCATTGGCAGACGTGCGGAACTTATGCCTCAACTCACTACAAGGATATGCGGTGTATGCCCAGTAGCTCATCATTATGCGGCAGTAAAAGCGTTGGATGCAGCTTTCAGCGTCGACCCGCCTTCAGCGGCCAAGAAACTCCGTGAGCTTCAGTACGTTGGCTACTATATCTACGACCACATATTGCACTTTTACTTCCTAGGCGGCCCAGACTTCGTAGTGGGTCCGGATGCTCCCGCAGAGAAGCGAAACATCTTGGGCGTCATCGAAAAGGTTGGTTTGCCGATTGCTCAAGAAGTCATCAAGCACAGGGCTTATGGGCAGAAAATCACGGCAATTTTGGGCGGCAAAGCTACCCATCCAACTAGCGGGTTGCCTGGAGGAATAAGCAAAGCTCTTTCTGAAGCTGATCGTAGCGAGATCCAATCCATGGCAGAGTCCTCGGTCAAGTTTGCGCAGTTCTCGCTGAAAATATTCCATGACCTAGTTTTGGGCAATCCGGAATACGTCGACATGATCAAGAGCGACGCATACACGATGAAAACATATTACATGGGCACCGTTGACGCCAAGAACAAAGTGAATTTCTACGATGGCAAAATCCGTGTAGTTGATCCTTCAGGCAGAGAGTTTCTCAAGTTTGAAGCCAAAGACTACTTGAATCACATAGGCGAACATGTTGAAGAATGGACCTACAGCAAACTGCCTTATCTCAAGAAAATCGGCTGGAAAGGTTTCACTACAGGCGCTGACAGCGGAGTCTACAGAGTTGGTCCACTCGCCAGGCTAAATGCGGCCGACGGTATGGCTACCCCATTGGCACAAGCAGAGTACGATGTCATGTTCAAGACACTGGGCAAACCCGTTCACGGCACTTTAGCTTTCCATTGGGCCCGCCTAATCGAGTTGCTTTATGCTTCTGAACGCGCAGTGGAACTTGCGAAAGATCCCGAAATCACAAGTACGAACATCCGAAACAAGCCAGGCGAACCGGGAGAAGGTGTAGGCATAACTGAAGCGGCAAGAGGCACACTTATCCACCACTACGTGCTAGACAAAGACGCGCTAATCAAAGACGTCAACCTTATAGTCGCCACGACCAACAACTATCCAGCTATATGCATGAGCGTACGTGATGCAGCCAAGGGCTTAATCCACGACGGAAAGTGTGATCAAGGCATACTAAACAAAGTCGAAATGGCGTTTCGTGCCTACGACCCCTGTTTCGGATGCGCAACGCACTTTGCAGTTGGCCAAATGCCTATGACTGTGAACGTTTATGACAGCAGCAAGACGCTTGTCCAAACGCTCCATCGATAAGCACAAAGCCGTAACCTAAACCCTTTTCTTCTTTTGTTTCATTTTCTTTTTGAAGTGCCGATCTTGTCCGAACCTCGTGTCGATTTTAGGGAAGACCTAAAAGAATGGCTTGATGGAGCTTCCTCTGTAGTTGTTGCTGGCATCGGGAACGAAATCCGCCATGACGATTTTGCAGGCGTCAAAATTGCTCAAGATTTGCAAGGCAAAGTGTCTTCGAAAGTACACCTTATCGAATGCGAAACCGTGCCTGAAAGTTTCATGGATGAAATCATCGAGCTCAAACCTTCTCATGTTCTCTTAATTGACGCCGCAATTCTTGACCTTGCTGCCGGAGAAGTGCGGCTTTTCGATGCCGCAAGAGTCACCAATGTACCTTCGATAACCACGCATATGTTGCCTTTGCGGGTTTTCTGCGACTACATCACTCAGATGGCAAAGACAAAGCTGGCTTTGTTGCTTATCCAGCCAAAGGACACGGATTTCGGAGAAGGGTTAACAAGAGAGCTTCAAGCAGCTTGTGAGGATGTCGAATGTGCGCTTCTGAAGTTGCTGCCGTGATAATTGTCGTCAAATTTTGTTTGCGGTTTGGGTGTTCATAAATCGTTTTTCTGATGATTTATGAATTAGACTCAAAATTTATCGTTTGAAGTGTTTGGCTGTACACATCGACTGCTTTTTATACTTTTTATGTTCAACGTTGTTTTTTCCTGCTCCGTTCCATTAGGTTTATATCCACTTCGTCAGCCTAATAGTAAAACAAAACGTCAAGGGGATAAGAATCAAAATGTATTCCTACGCGGGAAAAATATTGCTTGTTAATCTGACAACCGGTGAAATAAAGACCGAGCCATTAACCGAAGAATTGGCGAAGCAATATATCGGGGGCATAGGCTTAGGCATCAAACTCCTAATGGATAAGTCCGTTCCAGGCGCCGACGCTTTCGATCCATCTAACCCTCTCATTTACATGACTGGACCGTTGAGCGGTACTATGGGTCCTACAGGCGGCAATAGTTACGCTGTAGTCTCCAAATCACCCGCTACTGGCGGCGTCGGCAATGCCGAAGCGCACGGATTCTTTGGACCTGACTTCAAACGAGCAGGTTATGACGCCATAGTAATCACGGGCAAAGCGCCCAAACTAAGTTATTTGTGGGTTGATGATGACAAAGTTCAAATCATGTCCGCTGAACACATGAAGAACTTCACGGTGGAACAAACCGATCATACTATCCGCGAAGACCTTGGCGACTTCTACATTCGCGTCTCAGCCATCGGCGAAGCAGGTGAAAAACTCAACCGCTTTGCAGCCATAATAAATGATGAATTTCGAGCTATTGGCCGCAGTGGCATGGGCGCGGTCATGGGCAGCAAAAACCTCAAAGCTGTCGCAGTTCGCGGAACACACGACGTTAACGTTGCAAACTTGCCTGGTTTCCGAGAATTCGTGAAACTTATTTATGAACGCATGAAAGGACCATCCACCAAGAAGTACAAGACTTTAGGTACACCTGAAAACGTTCTTGTTTTGAATTCACTCTCAGCACTCGCAACCCGTAACTGGACCAACGCCACGTTTGAAGGCGCTGATAAAGTAAGCGGGGAATGGTTAAACGAGCATTACGTTAAGAAAATTGTCGGGTGCGCAACTTGCGGCATGCGCTGCGATCACATCGCTGTTGTCCCTGAAGGACCATACAAAGGTAGTACCAGTAGGCTGGAGTTCGAATGCCTGTGGAGCATGGGGCCGCTTTGCGGAATTGATCGCTTGGACGCAATTATTGAAGCTATGCGAATCGTTAACGAATACGGCATGGACGGCATTAGCATCGGAGTCGTTGTCGCTTTCGCCATGGATCTCTATGAACATGGAATAATTACCAAAGCTCAAACCGATGGAATAGACCTAAAGTTCGGCAACGCTGAAGCACTCATTGCGATTATCCACAAGATTGGCAAACGCGAAGGCTGGCTGGGTAACATTCTAGCTGAAGGAACTGCAAAAGCCGCCGAATTAATCGGTGGAGACGCTTACAAGTACGCTTGCCACATTAAAGGCTTGGAACTTCCAGGGTATGACCTTCGAACTCTGAAAACTGCTGCTCTCGGATTCTCAGTTTCCTTCAGAGGTGCTTGCCATCTCAGAAACGGCGCATATAGCCCCGACGTAAAGGGCAAAGTGAACCGCTTCAAGATTGAGAAAGGCCGCGGCAAGATGATCACCGAAGAAAGCTACATGTACAACATCATCGACTCGCTAATCGTTTGCAAATTCAGCAGAGGCACATATTACGACGGATGGAAAGACCTCGTGAACTATTACACCCTTGCCACTGGTATTCCAATAACCGTTGAGGAAATGATCGCAGATGGAGACCGCATCGAGAACCTTGCAAAACTTTTCAACCTACGCGAAGGCAAAGGTACCCGCAAGTTCGACGATGTTCCATATAAGATAAAGCATTTCCCAGTTCCAGATGAAGGCCCTGCGAAAGGCGTTTGCGTTAACGACGAAGAAATGGCTGTCGGCTTAGACGACTACTATGCTTCAAGGGGATGGACCTCTCAAGGAATCCCAACGGTCGAGCGTTTGCAGAAGCTTGGCTTAGGAGAATACGCTTACATTGCTGAGCAAGCTCTCAAAGATAATCCTTCACCGGCTCAAGTAGCCACTCAAGTACCTGCAGGAGGAGCTTAAGATGGTGCGCCCACAAGACCGAAAATTTGTTTCTGCTGACCCAGATAAATGCATTGGATGCTGCGTCTGTGAGTACGCCTGCAGTATGGTAAACGAAAAGACATTCAACCCAACTAAGAGCAGAATCCGTGCCATGCGCATGGGGCCATTATCAAACATGGCAGTAACATGCAGACATTGCGAAGACCCTGCTTGCGTAGCTGCTTGCCCCAAAGATGCTTTGACTCAAGAAGACGCCACGGGTATAATACGAGTCGACGAATCAGCCTGTAACGGATGTGGATGGTGCATCGCTGCCTGCCAATTCGGTGCAATGAATATGCATCCCGAAAAGAAAGTTGTTTTCACCTGTAACAGCTGCACCGATAACCCTGACAAAGAACCTCAATGCGTAAAATGGTGTCCCGAAGAAGCATTGACATTTGTAACGGCTGAAGTTCTTGCACAAAAGAGTAGACAGAAAGCTGTTCGCAATCTGTTCCAAACGGCTGCAGAAGCCAAGGCTTCCAAGTAAACACATAAGCGCTTTATGCGCTTTTCTTTTTGTTTTATCCGAATAAACTCGGTTTCTTTTGGTTTTTTTGCCAAATTAGAAAAGGTATTGTTGGGCTTCTTCTAGTCTGTCTGGAGCTGGAAAAATCTTATTTTTGTGGTTGATCTTCCATAGGTTTTTCTTGAGTTGGCTCTCTTCGTTCGACGATGTTGTATGGGTTGCCGTATAAGTCAACTAAAACGGCTGAAATGCCGTGAGGTGCCTCCTCCGGTGGGCAAGTAAATTTGACTCCTTTTGCCTTTAAAGTTTCGTAGTCCATTTTGCAGTTCGATGATTCAAGCACGATTACGGTGTTTTTGCCTATCTGATCCTTATTGCGATCGCCGTACCATTTCCAGTCAGCAAGCGTTATTTCCATGTGTTTCTGCTGCGGGAGTCCTATGCTTAGCCACCTGAAGTTCTTGCCCATCTTTTGATCGTTTCGTTTTTCAAAACCGAGTTTCTCCACATACCACTTCAGGGCTTCTTCTTGATCCTTGACAACAACTGTGATTATTGAGATTCTTTTTATCATGCTATTTACCGGTTATCACAGGTCAGCTGTTTAAATAAATAGTTTCAGTCCAAGTATTTTCCTGATTTAATTTTTTTTAACAGACATATTTTATGAGATTTTGGAATGTAGGTTGAGAACTTCAGTTTTGGTAGGAATTTATGCAGAAATACTGTTTTAGGTTGGCTTTTATCCGCCGGTCATAAGTGGCATTATGATAATGCTGTCGCCTTCTTTGAGCTTTGTCTGCACCCCATTAAGCTGGCCAATGATGACGCCGTTGACCATTACAGTGAACATGGCTTTAACTTCGTGTTTGGTTGGGTCATAGACTTCAGTGTTGAAGGGTTTTCCGAAGTTTTGTGCGAGTTTGTCTAGCAGTTCTGATAGCACTGGTGCGTTGCTTAGCTCTGTATCTTCTTGGACCTTGTTGGTGTACGTTTTAACTAGGCCTAAATAGTGAACTTTGACTTTCATGGTTAGCCTTCCTGACGCAAGTTAACTGAATGTTAGAGTAACGTGGATTCTGATATTTCTTTTCTCTTTCATTTCAAAATACAGCCATTTAGTTGATGAGTCGTTTTGAGGTGAATCTGCGTATGCCATGCCGAAAAACGCAGCATTAACTTAATATAGTTTTTAACTGCTTAGTAGCTCCATAATCGTTTGGAGGACACCCGTTTGAACGGTTACGCAGGAAAAATTCTTTACGTTGACTTAACCACAGGCAAAACCCGCACAGAAAAACTCGACGGAGATTTTGCTAAGAAATACATTGGTGGAATAGGCTTAGGCATGAGACTTTGGCTCGCTAACTCCAAGGCGGGCGTCGACGCCTATAGTTCAGATAATCCTCTTGTTTTGGCATTGGGGCCTTTATCAGGCACAATGTTTCCAACAGGCGGAAATGGACATGCTTTCATTTCCAAGTCACCTGCAACAGGCGGCGTTGGTGAAGCCGTATCACATGGTACGTTTGGTGCAGAACTGAAGCGCGCCGGCTATGATGCAGTTGTCTTAACTGGGAAGTCAGACAGGCCGGTTTTCCTGTGGATAGATGACGACTCAGTTCAGCTACTAGATGCTGCTCACTTGGTGGGTAAGTCTCCCAGCGAAACCGAGGACACAATCAAAGACCAACTAGGGGACTACTACATCCGCGTGGCCGGCATAGGCTTAGCTGGAGAGAAACTCAGCAAAATCGCCTGCATAATCAATGAGAAAACCCGGGCAGCAGGTCGAACCGGTCTTGGCGGCGTCATGGGAAGCAAGAACCTTAAAGCAGTAGCAGTTCGAGGAACACGCGATATCGTCCCTGCTAAACCTGAAGAATTCATGGATTTGGTGCGTGAATATCACGAAAGAATGAAGGGCCCAGCTACGCAGAAATATCGTACACTTGGCACCGTTGAGAACATTCTAATTAATAATAGTCAATTTTGCATGCCTACCCGCAACTACACCAACGCTCATTTTGATGACGCTGAAAGCGTGAGTGGTGAAGCAGTAAACGAAAGATATGTTGCAAAAATCATTGCCTGCAGCTCTTGCCCAATGCGATGCGAGCACGAAGCAGTGGTTCGAGAAGGTACGTACAAAGGAACAATGGCTAGGATCGAGTACGAGTCCTTGTGGGCCATGGGTCCTTACACAGGCGTGAGTAAGCTCGATGCGGTTATAAAAGCTGCAGAAATCTGTAACTATTACGGTATGGACGCCCAAAGCGCGGGTGTAATTGTGGGTTTCGTGATGGACTGCCACGAACAAGGCATTCTTACTCACGATGACTTAGGCGGAATAGATGCCCACTTTGGCAACGCAGAGGCTCTTCTGCAAATTCTCGAAAAAATGGGCAAACGCGAAGGCATAGGCGACATACTAGCTGACGGAGTTAAAGCAGCGGCTGAAAAAATCGGCAAAGGCTCTGACAAACTTGCTCAACAAATCAAAGGCCTAGAAGTTACGGGCTATGACCTAAGATGCCTCAAAACGGCGGCCTTAGCCTCTGCAGTTTCATTTCGTGGAGCGGATCAGAATAGAAGTAACGCTTACGCGGTGGATCTCAAAGGGAAAGTGGACCGGCTCAAAGCCGAGAAGGGCAGAGGCAAGCTCGTCAAAGACCTTGAAGATACATATGCGTTACTTGATTCTATGATGATATGTAAAAACGCTCGCGGAACGCTTTACAAAGAAACTCAGGATATGGCTAAAATCCTGAACTTGGTCACTGGCTGTGAAATGGCACCTGAAGAACTCGCTGAGGCCGGTGAGAGAATAAATACGTTGGCACGACTTATCAACATCCGTGAAGGTAAAAGCCGAAAAGATGACACTCTTCCTTGGAAAGTCATGAATGCGCCTATCCCTGATGATGGGCCCGTCAAAGGTGCAGTTGTCACCCAAGATGAACTTGACCTGCTGCTGGATGACTACTATGAAAGCCGCGGCTGGACGCTTGAAGGAATACCAACATCCGCGAAGCTCAGCAAACTTGGTATGGATGATTTGTCATGCATCATCGAATCCAAACAGGAGGCTTAAAACATGGTCAACATACACGAAAGAAAATTCGTATCCTGCGACCCTGAAAAATGCGTTGGCTGCCAAATCTGCGAATATGCTTGCTCATACACTAAAGAAAAAGCCTTCAACCCCATCAAATCACGCATACGTACTGTACGTCAAAACCAAATTGTCAACATGGCTGTTACCTGCAGACTGTGCGAGGAACCAGCTTGCGTAGCAGCTTGTCCACGCGACGCACTAAAGCAATCTGAAGAAACCGGCACAATAATGATTGACAAAGACAAATGCAATGGATGTGGTTGGTGCATCGAGGCATGCGACTACGGCGCCATGATGCTGCACCCCGAGACCAAAACGGTGTATACTTGTGACCTCTGCAAAGAGAAGCCAGATGGCCCTCAATGCGTTAAATGGTGTCCAGAAGAGGCGCTAACAGTCGTCACGAGCGATGTGCTGGCACAAAAGGCACGCATCAGCGCAATAAGGAAGTTGTTCCAAGAAAAGAAGTAAAGTGTACTTTAAGAGATTTTTTCTCTTTTTTCATTTTTCTGCACACACTCCATTGGAAGTTCTTAATGCTGAATTTTCTAAACAAACTTTTAGGAACCATAGCCTACATAGAATATGACGATTTTCTTTATTTCCACCCACGTCTAATGATATTTGCGGACGGCATACGGCACTAGCAGCTGGCTGCTGGCAGGTTTAGACAATCTCCTCAAAGCTCCAGCCAAGTTTTTCCCCCCTGCCAGTGGCCAAATTCGATTTCTCTATCTCTCACAAACTTTGCTAACTTTTTCGTTGGCTCAGCCGTTCGAATAAGTGGATCTTATGGAAAAAGTAGTTCACCAAAAAGCCCAATATGTATACGACAAGAATTAGGCCAAAATAGGCGCCGAGGATAATAGGCATAATTAGATTTGATGGAACTAGGCCCAGTATTAGCGCTAATGTTACTGACCCGCCATAACTGGCGAGGAAAAGTACCTCCATTATGGCAAGCATGATCAACGTTTTTTTTGGTTTTAAGTATTCAAGATATACTCCGACAAGAATTGCCTGTACGAGCCATCCTGATAGTGGAATGTAAATGAAGAGAAAATCAGAAGCTAACAGAGCTAAGCCGACGCCGAGGAAAGCGAAGAATAATGACCTAGGTGAATCGTTTTTCGTTTCTTAGCCATCCTCAACGAAGAATTGGAATTAACAGAAGAAGGCTGTGGCAAAATACTAAAGCATGTCGGTTTGTTTCACTAGGAAGTCTTGTCGCGATAGATGTTGAAAAATGATTTTTCTGTTGTGAAACTAAGCTTGCATTATACTTTCTGTGCTGAGGCTTGGCTGAAGGAATTTGATTGCGGTTTTCATGCTTGTCTTGGCGGCGGAACGGTTGTTCAGCAAAAGCTTTAACGGTAAATGGCGCTCTACCCTTTGTAGGTGTCTTCGTTGACCCATATCGATAAGCTTAAGCAAGCCGCTTTTGAAGAAGCGGGTTTTGATGGTTTTCTTGTTTTTGACAGCGCTAATTTGCTCTATTTTCTCGGTTTTCCTGGAACATCTGCGCTCCTCGTTCCCGCTGACGGTTCCTGCACTGTTTACGTTTATGGTGTCAACTACGAGCAAGCCAAGGCAATGGGCAAAGGAGTTAGTGTTCAGTTAGTTCGAGCTGAAGAAAATCTCCTGCAAAAAATAGCTTCGCGCGCATTGGATTGCAAAATTAAAAAATTAGCTGTCGATAATCTGGGCGTCGCGGGATGGCGTGAATTGTCACGAACACTTAAGGGAAAGACCAAGATCAAATTGACCGATAGCTGCATTGAAGCTTTGCGTGTCGTCAAGGACCACCGAGAAATTGAACTCATGCGCAAAGCCGCCGAACTCACCAGCGAAGGCATGAAAGCTGCATCAGAAGCGGTTGAAGCTGGGGTTTGCGAGTACGAAATAGCGGCGGAAATCGAGTATGCGATGCGCAGCCGCGGTGCTGGGCCTACGGCTTTTGAAAGTATCGTGGCTTCTGGGGCATGTTCTGCTTTTCCTCATGGAGGCTGCACGGGCAGGGAAATCCGCGAAGGAGACTTCGTGGTCGTGGATATCGGAGCCACTTTTGAGTATTATTGCTCTGATATGACTCGCACTTTCATTGCTGGTAAATCGTCTGAGAGGCAAATGCAAATTTACGATGCCGTTAAAACCGCGCAGCAAAGAGCGTTCGAAGCTATGAAACCAGGCGTACCCGTGGCGAATCTAGATGCCACGGCAAGGAAAGTTATCGCTGAAGCGGGGTTTGGCGACTACTTCGTTCATAGATTGGGTCACGGTGTCGGTTTAGAGGTTCACGAGTCGCCCTCGATGGGTGCAACAAGCAAGCAGAAGTTGGCCGCAGGATACGTTGTGACCGACGAGCCTGGCATTTACATTCCAGGTTTAGGAGGCGTGCGGATTGAAGATACCGTTTTAATAACTCGTGATGGCGCTGAACGGCTGACAGTAGGTCCTTATTGCCCAACCAAACAGTAGCCTATCGTATTCAGCCAAGTACATTTTTGCTGGTTCTTGGATTGCTTATGTTTTGAAGTAAAGAATTTAGTGGGTTTGAAGAATTGCTTATTGAACCAACCAAATATTCGAGTTGGTAAGTTCCCAAGTTATGGTTAATTCAATCTCAGGGTTGGTAAAAAACTCGATATGTGTTAGTTTGTCCAGTATCCCTGTTTGTTTGTCGAAGTAAACGCCAAAAAACTCGTTGCGCATGGTATTACCTGTTGTATCGTTAGTATTGACAAATTGACTCGTTGTTGTCCAATAGTTTCTCGTTCTGGTTGAGTTGGCAAAGGTTTGAGTGTCAGTGCTGTTGACTATGAGTCCATCGGTTCCTTTCGGGTGAAGCAGTTCTTTCACCTTGAGGTTTGGAGAGTAAATAGCCCAAAATCCGTTTGGGTCAGCTTTCTCGCCATTTGACAAGTCAATTATTTGTGGCCTTGTGATTTGGGTGCCGTTGCTAAATTGCCAGACTGTGCTTAGCAAAACTTGGGTCCCGTTGATTGAAGAAACGGTCACTTGATAGTATTCTGTTTCATTGTACTGCCAGATTTCTTCTGGAATCACGGCGTCTGGGCTGCCTAAAACCGTTGAACCAGTCAACTTGTAGGTAAACGTGTCTCCAACACTAAGACCATTTCCACTCGTTACGTTGGAAGGTTGATTGGAGTTTTGTTCAATGACTACTGCCCCTATTGCAACAATTATTATAGCTATTACAATGGCGGCAACTCCAATATTTCTGTTGAAGTTTCTATTCTTTCGACGTGTCATCTGGTTGGCTCAGTGAAGGTAGTTCTAAGTTTGTTATAGATTTAACATTTCTGGTTAAACACTTGTCTGCGAAACTCGGGTAGAAAAGGGGTTTAAGGCTTACCTCTGAGAGTGTGTCAAGGCTCAAGCTATTTAATTTTGAGTTAACTGGATAAATTCTCATTGAGCCCAAAATATCGCTCACGCGAGTTTTTTAGGAAAAAGTATTTCTAACTTACGGTTCCATAATTCATTAACTGCATGGCGCTGCATCGCTTGTGCATAATGCCTTGGGGAACGGGTTGAGCAAAAAGAGATTTAACCGCAAGAGAATCATTCGCTACGGGCGATGGGCAACCAAACTCGCTTTTCTCCTATTCTTCGTTTCCCCCTTCGTCTATCTGGCGGGAGCACCAAATCACTATGCTTACAGCCTGTTGGGTGGTGGCCTTGGCAAACCGCTAGTCGCGTTGCCGTATGGGCAATCCCCTTGCTCTCTATGGACCTACGCTTATGGACAAATCGGTCCTGGGGCTTGGCTT
>DATJPJ010000218.1:0-3806 GCA_035506455.1 Candidatus Nanoarchaeia archaeon
TGTAGTTAATTTGTTAATTTTTGTTCAATATATCTGCTATAGTTTCTAATCGTAAGCCTTAAATGAAGCTTTCTTGAGAAATAGGTATAGTGAATATTAATACAAACTAAAAGAGTGTTTAACTATGCCTAAAAGAGTCACATCTAAAATTAAGGCGCTTCCCAAATCCTCAAGCGCAAAATTCCTCAGCAACATACCCTATGAAAACGGGTTCCACTTTTTCACAGCAATAGGTTGCTTCACTGGGATAACCGCAACCAGCATCAATGAGTTCGCTGCCAAACTTGAAATTGTTCCTGCGGAGTCAGTGGATTTTCATTTTCAACGCAAGGACTTCCAAAAATGGATCACAGAAACGATAGGAGATAAAGAACTCGCTGAAGCAATAAGCATTTTTGGAGCAGCACGTTCAGCGGAAGTTCTGCGGAAAGAAATGCTAAGAATAGTACGAGAACGCATAGCGGAGCTCACGAGATTTAGAATAACAAATGAAGGTATGACGATTAGGACAGTTGTTCCACTCCAAGTCTAGGACCTCAACGCGCGCTGTCCTCTTTTTGTTTTGCCCAGAGTTTTCGGAAATTTTTAAGTATAACTTATGTATAACTTTATGTTATGGTGAGAATACGCCTAGCTGTTTGACTAAAACTAGAAAAGTTGGCGGCTCCATCGTAGTCACTCTTCCAAAAGAACTCGTTGACACCCAGCAAATTAAAGAAAATCAGTACGTAGAAATAACCGTTAAGAAATGCCGGATAAACGGATTTGGAATGTTCAAAGGCATCGGTCCATTTACTATTGAGGATGAGCTGAGGGCACACGAATAGGTACATCATAGATTCATACGCCTGGATAGAATACTTAGATGGGACAGACTTAGGGCGAACAGTCGGCAGTATAGTTGACGGAAACGACGAAATATTCACCTGTGCGCTTACAGTTGCAGAAGTAATAAGCAAGGCCGCCCGCAAAGGGAAAGATGTTAAGTCTATCTATGACGTTCTAACAAGCAATTCGACAGTAATAAGCGCAGACGAGGAACTATCCTTTCAGGCAGGGTTGTTACATTGCGAGATGCGAAAAACCCTGAAAGATTTTGGTCTTGCAGACTCCTATGTTCTAGCAACTGCTAGAAAACTAGATGCAAGAATTTTAACTGGCGACATGCATTTCAAGGATGTTAAAGAAGCGACTATGATAAAATAGTGTCTTGATTGTATCGAAACTCTATTCACAAATGATGTTTTCCTGAGCAATAGAAATTAAGTTACTCGCAAAGCAATTGATGCTTTTACGATGATTGCGCAGGATGTGGGGTTGAAACCTAATTATTTGCAAATCAGTTTCATCGTTGTCAATTGGCAGATTCTCAACAAAAATCGTGGTCCATGAGGTTTTTCATCATCTTAGAAACTGATAACTGCAGGCAAAGTAGAGCCAAGTTTTCGGAAATAAGCCACGTTTTTTTTAACTCCCTGGTTTGGGATTGCGAAGGACTGAGAATTATAAATCGTTGTTGATGCAGGTGGTGGGATTTGAACCCATGCCAAGTGGTGATTTCACCCGCATATCCCCTTTTTCTTTGGGTTCTCTTGTAGTTGCAGCAGACATTTATGATTAAAACAAAGAAAAAAGAAAGAGTTCGTTGGCATTGCCAACTAATTTGATTTCGCAATGATATACTTCCACGGTATAGCGACTATGTCTCCTATCACAAATGACGCAAAGATTGCACTCATTGTAATTGCGAATGAAGGCAAGTTGCCGCTTACAGCTTTGGGAGCAATGACCGCTGCAAACCAGACCACTTTATAGGTAAGTTGCAAAAGCAGAACTGGCGCAAATTTTAAGGGTGAACGTAAACCAAGTATAGACAAGATTCCAAATGCTAGCCAAGCACTGTACACAACTCCTGCCACAATTGGTTCTTCGGTTGGAATGCCAAGAAGAGACATCATTGTACTGGGAATGACAAGGAGGCCCAAACCAATTCCTCCAGCTCCAAAAATTGTGTAGACGTACATGAACCGTAGCCAATTTGGATGATGTTTCATTTTTTCTATTTCTTGTGTCAACCAATCACCTCCTCCTGACAAAACCTTGGAAATCTTAGTTTCGTGTTATTTGCTTAAATCATTTGTGTTTTTGATTCATTTTGTTGTTTTCCCCTGTAATTCACTCGATGCTTTCTCTTTTTTGGTGGCTATTCGCTCGAGTTTGAAACTACCAATGCGTGGTGATGTTGCCCGCAAAACTCCTTTTTTCCAGATCAGGTATCAGTGCTTGCAGTTTTGTACCGCTTGATTCGTACCGAACTTGTTATTGGAAGACTTAATTGAAACTTTATGCAATAGTTAGTCATGAGCTCTTTGATTATTCGCAAAGCGACAATTGAAGATATTCCATCAATAGTTAAGGTAAGGTTGAATGCCTTGACTGACAAGGAGATTCAGGGCTACTCCGCTTTGGAGCTGCCCGTTACGGCTTCTGCAGAGAAGTTGCGGGAGAGTTGGAGCAGAGGAAATAGGTTGAAAGATGATCTTGAAGTGTTCATCGCCGAGGACAGGGGTATGTTGATTGGTTACATGATGTGCAACGTTGATGCTGATGCTGGCTACATAGATGACCTTGTTGTTGCAAAAGAGAAACAAGGAATGGGTATAGGGAAAGCTCTTGTCGGATACATTGAGGATGCAGCAAGAAGTAAAGGTTGTTCTGTCATGAAGACCGACACAACCGAGAACGTCAACGGTGTTCCTTGGAGGTCATATGAGTTCTGGATTAAGATGGGCTACGAAGATTTTGGCGAACGATTGCCTACCAACTACGGTTTCAAGATAATTCCTTTGGTTAAAAAACTGAAATAAACTTTGAAGTTTGATGTTTGTGGCGGGTGGGGTGGGATTTGGACCCACGGACCCTTTAAGCCTGGGGACGCATATTATTCCAATTCTCTTAAACATGTCCCTGTATACAATTGTTTAATGTGTATACGGGTGACGTGCTTGACTGCGGTTTTATCAGTAAGAGTGAAGAAAAGCTTGAAACTTGAGGCTGAAAAGTTAGGAGTTGACTTAAGGCTAGCTGTGGAGAAAACTCTTGAGGAAATTGTAGCCGAAAAGAGGAAAAATGCGCAACGCGTCGCAAAAGAACTAAGAGACCTAATGGACGTTAGGCCTGAAGAGTGGGTCGAGGATGTCAGAGCGAACAGGCAAGAAATGTAAGTATCTGCTTGACACCTCGGCACTTTATCCCATGCTTCTCTCAGGCATTATCTTTAGCGTCGACGATTGCGCTGTTAGTACGCTTACAGAATATGAAATTGGAAATGTCCTTTGGAGAGAGAATAAGCAGGGGAAACTCAAGAATCCGGATAGAATTGCAACAATTTTTTCTGAATCGATCATGCCCCTTATGAAATTGAAGTTTGATTCTATCGCTAAAGTTCTGGAAATTGCAACAGACCGGAACCTTACATTTTACGATGCTTTATACGCCTACATTGCTGAAAGCCAAAACGTGAAATTGGTTACGCAGGACTCAGATTTACTAAAGAAATGCAAGGCTGCAATTCCGATAGACAAAATGGAATAACATTGCGAGAGCAAACAGATAGCTTTGGCGGGCGGGGTGGAATTTGAACCCCCGACAGAGTGGAGATGTCACCCGCAAATTCCATTTTCTGGTTAGATTCGTCAGTTTTAACTTTTGTATGATTGTTTTTTTGTGCGGAAGAACATAGCTGCCGTCGTTTCAATGATTATAGCCATTGCTATAGCAACTAGCGGAAACTCTGGAACAGTAGG
>DATJPJ010000219.1:0-7027 GCA_035506455.1 Candidatus Nanoarchaeia archaeon
TACGATGCCGACTCGGCTGCAGAGGGCTTCAGCCTCCTCAATGTAGTGTGTGGTCAAAAAGATGGTTGTACCATCACTATTTAGTCGCCTTACCAGATCCCACATGCGCCGCCGCATCTGGACATCTAATCCAACCGTCGGTTCATCCAAGAACAATAAACTGGGTTTGTGCATAAGAGAACGAGCTATCATGGCAGCTTTCTTCATGCCTCCAGAGAGCTCTTGAACCATGCGTTTACTCTGGTCAGTTAACCCAACGTATTCCAAAAGTTCACTGATTCGTCTTCCACGTTCATCCGAAGGAATGTGGTGCAAGCGTCCATGAAGCTCCATGTTTTCCATCACGTTTAAGTCAAGATCCAAAGTCAAATGCTGCTGAACTACACCAATGACTTTCTTAATTTGCTCCGGTTCCACAGACGAATCAAACCCAGCCACGCGAAACGACCCCGATGAAGGCTTAGTTAGCGTAGTTAGCATTCGAATGGTTGTCGTTTTGCCCGCCCCATTAGGTCCCAGAAAACCGAAGATTTCGCCCGAAGAAACGCTCAGGTTAAGGTCTTGAATAGCTGAGAGGTCTTTGTACTTCTTCGACAAGTGGCGCGTAACAATTTCTTCAGTCATGTCCTAAACCCCCACAGCTTTTTTCAGGTCGCAATCGGTCTAGCCTGTTAAAATTGGAAAGGTTTGTTAATCCTATAAACATTGATTAGAAAACATGGCTTTTCGACCCAGTTGAAAATAAGCAAGAAAGGGCAAGGAGATAGAATTTACACCACGCTGAGAACTCGGATAAAGAGCTGCTTGAACAGTTTATTCCTCTCTCAACACTTTTGGAATGTAGGCACATGCCGGGTCTGACTCGAAGAGGTCACCAGTGTAATATTCGGCGCGAGTGCGGCAACCGCCACAGATTTCGCGATATTCGCATACGCCGCATCTCCCTTTTATGTTGCTCTTGTCGCGGAGTTTTTGGTGTAGTTCAGAGTTCTGAAGGTCAGTCCAAGCTGTGGTGAGTTTCTTGTCCTTGACATTTCCGATTCGGTGAGCTTCGTGGAACCCGCAGGCTCTGTAGTCGCCGTTTTCAGTTATGCCCATATAGTTTCCGCCTATCGAGCATTTGCCCAAGAAGCCATTGCGGTACCAATCCCAGAAGTCTACAGGGTTCTTCTGGCGAACTATACGAGCATAAAAAGGTGCATAAACATTGACTTTCAGTTTTCCTGCATATGCCATTTGAATGTCGTATATTTGGTTGAAGGTAGACTCATATTCCTGTGGCGTTGGCGCCAGGTCAGGCATGTTTGTGCTGGCTCTGCCCACAGGTACTAAGTTGTGGTAAACCACCATCCTAGCGTGATGTTCAGCAGCAACCTCTGCCGGGTGTGCCATGTCATTGATGTTGTACTTTGTCATTGTTGTGACGATACAGTCTAGCAATCCATTCTCGGAGAGTTTCTTTACTGCAAAGAGAGCTTTGTCGTAGGCTCCCTTTCCTCTGATCTTGTCGTTTGATTCTCGAGTGCCATCAATGCTTACTGCGGTATGGACCTCGTGCTTCGCCAACAGGTTGAGACGCCGTTCGTCAAATGCAAATCCACTTGTAATCAAACTGACTTCGAACCCGGTGCGTTTGGCGTACTCTATAACATCAAAAATGTCGTCCCTAACCAAAGGCTCGCCACCGCTGATTCCAAACCAAGGCGCTCCAAAATCGTAAATCTCATCTACGATCTTGTAGCCTAATTTTGTATTGACTTCTGCCTCTTCTGGCTTTTTCGGAGGCGTGTAACTGCAATACAAACAGTTACCGACGCACTTACGAGTGCATCTCCAAGTAACCATGTATAACGGAGATTTATTCTTCATATATCCAATCCCCAAACAATCTACACGTCACCTCACAGCCCGAGCACCGCCCAGCTTCCACAACCGGAGAGATTAGCTGAGAAGCTGGGCTAGTGTCCTTGGCCATGTTCACTGGCGTGTTAGTTGTCATTTTAGTCTGTGGCTCCTTCTTCGCTCAAGGGGCATTGCTCGCATGAAACTATGGTTTCTATATGATTCTTCAAACATTCACGATTCTTTGTTTTGTTGCACATGGTTGTTGGCTGAAGTTGTTGTTTGTACTTAAGTATGGCAACATCGAATTGTTCCTGATCAGATTGACCATTAGGCAGCCAGACTTCGAGGGTGCTGTTTCTAAACAACTCGTCAATGCTGTGAGTTTCTTGACTAGATCCCAGTGGCTGGAGAATAGTTTTGCCTGCTTCTTCAAACACCATAACGGATATGCATTTCATCTTCAACTCAGATTGAGTTGAACCAACGGTTTTTTCGAGCTCGCACTTTTGTTTGCTCGCAAATCCCTTCACAGCTAAGCCTCAGACACCAAATGCATGGTTGGCTTGCGGATAAAACGTTTCTTGTAAAGATTTCTTGTGTAAAGAAATGACTACTAACTTTTTTCTGCAAAAAAATTTCTTGACAAGAACGGCGACCTTGGATAGATATCTTCTAATGTCTCCAAATGTACTCTAAAATGGGGGAGTAATGGTGTCGGATTCAGGCTCAGAGGAAGAGACTTATTCATTAATGTTCAGCTCGCTGAGGCACCCAGCACGCCGCAAGATTCTTCGCATGCTCTCTGAAAAAACCATGACGTTTTCTCAAATGCTTGAGGAACTCGCAATTCCTAGTTCTCACCTCACTTATCACCTGGAAAACTTGGGCGAACTTGTGCTCAAGGACAAAGACGGGAAATACAAGCTTTCGAGTTTTGGCAAAGCGTCTGTGGCAATGATGAAAGGAGCCGAAGAAGTCCCAAACGGCAAGTCAAGCCGGTTCTCAAATTTTCCGCTAAGATGGAAGGCCATCTTCGCAATCTTCGCAATAGGCATAGTACTCTTGGCTAGCATCTCATATGTCGAATTTGCCTCGATGAACAACCTGAACAATGACTACAACAAACTCAGTGCTGATTATAATTCGGTCCAGGCCCAAAATCAACAGATATTGTCATGGAGTCCATCTAACAATCTGGCCACAGTTATAATCAAGGACGTTATCCAAATCGACGTATCAAAATACCCGCAAACCATTCTCGAAAGCAACACTGCTCAAATCCGGACTGACTTGGGCGGGGTAATTGAAGAAATCTTTACTTACAAGATCGCAAACACGCAGAGCAGTTTTGACTTAACCTTGACATTTAGGAACGGACACTTTTGGCAATTTGTCCTCACCCAAGAAGAAGGGTACCCAAATTACCCAATGATTTACACGCAGCCGCAGTCAGGAGACATTTTGCAAGCAACCAAAGATTTGATTAACAGATACAAGTCAGTCGACAACGACACCTACTTGGACCAAGCTGCTGAGCTCTTGGCTGTGTCTAATGAAACTGCTAACGACCAAACACTGGGAAACACTAAGCTAAGCCTCTCAATATTTGGCGCAAACTCGGAGGCCATGCTGATGTACACGGAAAACGGTACAGACTTCAAGGCGAAAAGCCTTCACGTGGTACTTGCAAACTACGTGGTGACTTCTTTCACCGACGACTGGTTCCTGTACAATGTTGGGAGCACACAAGTCAACGTTTCACAAGACCAAGCGATTCTTATCGCAAAGAATGCGGCAAAAACCTTTTCGTGGAACGCCAACGGTACGCAGGTGACAAACTTCCAAATTCTGGACAACCCCATATCCGTCATATTTTACCCACATCCCAAAACAGGATACTTGACATTGTACCCCTACTGGGTCGTCACGTTATACTTAGACAAAGCGTACCCGGGAGACGTTAATCAGTTATCCGTTGGAATTTGGGCAGACACGGGAAAAGTCGAAGCGATAACCCTTGGAGGACAAGTAAACACATAGCCATGTTTTTCAGTCATTCAACTGCGTTTAGAACTGGCTTTGCTTTTGAGGTTCAAAGCTACCGCTTCACAAATAAGTTTCTTAAACGCAACCTTATCGATCTCTTCGCCTTTGTGAATATCAATTGCGCGCCTAACCGTTCCGGGCTGAGTGAACAAGTGAGAAGGGTCTTCCAGCGAGGCACCCTTAAAGAAAGTGAGCTTAACTGCGTCTTTGTAGGTCTCGCCTGTGCATATGCCGCCATTGTGTGACCAAACAGGAGTTCCCGGATTAGTTGGCTTCACCCACTTCCACTCTTCAACAACTTCAGGATCCGCCTCCTTGATAAGCTGGCGTATCTTGGCCAACGTTTCTCCACGCCAATCACCCAGCTCCTTAATTCTGTTGTTGATTGACTCAGATGCAGATTTTTTTGATTTCTCACTTTCACTCACATTATCACATCGAAAGGTTTGTTCTCACCCAGATATTTTTTACCAGAACGATCCTGTTGGGTTGGGCGTATGTCTTCTCGTTTCAACAAAGACACTAATATAAAGTAAATTTCTTCTTTTAAAACCACTTTTTGCCAATTTACTGTTTACCTCCTGGGGAGAGTGGCAAACGTACCGTGAAAGTTGTGCCCTTTCCTTCTTGACTCTCAAAAGAAACGGTACCACCCAAAGATTCAGTCATACGCTTAACTACTGGCAAACCGAACCCTTGCCCCTTCGCTTTAGTGGTGAACATAGGCGTAAACAATTTACTTTGCACAACTTCAGGAATACCTACACCGGTGTCCTTAACGGTGATTACAACATAATTTGCTTCTCTAAAGACATGGATCATAAGTTTGCCACCTTGTGGCATAGCTTGAACAGCGTTCGTAACCAAATTGTAGAGAATCCGATTAAGGTAGTCAGCGTCAGCAACAACTTGCCTTGCCTCATCTTCAACTTTAACGGTTACATTGATATTCTCCTGTATACCGTTTTTCTGAAGCAACTTTTCGATTATGATTTTTAAGTCAACTTTCCCAGCATTAGGATTAAGCGGTCTTGCATAATCTTGCAAGTCCTGAACAATTTTATTAATATAATCTATGTTCTTTTCAATCTCGGTTAGACATTCCAGAGCGTTCTTTTTCTCTTCGGTATCCGCAGTTGAAGCCAATTCTGTTTTCGTCAAGTAAACATCACTGGTTATTGCTTGCAGCGGGTTACGAATATCATGCCCAACCATACCTGCAGTAGCACCAATAGTAGATAAACGCTCAGCAGCAACCAGTTTCTTAGCTTGCTCACTGACCGTTTCCTCTAAAACCTCTACATGCCGCTTTTGCTCAGCCTCCAACTTCTTCCTATCAGTAATATCCAACAAAGACAAAACCGCACCATCAACCTTCTTATCCCCAGTCAAGTAGGGCTGAATATGCAATTCATAAACACGACCCTGCCCACCTGAAACTTCTTGGCTAACACCCACAAATTTTGTGGTCACAGTCCGGATTAGTTTCTCCAAATCCTCCTCTGAAAGCCCCAGATGAAAATCAGTGATTGAACGTCCCAAGTCTGAAGGCTTAATTTTAAAGAGCTCTTGAGCAATTGGCGTAAAACGCCTTATCTGCAAGTCATTATTTACAATAAGAACAGTCAAATCAACGTTTTTTACAACGTTAAGTAAATCATCGTTGATTAAATTTAATGTTTGATTGCGATTATTGAGCTCTTCATTTAGAGTGAGCAACTCCTCATTACTTGATTGCAACTCCTCCTTGGATGTCTGCAATTCTTCGTTTGTACTCTGGAGCTCCTCGTTGCTTGATTGCAATTCTTCCATTGCAGCACGCAACTCTTCGGTGGTTGCCTCGCGCTCCTCATTAACTATCTGCAATGACAATTTAGTTGCATTCAAATCCTCCTTAAGAGCGCTTATTTGATCAATCTCTGAATTTTTCGTCCTATGTTGTGAAAACGAAGATTCAATCTCTGACCTATCCACTTTTGTCTCTTCGAAGGTTAACAAAAAGAAAGGATCTGAATATTGCGGCATCTTCAAGGGTTTGACTTTCAGGTAGACTATTCGCGGTTTCCCATCAAGCGCGAATTCTGCCTTGGACTTAAAAGGTTTGTCTTCTTTTCTTGCAGTATAAATTGCTGTTTGAACATCGACCCTCAACTCCTTTAGAACCATTTTGTTTACATTAAAGCTTGCTGGACCCTGTTCATGAGTAAGGTAAGGATTAATTTGACCGCGGAAAGCCAAAATATCCAATTTATTATTAATCAACAGTGACGGTGGGACATACTCACTCATTAACTGACGGTCCACCTCGTCTTTTAGTAACACCGTTGCATCCTGCTTCTGGGGTAATTTTATATCGACGGAAGCTGAATAGGTGGCAAACACCGCCTGGCTTAGCCCGATTTGAGGCTGCGCTTTCTTCTTTCTGTAGATTACGCCTTTGTTGGTTAGGGCTTCAAACAGATTGGGGTATCTGCTTACGCTTTCAGACTCACCAAGAACTAGAAAACCCCCATCCTTCAAGGCGTAATGAAAAATAAATGCTATCTTTTCCTGAAGCTGGGAATCAAAATAAATCAAAACGTTTCGACAGACAATTACATCTAATTTGGAGAAAGGCGGGTCACTTGTTATGTCCTGCTTTGCGAATACACACACATCTCTTATTGATTTAACGACTTGATAGTTGTCATCCTGATAGCTAAAGAATTTTTTAAGTCTGTTTTCGGAAACATTCTCCTGTATGGCTTTAGGGTATATTCCTTGGCGAGCTTTCGCAATGTTCTTTTCATTCACATCGGATCCAAAAATCTGGATTTTTGGACCAATAATGAGGTTCTCTTCCATGTATTCTTGGATTACAATCGCCACAGAATAGGCTTCTTCGCCTGTTGAACAGCCTGGAACCCAAACTCGAACCACTTCATTTTGAGATTTTTTCTTGATGATTTCTGGAAACACTTTTTCTTTCAAAGCCAAAAAGGTTTTTGGTTCTCGGAAAAAACTTGTAACACCAATTAGCAAGTCATCAAAAAGGCTCTGCAATTCAACCGGATGGATCCTTAAATATTCTACGTAGGCTCTAAGATCTGTAATTTTGTTGATGACCATCCGGCGAGTGATGCGTCGGTTCATCGAT
>DATJPJ010000220.1:0-16581 GCA_035506455.1 Candidatus Nanoarchaeia archaeon
ATTACCCAGACACTTTGCAGCTTAAGGCGCCCCCGTTCCGATGACATCATAAGGGGCGCAGAAAAAGTTCAGTTCATTTCACCCATAGGAAAAATCAAGACCATTGACCCTGAATTGAAGAGCTTCATAAACATTAACCATTACCAGGACATAATTGAGTTGCAGACACGCAAAGCTCACGGCAACGCCTATGAGGACCTGAAAACAAGCCTGGGCTTGCTGAATCTGATTGAATTGAAGAGGCTTCAAACCGCCTCCGAACTCTGCAGCGAACATCATTACGATGAGGCACTGAGCATCTTCGCATCGTGCGCTTCGAATTTGGAAAGCGAAAAATCGTTCTTCTGGGCGGGAGTAAGCCGTGAGAACGAAGGCGAAAGCCTAATGGCAATTTCAAAGCTTCAAAATGAACCTAAATCAGCGACTGAGTTGGACTTTAAGGGCAGAGACGCCTTTTTGGCGGCTGCCAATAATTACAGGCAGGAAGCGGAAATGCATTTGAAAGCTCATATTAGGTTTTTTGCGGAGCGAGCTTGGGCGGATAAGGCGTGGTGCGAATCCTGGGTTATGGGGACGCAGGGTGTCAAGAGATATCCGTCGAAAAACTAGGTCATGGCAGAATTTCGGTCATTTCGAGCTTGTTGAAGAGGAAAACGTCAACATCTGAGTTCTTTTTAAGTTCCGTGTGAGGTGGAATCATCGCGTAGCCGTTTGAGTTGACGATAGTTGTTAGGGCACTTGAACCACCTTCTGTGGGTTGGGCGAGGAATTTGCCGTTTTCTCGCTTCAAGTGCACGAGTAGGAAGCGAAACTGTGGACCATTTTTTACATCTTCGCTTATTTTTGCGTTGATCTTTGGCAAGACAGCAGCGTTTGATCCTGAGAATGCACCAATTAGCGGGGCTGCAAAGAGGTAGAATCCGGCGATGCAGCTTCCGATATGGCCCGGCAGCATTATTACTGGTTTGCCGTTTACTATGCCGAAGCCGGAAATTGCCCCCGGTCTTAGCAGAACTCCCTGCGTTACGACACCGGGTTTGCCGAGCGCGTTGACGGCGTCGGGGACGAAGTCCTTTATGCCCACAGAAGAGCCGCCAATGGTGATGATAAAGTCGGAGTTTTCCAAGGCATTAGCGATCATCTCAGTGACTTTTTCTATGGCGTCGGGCATTATTCCCATCTGCTTGGGTGCGGCGCCGAGTTCGGAGGTTAGACCTGCAACGACGAGCGCATAGTTATTCGCAATTGCTGCGGGGTTGGTTTGGCATTGTTTGAGGAGTTCGTCTCCACCTGATATTATTGAGACCAATGGTTTCTTGTAAACTTCGGCACAGGTCATTTTGAGCGAGGCTAGCACGCCAAGGTCTTGTGGGCGGAGCGTGTGGCCTTTCCTGAGGATTAATTGGCCTTTTCGCAGGTCGTCTCCCAAGGGGATTATGCCTTCGCCCGTATGGATTTCCCGGAAAACCTCGACGGTGCTTTCGTGCAGTCGGGTTTCTTCAACTTTCACAGTTGCTGTGGCGCCTTTGGGGATGGGTGCTCCGCAGGCTACGTAAATTGCCTCGCCTTTGTGAACCTCAATGATGGTTGGGTAGTCTACTGGGAACAGTTTCCCTGTTATCTCGAAGGCTGTGGGTTTTGCCGGGTTTGCTGTTTTGGTTTCTTCATTGTTGATTGCGTAGCCGTCTATGAAGGTCTTGTCGTAGCTGGGTATATTTAGGTTGGAGAAGGCGTCTTTGGACAGAACTCTTCCGAGGCATTCTTCTAGAGGAATCTTTTCAGTCTTCAGAGTTTTTTGGCTGACTAACTTTAGGAGAGCGTCTTGGGCTTGGTAAGGGTCAGCGCGTTTAGGTAGCCTTCGAATATCGGGTCTGTTCATAAAACCACAATCATGTCAAGTTTGTTAGATGATGATTCTTTCCCATCCGGTGTAGATGTTCATGCGTTTTCCGCGGATGAAGCCGACTAGGGCGATGTTTGCTTTTTCGGCGGATGAAATTCCTGAGGATAGCACAGCTGCCATGGAGGCTACAATGGGGATGCCGACTTTTGCCGCTTTGTAGATCATGTCACCGGGCACTCGTCCGGTTATAGTCATGAAGCAGTTGCCAAAGTCAGTTTTGTTTAAGGCGGCGGCGCCGATGACTTTGTCGACTGTGTTGTGTCTGCCGACGTCTTCGGCGAACGCGACTAATGAGCCGTCACTTTTGTAAATGGCTGAGTCGTGAAGGCCACCAGTTTCTTTGAAGCCGGTTGCTCGGCTGTTGAGGTCGTTTATGCTTTCGAGGAGTAGTTGGGCTTTAATCTGCAGTTTGGAAGTTACTTTCGGAGTTTTGTCCATGCGTTGGTAGGGTGACGTACTCGCCTTGATTAGGGGAACAACGCGTTTGCGCAGAGGCAGGTTCTTCATGCGTTCGTCCACGTCGACTTTGGGGTTCAGCGTGACTTGGCAGGTGAATTCTTTTTCGTTGACTGCCACTTGTTTGATTTCGTCGATTGATGTTAGTATGTCTTCGGCGAGAAGATATCCCACGGCCAGCTCCTTGAACTGGGAAGGCGAACACCAAACGACTAACGAGTAAACTGAGTTTATGGAGATTTGAAGCGGGACCTCTTCGGCAACGCAGTCCACTGTTTTCTCGGCTTTTCCAGTTGCGAGATCGAACCTTAGGATGTTAACTTGACGCATAATCGTTCAGCCTAACCTTAATTTCCCTTTCAGACTAATAAATATCAGAAAAATTAAATGACGACTCAATGGACTGACCATTAGGAGATCAAAGTGGAGCAGCGTCTCCGTAAACTTACTCCTATTTGAATGAACCTGAGAAGACATTTACCCGCAAGATATCTGGAGACACTATGTGAAGAATAGAGCACACGCTTGAATATTTTCGAAAAGCAAAACATGAGACACCAATTGGTTTTTATGAAAAATCGTTGTTTAGAGATAATGGAGAAGGTAAGAGCACGAAAATCGAAGAATCAAAAAAACATAAGCTCATTCCATTAAAGTGTGAAGCCGCCCATAATATGCCAGCATCATGGTTTTTAGATTTTGAGGATGGAACTAAACCTATACCTTTGTGTGAAACGCACGGGAAGACAATTCAGGAACAAGTTATGCAAAAATTAGAACTGCGCGACAAATGCGTTAAAGCAGATTCAGATTTGAAAGTTGCAAACAATATTATAGAACAGTTAAAGAAAGATGCTATATGCTATGAAGAAGAAATAGACCGACTTGAACAAAGAGTGGACGAACAGAACTGCAAAACAAAAAACCTTGAAGAAGAAATAAAGAGTCTGAGACAAAGCCTAAAAAGACAAATTAGGAGAGAAAACAGGAGGCAAGCCCGTATGAAGGAGATCTTGCAAGAAAGCAAAATAGCGGCGAAATGAGTTTGAACTGATTGCAGTTTGAGACTGGGAAAACAATCATGTCGCAACCGGAACGTTGACTAGAACGACCTATATTGTGGTTTTTAGTAATTCGATTGAATTTTCACGGTCGATATCCGCTAAGCGTGCAAAGCGCCAAGGTTGCCGCCGTTATGTCCGCGGTTGTTCCTGGGTTATAGTCATTTCCGCATTCGCGCAGTTTCTTGTCAAAGTCCCATATGCTTTCCCTTCCCTCAGACGTTTCTAGACCACCCAGCTGCAAGACCCTCCTGGCGTCCTTGGAGACAGCGCGCGTTTTTTCCAGGCCAACTTTGCGTGAAATGAAAGTGTCAGGACGTTCGGACAGAACCTTTAGGAATGTATGAGTTATCGCTGTGTTTAGGCATTTTTTCTTTGAGATTAATTGGTCGGAAAGGTAAGGATAAGCAAGGTCGAAACTGATTGGAAAGTTGTTTACCCATTCGTAGCATATGTCGTCGTAACCTGCGGCTATTTTAAAGACTTCGAAGAGTGAAACGTTTTCCTTGATTAACCGTTCTTTTGACTCGGAGCTCGTAACTGATAAATCGGGGGCGTCATTAAGACCGCTGGGATTTGCGATGGCTATGGCGTCGTAAAGGTCAACCGCATCCTGAGGTGTGGTCGATTGTGTGGCTAGTTTAATGTTTTCTCTTAATTTGGTTAGGTTGAATTCACCCTTGGCGCTCATGGGTGTAATGCCCGCGGCGACTGCCATGGGAATGAACAACATAACGGTGCCCAAAAGTGTGTTTCCGCCGTGCTGCGAAGCGTCAATGTCGGCTACGCAGGTTTTCATGAGTTGACCCATACCGACTTCGCTAATTTTCATCTTGCCGTTGGCTACAGCTATTCCACGCTTTGCTGCTTCCTCAAATGAAGGAGCGGCTGCCACGGCTGAAGCTAAGAAGTGTTCAACTCGGGTACCCTCGAAGCCGACGACTAAGTTCACGTTGCCCGGTTTTTTGGCGCTGACTTCGAAAAGGATGGCCATTTCGAGGCATTTGGAGATTAGTTTTGCCTTATCACAGTGAGGCATCGGTTTGGGACACCGAGTTACTGAGGTCAAAAAAGCTTTATTAAACGTTATGTAAAAACTTACAAGCAATTGAAGTAACCTACATAACAAACGTGGAAGGCAATTCTTGATGCGTGCACAAGAAGGCGACCTGATTGAGACAAGCGACAAAGTCATTTTCGACGTAAAAGGGCTAGTTCACCCACCTGACAAGATTGTTGCGTTTCCAAGATACATCCCCAGCCCAGAAGGCACTAGGGGTCGCCGAGGGGACCTATACAAGAAAATCTACAACCTAGCAGAACGCTTCACGTATTTGCAAAGTAAAACGCCCGAGCTCATTGTTGCTGACCCGGTTTTTGGTGAGAAACTCTGCGAAGTGCCAGTCAACGCTGTCACGCGGCACTATGACCCAGTCAAGGCACTCCATGTACTAAGGAAGAAGGCGAAGCTGCAGCCGCTGGAGCAGAAGGCCGTGATGCTCGCAGAAGAGCTCAAGAATGCAGCGGGCATCAAGTGGAGCAGCATAGGCGTGTCAGGCTCGGTCATGGCAAGACTCTTCACGCTACAAAGCGATATCGATCCACTCGTGTACGGCACTGCTAACTGCCGCAAGGCTTACGCCACCTTGCAAGCGCTGCTGAAAACCGAGACTTCACGTTTCAAGCCCTACACCAAGAACGAGTTGCAGACGCTGTTCGATTTCCGTTCGAAAGACACCATCATGCCCTTCGAGGACTTCGAGCGGGTCGAAATGCGCAAAGCCTTTCAGGGCAAGTACGACGAAACAGACTACTTCGTGCGCTTTGTGAAAAACTACGACGAAGTGGGCGAGCAATATGGTGATGTCTGCTACGAGAACGCGGGACATGCTAAAATCTCTGCCATTGTGGTGGAAGATGCGGATGCGTTGTTCACGCCTTGCAAGTACACGTTGGGCAGGGTTAAGGTTCTCAGCGGCGCGAACCTAGCCATCACAGAAATCGCGTCATTTCGTGGCAGGTTCTGCTTGCAAGCCAAGTCAGGCGAAGCTATTACTGCGCAAGGCAAAGTCGAACGGGTAACCGACAAACGCAGCGGACAAGTGCATTACCGGATTATTATCGGCAATGACTCCTCGGATTACATGGCGCTAAACTTTTAATCCGAAACAAGAAAGGGGACAGAGTTTCCCCGTTTAATCTACGAATAGGGTGAGACTGATGAGAGGTAGGAAATGTGGATTTCGAAGCCTCCAATATTCAAGCTAGAAGGGTAGAGATAGAACACGACCTGTTTTGTTTCATTGCTTGCTAACGTAAAAGATTCCCCTCCTTTTTGCAGTAGGAGATTGTATCCCATTTGCCTGTTCTACTGGAATGACGCTTCCATTTTGACTGATGAGTCTAACGGTCAAGTTAACATATGCTATGAATGAAGTTGATTGGTAAAGAGGGTTGTATTCTCGCCTCGATATTTAATACCTAGTTGGTAGACCAGAACATGAGAACCGGGAACCGTCTATTGTGCAAGTCTATTTTTCTGGACTTATTTCGTCAAAGCCAGAAAGGAATTTTAAAAGCGCAAGTCGGCGACTTTGAAGGTTTGTTCATAGTATCTTGGGCAGTAAGTTAGAGTCAATTGGCGGAACATACCTTTTGGCGAAACAACATCTTCGAGGTTGCCTTCAACGATAACTATTTCGTCCTTTTTTGCTTGAAGGCGGAATTCTTCCATGTACGAAACGACGCGGGTGGCTTCGATGGCCTTTTTTGGTCCGCTTAAAACTTCCAGCGGCTCGATCCCATAAACTGAGGGGATGAATGGACCGTCGGCGTCAGATATGACACGGGCTTTTATTGATGCCCAGGTTTTATGTTCTATCTTGGTTTCGGAATCGTATTCATCCTGAATTTCGCTCCATTCCTTGACGGGTTCGAACTCGGCTTTAATGGTTCGTCCTGTTTCGCGGTCGTCATAGAGACCGTAGATCAGTTTTCGTTTTTGATGCCAAAGAAATTCTTTAACGCTAAAGTGTTTGAATCGCCATTTCTTGTCGTCAACAGCAGCTGAGGTACGGAATTCATTGTTGAAGCCTGAGAGTCCGTCACCATAGAGTTCGCTAAGGATTTCGCGAACTTTAGTGACTTGGGCTTTGCCATAGACAATCAGGTCGATATCTGAGTAGTCGGCATGATGGAAGCCGTACAGCATGCTACCAAAAACTCCAAAATTTTCCGTTTGGAGTTTTGTCTGTTTCTTGATTACCTGTAGGACATCCAGAGTTGCAGCGACTAGTGAATCGGTGGGTGGCTTTGAAGCCAAAGCTTTTAGTCTTTTTTGTGGTAGGTACTCTTCATCAATGTCGGTTTTTTTGATGCCAACAACTTTTGTGTCGAGCATTTTGTGGTTTATAGTGTATTGCGGATAGTTGTTGAATATGAATTTCCAGCCTTCGTCGTCGTAGAATTTGTAGAAGACCTTGCCGCTGCTTCCCCCGTTCCGCAGTGCACGGGGGTCTTTTGACTGGAAGATGTCTGCTGAAGCGTATTCGGTGTCGCAGATGTACGCCCCGCGGGGGTGGCTGTAGCCTAGTACACGGAAGATTATTCCTTCTTTGGTTAGTATGCCGTCTCGATCACGTAATTTTACATTGGCCATATTTGTTCCTCTTCGGTTGTGGCTGTTCCAACGACGACTTGGTGCGTAAACAACCCTGTTTTCACGTTTTCGACTCGTTCCAGGGTTCCGGAGACTTTGACCATGTCGCCGAACCGTGCCACGTTGCGGTAGCAGCCTATGTTGCTTAGGATACGGTTTGGAATTTGTTCTTCAACTAGTTCGGACTTCGAGTCAGAGGGCGCGTAGTCCGCTACGCCATAAATGGCTGGGCGAAAGATAGCCTCTGTGTCGTCACCCACCTTACATTGGAACTTGACTGGAAACAGAGGAATAAAGCGGTATTCGCCGTATTTCTCGGTGACTTCGTTGGGCAAACGGGCGGCTGTAAACATCCAGATTTTGTCTTGATACTTGCCCTTGAACTTGCGGGCGCGGTCAAGTTTATTGCCGAAAATGTACTTGAGCATGCCTTCCTTAACGAGACGGTCTATGGTTTCTTCGACGACGCGGAAGTTGCCTGAGCCGTAAACGACGAAGTCTATGTCGCTTTCTTCGCTGTGCATGTTGAGCGCTATGGAGCCGTGCATGCCGAAGTTTCGAAATCCAACGCCTGATTCTTTGCTGAGCATTGTTATGAGCTCGATCGCAGTTTTTTGGATGTTGTCGTACTTGTCGAGATTAAGAATTGACTGGAGGCAGTCTCTTGGAACGAACACCTGTTCAATACGGCTTAGGGGAGCGCTGATTAGTTCCTTGTTGCGAAAGGGGCAAAAGTAAAGATAATCTGGGAAGTTCTTGCGAAACGTCTCCATGAAAGACTGGTAATTAGACGCCGTGTAAAGTTTCTCGGCTCGAAAAAGCGTCTTGTCGCCAAAACGCCAAGTGCGTTCTAGCATCTCTACTTTGAAGAGTTCCTGGAAGTCGCTGGGGATGTACTTAAGGAATGCGAAGACTCTGCCGTCAGGGTGTTCGTAACCCATCGTGTTGAATATGAAACCTTCTTTCGTAACGAAAGTGTCTCCATCACGCGGAATCCAGTTTTCCGTTGAAGCCAATTTAATAACACCGCGTATTGGAAACAGGGCTAAGACTAAAAAAGCTATTGTACAAAAACTCACAACCACATAGGCGGACTTTTCTTGTGTTTTTTGCTCGGGAAGTTATTATCATTTCTGAATTATTCTTTACAGCTCCTTATTGAGGGTGATTGGTGGCTTGTGCTTTGAAACGCATTTTAAAATATAGTCAACTTTGTTTGAGCTCCGCAATTCTTAAAAGGCATAAATTATAAAAGCTTCGTGAGAGCACTAACTGTGAAAGAAGAGTTATATCCCTATGTAGTTTTTCTTCCATCCGAGGAAAAAAATAAGGTTCTCAGCGCGATCTTCGGCTCTAAAGCCTCAGTTGATCTTCTTAGGTTCAGTCTGGAGCAGGGCGTTGCCAAGAGCATATACCAGAAAGACCTAGTTAAGAAGCTTAACTTCAGCAACAAAACCATTATCGAAAACCTCAAGGCCCTCGTAAAGCTCCGAGTGCTGGACGAGGCGATGGAGAAAAACGAGAAAGAAGGCCGAATTATATGGGTCAAAGCCTATAAACTTACGGACCTTGGCAAATGGTTTGCGCTTCTAATGGCAGATGAAGATCAGATTAGCGAATTGGAGAAAGCCGAAATCATGCAGAACCTCTTCCGCATCTATGTCAAGATGGTTAAGGGTCTGGCCGAGGAGCTACACATTAGCAAGAAAAGTTTTCAAGACATTTTCAACGAAGAGATGAAGACTTAAAGCAAATAATCGCCATCGACACCACAAAAGAACAACTATGATTGATACGGGAAACTTGCAAACCTCTTCGTCCAAGCAACATGAATCGGAGATTCATAAGTTCTTTAATTCAGTTTTAGGCAGTTTGTTTGAGCGAGCCTAAGAATCTTGCAAGAACTTAACGAAACGTCACCTGCCACTGTTAGGATAGAACATTTGATTCCGCCAATCAAAGTGGAAGCCATCAAGGTATTGCATGTAGATGATGACCCATCGGTGTTGGAGATTACAAAACTAGTTTTGCAAGACATGGGCAATTTTGAAATCGACTCAGCATGCTGTGTTGATGAAGCACTCCAGAAACTGAAGGCAAGAAATTATGACGCGGTTGTTTCTGACTACGAAATGCCTCAGAGAGACGGCTTAGAGTTTCTAACAATGCTAAAGACGCAAGAAAACGAAATCCCAGTAATATTGTTCACGGGCAAAGGAAGAGAAGAAGTAGCCATGAAAGCTTTGAACCTTGGGGCAAATGGCTATTTTAACAAGCAAGGCACGCCTGAAACAGTCTACGGCGAACTTGCACACGGAATAAAATTTGCTGTGGAACGCAAGAAAGCCCAAGAGAAATTGCATGAAAGCGAATTGAAGTACCACAGCATTTTTAACAACTCTGGAGTCGGGATGTTTAGAACCAAGCTTGATGGTTCTGAAGTTCTCGACTTTAACAAAAAGTACCTTGAAATCCTCGGCTACAACCGGGAGGAGATACAGAAAAAGCCATCAATAACTCATTGGGCTGACTCAAATCAACGCCAAGAAATGGTTCAGTTACTCAAAGCTAACGGAGAAGTAAGAGACTTCGAGTGCAGGATGCTAAACAAACAAGGGAAAGTGATCACTTGCCTAACTTCGGTCAAGCTTTTTGGTCAACAAGGAATCTTGGAAGGCTCAATCATCGATATCAGCGAACGCAAAAAAGTGGAAGAAACACTTACAGAAAAGAACAAGGCAATAAACACCATAATTAACAGCACTAATGATGGAATTTACGCGCTCGACGCCAAATACCAGTTTATCTATATTAGCGAGCGGATGGCAAAGCTCGCTGGTTCCGAACCAAATGAGATGGTTGGACAAAGCATTTGGAAATTCTTCCCAAAAGTTGTCGGCACTGATTTTGAAAAAAACCTATGCAACGTAATGAATGAAAGAAAAGCAATAAACTTTGAATGGCAAAGTTTTTACGCCGACAAAATCTGGGAAATAGACGCTGTTCCATACGAAGAAGGAATAATTGTAATTACGAGAGACATCACAGAGCTAAAGTCCAGTGAAGAAAAATTTAGACTGTTCGTTGAGGGATCTCCTGTTGCGATTTTTGTTGCAACCCCCGAGGGAAAATACGAATACGTTAACGAAGCCGCCTGCAAAATGCTCGGCTATACGAGACAAGAATTAACTGCCATGACCATTCCTCAGCTGCAATTCGAAGAGAATATTCCAGATGAACTCAGAAAAGTAGCTGAAGTTAACCGAACGGGACGGTTTTTTGGTGAATCCATTCTAAAGGCGAAGAACGGAAAAGGCTTGCACGTAATTTTGAACGGCGCGAAGCTGCCAAATGGAAAACTAATAGCTTTCTGCGAAAACATAACAGAGCGCAAGAAAGCAGAAGAAAAACTCGCCGCAGTCAACGAAAAGCTGCGGGTGGTTGGCAAGTTAACTAGGCATGACGTGAGAAACAAACTCTTAACAATCAATTCCAACGTATACCTTCTAAAAAGGAAGCTTAACGCGAACCCAGAGGTCACAAAATATCTAGTTGGTATCGAATCAGCAACTGCTACGGCAGATAGATTGCTTGAACTCAGCAGACAATACGAAAGAATCGGCGTAGAAGAACAATCAGAAATAAATGTAAAACAATGTTTTAACGAAGCAATTGCCCTCCTTCCAGACATACACAATATAAAATTCGTCAACGGAACAGATGGGCTAACAGTTGTGGCTGACTCCTTGCTTAGACAGCTATTCTACAATCTAATTGACAATTCGCTAAAACACGGCAATAAAACTACCCAAATTAGGCTGTATTACGAAAAAGGGCAAAACAAAACCACGCTCTTCTACGAAGACGACGGTGTAGGAGTCCCAACTGAGAACAAGCCAAAAGTTTTCAACGAAGGCTTCACCACAAACTGCGGATCAGGCTTAGGCCTTGCTATGATCAAAAAAATGGTAGACGCTTACGGTTGGACAATAACAGAAGAAGGCCAACCAGAAAAAGGAGCTAAATTCGTAATAACAATCCCACGAAAAAATTGAACCTACCGTTTTAGTTTCCAAAAATAATCACTCTCGCAGCTCAGTTAACCTCTCCCAAGGTCCACACCATTCTTAGGTTTCATCTACATATGAACAGCATTCGAACCTCCGAAGTCAACCAGAGAGCTCCAGGAATGAAGTAACTTTCTTCTTCCACCGCAAGATGAGGGCGATCACAATTACAACAACGACGGCAACCGAGAATATTACATGTAAAACGTACCCGAAAGTGTTCAAGTATCCAGTAGGCCATGGGGTCAATAGGAGTGAATGTTAGCGAGCTTAACAAAACCGGCGTCAGGACAAATACCCTGGGTCAAATTCGTCCCAGCCCTTTAACTCAGAAAATAAATTACACATATTTTGAACATGGGCTGAACATTCATTTTCTGCATCGCGAACATCGCTTTGAACATTACTTGAACACTTGCCAAAAAGCTGCTTTATCAAAATGCAGACAGCTTCAACCCCCAAAAACAAGTTTTTGCCATGTTGAACATTAAAAAAAACCCAAGTTTTGAACATGCTACCCCCCCTCGGGGTAACTGCGGCGCCCTCAACCCCACCTCCCCAAAAGCCACCTACCTGCTCCCGTGGCTTCTTGGCTAAGTGCCATAAAAACGAACAAGTCTTCCACAATCTCATTGCTTTTTTGTAACGGACTTCAGGTCCACACATAGCACAATGGGACAATCGCAAGACAATGGCCAATAAGTTGCTTTCAAAAAAAGCAAACCGCGCTAAACCCAGAAACAAGGTTTTTCCCCATTGTCGCGACAATTGAAAAAATTAATGTCCCGACAAATGACCGGGGCTAATCTTATTAACAGGCTTTCTGAAGAGTCCACCAAAAAAAACAAAACTGAAATTGAAGGCATTTCTGTCAAGTTGCTCAGCCAAAAACAGGAAAGAGATTGTTGGGGTGTGGGGTTTGGAGGAATTTGGAGGGGGAGAAGGGAGAGCGTGCGAAAAATATGAGGTTCTCCAAACCATTCCACCCAACTTGTTTCTCTTTTCTGTTTTTCTGTTTTCCCTCCACGCTCTTAAAGTGCCTTGAAGGCTTCGAACCACCGGTTGTACAGCGATAGCATGTCAACAGAGACGCTTGGCTTTCTAGTGTCGAATATCTGTCGGAAATCCTGCATCGTCAAAGCCCTTGGCTTAGCTTCTTTATCAGCGGCTTGTCCGGAGTCGAAGAACTCGCCAATTAGTGAAAGCTGCGCGGACTGGCAAACATCCCTGATGTCGCTACCTGAAAAGCCTTCACTAAGTCGAGACAGCTCGCTTAGGTCCACGTCGTCAGTGGTTGACAGGTTACCCACGTAATGCTTGAGCATATTAACCCGCGTACTACTATCGGGCAACGGAACCATGATACGCTTCTGGAACCTACGTATGAAAGCCCAGTCCAAATCCCAAGGCTTATTCGTCGCTCCTATCACATAAACGTGCAAAGCCTTACCCTTGTCCATGATACCATCCATCTCTTTTAGGAACTGGTTCTTAACACGAATTTCACCACCAACCTCATTGCTGTGCTGACCCATGAGCGAATCCAACTCATCCACGAACACAATCGCAGGCCTACCATCACCGGCAGACTTCCTCGCCGCGTTAAACAGCTTAGAAACGTTCTGCTCAGCTTCACCCAGCCACTTCGACATAATTGAAGCAGCATCAATCTGGTAGAAGCTTGCATCAATCTCAGTAGCAACGGCAGCCGCCAACAAAGTTTTACCACAACCGGGCGGACCAAACAACAGAATGCCCCTAGGCCAACCCAACGGAAACAGGTCAGGTCTCTGAACAGGGTAAACAATAGCTTCTTTGACAGCTTTCTTAGCTGTGTCAAGGCCAACAACTTCATCCCAGTGCACGTTCGGTTTTTCGGTTACGACAAGTTCATCCTCACCTTTCCCACCTTCTGGCGAGGCCTTCTCAGCTGCACCTCCACCGGCTTCCTCAGACTCCCGCTCCATTTCCATGCGGACATCTTGAGGCGAAACCGATCCTTGAAGTGCTTTGATTCTTTCTTGGTAAGCGATAGCTCTTTGCACGTAGACCTTGTTTAATCCGTACTCTGGATAGAGTTGAACAAGCTGAAGCAAAGCTTCAATGGCTTTCTGATAAAGCGTTATGGCTCTGCCTTTGTTACTTTGCTTATCCATCTTCACAGCGTCAAGTGCATAAGCTGTTGCTGCTCTTTCTAGTTCTTGTGATGCGCTCAATGTTTTCCCCTTTGCAATGTTTATTCTGGCGATTTTAGCTCAATTTTTATCTTGCCCTTGTTGCCTAAGCTTTCAAGAGCATCCTCAATTTCCTTATTGGAAGTTTTGAGTTCTGTTGAACAACGTGTAAGGTCTATTTCACCATTACTCTTCCGAACATACTCCAAAAGCAAATCCTCAATCGAGGACTTTGGCACCGTCGTTAACGAAATCTCCTGGATCTCCTGCTTCTTATACGAAATCACCGTCTGAGTACCCCCAAGAGGCTGAGGATTAAACTCAGACGAGGACTTGCGCGCAGCAGATGAAGAACACGACGCACCCAACGCAACCATTTCCCGAACCGGAGCCGCCTTATGCTTAACTTCAACCTTAGGCTCCGCAAATGGAGGTTCAGGCAACGTTTCCTCAATTTTCGACTGCAAGAAACTGGAAACTTCCTTAAGAATTTCTTCCCCGCCCTCAGTCTTAGCCCCTACCGGGATAACTGAATCGGCGTCTGCCGTAACCTTAGTAGCGTAAAGCGTCTCGCTAATAGTGCTTTGGACAGTGTTGAGTTCAGCAGACACATCAGGCAAAACCTGGAAAAGCTCCTGCGACACACCCTGCAACAACCTCAAAGCAGGCTTCAAGTCAAGCACAATCTCACTGAGCTCACTAATAGTCTCCAATCGAAGCACAACACGCTCAATAGCGAGCTGCACATTATACAAAAACTTTAGAAGCTTACGAACCTCAGCAATTTCGTTAGCACAAACAGCAGCGCGTTCCTTATTATTCTTCTTCAACGCACCCATGCAAGTTTCAAAAAGAACCTTGTCACGCTCTTTAAGGCGGTAGCTGGCCTGATCGAGCTTATTCTGCTGAGCTTTCAAAGTATAAATGGATTTAGTTGCAAGTTCCTTAACAGGTGGGGGAGCGGGTTGGGTGTTAAGTATTTTCATCTTTTTTTCCCTCCGCCCTCAGCTACCTTTATTCATGTTTAGTGGCTAAATTTGGGCCTTTCCCACTTCTTTCACGTAGACAACAACAGGAGGCTCAGGCAGGTTAGCAGCTGGTTCATTCACTTTTTCAGCATAGATCTTAGACTCTACCTTTACCGGAGCTGGCGCAGTTGGAATGGCTTTAGGCTCTGCAACGACTGGAGCATCACCCAGCAAAACATTAGACAACTTGCTCTTTGTCGATTCCATGTCAGCCTTTTCCGCCGTCGTTCGTCTAATGACTTCCTGCAAAGATGTTGAAGCTATTCGGTATTGCTCATCGCTCACCTTACCAATTTCATGCTGCAGTTCAAGGTGAAGAACGCTGTAACTGAGGACCGTGAGTTCTTCCTCGCAACGTGTGACTCCTTGGATGGCTTCGTCTTGCAAAATCTGCGCGTCTTTGCGTAGTTGAGCTAGCACCGTAGCGAAACTTGCGTGAAGTTCTTGATAGAGATTTGGAGCGATCTTTCGCTTCTCGTTAAGGTCCTTAAGGGCCTGGTCCTTGCGCCATATGAACGGAATTTGATCGCATATGGCAGCAGAATTAGATTTAACGCGTGAGAGTAATGTGACGTCAGCACCATTGAACTGGATGTATTCTATGGGCTGCTTCATGAATCTTCCATCGGATTCCTCAATATACGCGGCGTCAAACTTGCCGTTTGGCGTTGTTGCATAAGAGGCTACTCTTCCGACTGCTCTTCCATATTCATCTTTCACTGGTTTGCCAATAGAAAGAAAAAGATTGGAGGATAAAGACATGTTTCATGCTCCTCCTAGAATCCTTGAGTTGACTGCTCCGTTTGAGTTGTTGGCGATGCTGGCATGCCTGGCGGTAGATCGGGGAACTTGTCTTTTATTTTCTGCTCTGCAACTGTTGCCGCTTCAGTGAGAATTTTGCTAGCATCCTCGTTGACAGTGTCGAAATTTAGCGTCATCCCTGAACCTTGACCTGCTTCGATCATGATGCCGCTGAGCATGTTTCCGATTTCGCCGAGCTCGTTCTCTGCTTCGGGGAACACGCTAACTAATCCAGTCCTGACGGAGCGGAGCACACCCACTGCTGGACCCAGAGTGGAGACTACGTCGCCGAGTTCTGATACAGTTCGTAATCTTAACGTGATCTGTTCGAGTGCGAGCTTAGCATTTATGATCAGACGGGACATCTTGCGGACTTCAGCTAGTTCATTAGCGAAAACATTTGCCCTTGCAGTATCATGCTTAGTGTATGCATCAACTATTCTTGAAAAGATTGCTTTGTCACGTTGGCCAAATCTGTCGGTTGCTTGATCGAGCTTCTGAACTTGGAGCTCTATGCGTCTAACTGCGAAATCTAAGCGGGGCTTTAGTGGACCTGGTGGTTTAACAGCATCTTTTAGGCGGTTACTGAACGGAGCTTCTTCTCTTTTACTTTCCCATTTTTTAGCGAACCTTTCGGACATTTGCATTCCTCTGACAACACCGCTACGCATGAAACAATCTTATACATTGTTAACATGGCGAGAATATGCACGTATATATGTACGGCTATACGTGACAAAAAAACTCGATTTTTGCTTTAACCCTTAAAGTAAAGGCCAGATACGCGCTATGGTGATTATAGACATAAAATTGTTGATTAGACTAAAGAGGTGCATACAGCAATTGCTGTACAAAGGTGAAAACTAATGGGTGACAGAATAAAAGTATTCGCAATCATAGCGATCCTCGGCTTCATGGCTGGCGTCATAGCGCAGCTTGCAGCGACGTATTTTATCCCGTGGATGATCTCGGTTCTTCCGTTGCTCGGCGGCATCTCAAGCTTCGTCTTCTCCGGATTTGCTGGTGCAGTCTTGACTGTGGGGCTTGTAGGCGCCTGGGCGTACTTGACTCGTAACAACGAAAGATAAGAGCGGTTTTATCCCTCTTTTCTTTGTTGCGATCCGCAGTTTGTCCTTTCTTTGTCCTCAAGTTTTTTGGCGCGTCTTTTGGTTTGTTCACGGTTTTGGGTTTTTGCAGTTACGAGGTCTCGCGCCTAGTGTTGGCGTGGGTGTGTGCTAGAGGTTATTGTTGACGCTAAATCGCAACCGTTGGTATTAACTTCTGGTCTGCAAAACCCGTTGCGGGTTTTTAGTGCCGTGGAGCGCACTACAGATGCAGTTATCCAAGGTTTTGCCAGCCAATGACGAGACAACCGCAAGTCTTAAAACTAAACTCGGAATACACTGATTTGGAGAGTTCTATGGTTTACTGTA
>DATJPJ010000221.1:0-23370 GCA_035506455.1 Candidatus Nanoarchaeia archaeon
AAACCTGAAATGACGGCCGTGTCTTTTTCCTCGACTTCCATCTGTTTCACTTCTTTGCCCAAGTTGCCTATTTCTCCGCGCACGTAAATAATGCCTGCATGCATGCCTGTTCCCACGTATCGCGACTTGTGCCTCTCGCCCTCTTTCAGGTCTAAGCCTAAGACTAAGAGGATGCCCCCCGCCATATATTCTCCTAAGAAGTCTTCAGCGGTGCCCCCTACAACCATCACAGGTTTGTTGTCCATATACTCTTTCATGTGGATGCCTACACGGTAACCGACGTCGTCGCGAATGAACACTTTTCCGCCGCGCATGCCGTATCCGGTGATATCGCCTGCCCTGCCGTGAATAACAATTTGCCCACTATTCATTGTGTTGCCTGTGCAATCTTGTGCGTTCCCGTGAACTTCTATTATAGGCCCATCCATAAATGAAGCTAAGTCATTGCCTGGGGTTCCGTAAATATCGATTTTCATCTTCGTCTTCAAGTCAGTACCCAAGTATCGTTGCCCGTAAACGTTGGTTAACTCAACCTTCTCCGAGCCCAGAGCATCAAGTTCTCGCAATAGAGTGTTGAGTTCTTTGTAATGCAAGTTTTGCGCATTTATTTTCCATATTCCTTTTTCCTGAGTTGCGTTTGCTAAGAATTTCTGGCTTATCCCTAAAGTCTTCGTTTGTTGCGTCATGTTAGTCACCCGCCATCTTTAAGCCCAAGATTTTCAGCTCAGTATCCGTTAAACCGACACCGCGAAGGTGCAATCGGTTCCCACGGAGGCTTTCAATGGAATTAATTCCCATGCCGCCCATCATTTCTTTAATTTCGTGACTCCATCCTCGTAGCAAATTCGTTAACCGCTCCGATGCAATGTCAGGATTAATTCTCTTGCCTATCCAAGAGTCAGGCGTAGCAAGGCCCCAAGGACACTTGCCTGTGTAACATTTCTGGCAAACAGTACAACCCATCGCCACAAGAGCCGCCGTCGCAATGTATACGGCATCGGCACCCAAAGCAATGGCCTTTAGTATGTCGCCGCTGCTGCGAAAACCGCCAGCCGCCACTATAGAGGCTCGATTACGAATGCCTTCGTCGCGCAGACGCTGATCTACGCTGGCTAAGGCCAATTCGATAGGTATGCCAACGTTATCTCGAATAACTTTTGGGGCCGCCCCTGTGGAGCCACGAACTCCATCAATGGCAACTATGTCCGCTCCCGCTCGGACTATACCGCTTGCAATGGCCGCTGCATTATGGACTGCCGCGATCTTGACAGAAATGGGTTTCTCATAGTTGGTGGCTTCCTTAAGCGCGTAGATAAGCTGACGAAGATCTTCTATGCTGTAGATGTCATGCTGAGGTGCTGGTGAAAGTGCATCCGTTCCTAGAGGGATCATTCTAGTTCTTGAAATTTCAGCTGTAACTTTTTCGCCTGGGAGGTGCCCTCCTATGCCAGGTTTCGCGCCTTGACCAATTTTGATTTCGACCGCTGCTCCCGCATGAAGGTATTGGGAGTGAACTCCGAAACGGCCTGAAGCTACCTGGACGATTGTGTGTTCACCGTACTTGTACAGCGAGGGGTCCAAGCCGCCTTCGCCTGTGTTGAAGTAGGTTCCAGCCTTCGTTGCTGCACGAGCTAGTGCTTCATGAGTGTTGAGGCTAATTGCTCCGTAAGACATTGCTGAGAACATTATCGGAACTTCTAGGGTCAATTGAGGTGCAAGTTGAGTCTTGAGCTCTACGTCATCTTTAGTGTAATCGAAACTCAAAGCATCCGGCTTCGCTCCTAAGTATGTTCGAATTTCCATAGGCTCACGGAGCGGATCGATTGACGGATTTGTGACCTGGCTAGCATTTACTAATATGTGGTCCCAATATGTTAACTCAGGTTTGTCGTTACCCATACCAGTTAAGAGAATACCGCCGGTTTCAGCTTGTTTCTTAATGTCCTTGATGACATCAGGGGTCATGTTCGCGTTTTCGCGATAAGTATTAGGATTCTTCTTTATCGTAATTGCGTGAGTTGGACAAAACGTTACACATCGTTGACAATTTACACAGTTCTCATCCTTACTACGGATAACGTCATCTTCAGCGTCATAGCTGTGAGTTTCATAGGTACACTGATTCACACAGACTTTGCATCGGATACATTTGTCTTCGTCGCGTTCTACTATGTATTCAGGTGGAAGGTAGCTTTTCATTACTGTTCAATCTCCACTAAACCTTTATTTTCGGCGGCTGGTATGCCACCGATTCTGCCGATGATCGGTTCGCCGCCTCTTGCTGACCATAGTTTATCCAAATTTGGTGAGACCAAGCGAATTGATGCTTCTTCACTAGAGAGGTAAAGCACACTGTTCTTAGTAGCTGCCATCATAGGACGTAGCTTGATACGATCCGTCAAACCAATCATCTCGCCATGATGTGCTACGATTATGCTGAATGGCCCATTCATTAGTAAGCTTCCATATGTTTGACGTAGAGTTTTGAGAACAAGCTGCTTTTTGGGTTCCATCTGGTCGATTTCTGCCCAGAAGGGCGATGCCAAAATTTGCGAAACTATTTCGATGGGCAACTTTTGTTTTCGCATTAGAAGATCTACAGCATATGCTAATACCTCAGTGTCTGTTTGCAATGTGCACTTGTAGCCGTACATTTCGAGATATCGACGGTTAATGCCGTAAGATGATAGTTCCCCGTTATGGACCACTGTCCAATCCAAGATATTGAATGGATGTGCGCCGCCCCACCAGCCCGGAGTGTTTGTTGGGAACCTGCCGTGGCAGCTCCAAAGGTAGCCCATGTAGTCTTCGAGACAGAAGTAATCCGCGATGTCCTCGGGGAATCCGACGCCTTTGAAGACGCCCATATCTTTGCCGCTGGAAAACACGAATGCTTTACCCGTTTCAGTATTGATGCGCATTACTGCATCGAGCACACAGTCGTCTGGAGCTTGATCTTTGGGTCGATTCTTTCTCGGTTCAACAAAGTATCGCCAAATCAGCGGAGGATCGATTACATTGGCTGGTTTTGTCTGCAGTTCCTCGTCGTATATGATGTTGAAGCATGAAGCCAAAATTCTATCCGTTCGCTGCTTGGCATCTTTGCTGAGGTACATGATATGCAACGCGTAGTAATCTTTGAAGTCCGGGTATATGCCATAGACAGCGAAGCCACCGCCTAAACCGTTGCTGCGTTCATGCATGTTAGATATTGCTTTGACAGGGTCTTTGGAACCAAAGCGTTTTCCTTCGAGGTTCATCATGCCAAAGATGCTGCATCCTGCAAAGTCCTTATCATGGTTGAATGGATTAACAATTGGTCGATCGTTTATGTTCGTGTTTTAAGCCTCCACTTTCATTTCTTTGAGCAATTCTCCAGGCAATGCTGCTAAGCTAAAGTCGTCGGAAAGGAGCGCCTGCTTGAATGCTGCAACGTTGACCTTGTTTTTTAATAGGTAGTAATAGATTCCTGCGCGTTCGATGTCACCCAAGAAAGTCATGCCAACTATAATGTTGGATTTAAGAACGAGTTTCTTGTAGATGCCCTTGGAAATGTCTTGCACAGTCAGAATTTCTAGAAGTGGGTCATCCTTTGGGTTAGCTAAGCCGATTGACACTATGGGAATACCGAAATACTTCAGGCTGCTCATATTAGTTCCGCCCGAATAATCAGTTTTCTTCCCTGCCATGTTATAGCCCGCAACTTTGCCCTCCAAGACAGCAAGAGGCCACAGTGGCAAGAGACGATTCTGGTTTAAAATAAAATCATAGGCTTCGGCAACGTCTCCGCTAGCGTAAATGTTTGGCACGTTGGTCTGCATATAGTTGTCCACGACTATGCCGCGGTTCGTTTTAACGGCCGTTCCGATTACAAGTTCAGTGCGTGGGATGACTCCAATGGCAACTATCACCATGTCGCACATAACTGTATCACCTTTTGTAAGCACTACCCCACCAACAACCACGTCGTTTTCGGGTTTGCCAGTAATTTTTTGGACTGATTGCCCAGTGACAATGTTAACACCCGCCTTCCTAACTATTGCTTCTACCAAATCACTAGCTTTTGAGTCTAGCAAGAGACTAAGGATCTTGTCTTGAAGTTCAACCAAGGTAACTTTAACGCCGCGTTTGACGAGCGCTTCGGTAACGCTTATGCCGATAAGGCCCGCGCCTATGACGACAGCAGATTTGGCTTTCTCTTTGTTAATCTTGTTCGACAATCGCTCTGCATCAGCGACATTCGTGAAAGTATAGACGCCTTCTTTTTCCTGCCCTTCCATCTTTGGAACAAAGGGTTTCCCTCCTGTAGCTAATAGGAGTTTTTCGTAAGCAATTTTCTCGCCATCGTCAAGAAAAATGGTTCTCTCATCTGTGTTCAAGGTGACAGCTTTCTTGCCCACGAATATGTTGACAGAGTTTTTCTGCCAGAACTCATCATCGCGAGTCTTCATCTTAGCTAGATCGACCTTTCCACTTACGAAATCGCTAATCATGGGTCGACTATAGTGCGAGCATTGTTCCTCGGAAATAACAGTAATTGTGCCTTGTTGGTCTATCTCGCGTATTGCTTCAACTGCGCCTATACCTGCAGCGCATCCACCAACTATAACGTACTTGGACCGTGACATTACTTGCAGACCTCTTTGCATTCCAATCCGCCGTTCGGGCAATTCGCCACACATGCGGGAACATCAAGGTCAACACAGGCGTCGCATTTGGCTACCACGTGACCCTCTTTGTCCATTTTTATGGCGCCAAACGGGCAAACCATAACGCAAGTCCAACAGCCCATGCATTTCTCAGCGTTATGCGTGACCAACCCTGTTTTCTCGTCTTTTTGCATGGCACCTGTAAGGCATGCTTGAGCGCAGGGTGCATCGTCGCAATGACGACATTGTATAGCGAAGCTGACGGGTTTGCTCATTTCCAAACGAACTCGGCTAATGGGTTTTGGTCGCTCTCGATTGTAGGCTTTGACCGTGTCTTTTGATTTGCTATGCTGGGTTATGCAGGCGACTTCGCAAAGCCCGCAGCCCATGCAGTGTTCTTGTTTTGTAATTATTTTTTTCATAACTTTTAGTCTCCATTTCGTTACGATTAGCGCGAACAGGTGACCATAAGAATGTAGAGTTCAACGTCTGTCGTGCACATTTCTCTCTGGTGAACTGTTGTTTGTCCAGTTGCCTTGGCTGATGATTTACAGGTGTTTATGGACATCAATTATCTACGCTCTTGTTAACGCAGCCTACCAAAATAGCATGTATTCTATATAACCATAGTGAAAATCATTTATGCGTAGGAGAATGAGTTATATAATATATGTGAATCATATATGTCAAACGTGAACGCATATGGCAGAAAAAGACCTAGGCTACCGACGCGTCCAATGCACAGGCAGAGGTAGCTTCATAATCAGCCTACCAAAAGAATGGGTCAAAGACATCGGCCTCAAACGCGGAAACGAAATCGCCTTCAACCTCGAACCTGACCAAACCCTGAGCTTGATCCCTAGAAAAATCAGAGAAAAAACCGACCAATCCCAAAGCACTAAACTCAAAGAATACTACATTACAGTCGACCCCGAAGAAAATCTTCAATCTACACTACGCCTCCTACAGGCGCTATATGTCATCAGCGCCGACATCATCCGAGTGCACTTCCGGGGCAAAGGTGACCTCACCAAATGCAAAACCGAAATCAAAAACTTTGCCAAAGAAACCTTTCTTGGATCAGAAATTATCGACGAAACAGCAGATGAAGTCACACTGCAAATCCTAGTAAAGCACTCTGAATTCCCAATTGAAAAGGCAGTCCGTCGCATGGTCATCGTGGCTCTAGCAGCCCACCGAGATGTCATACTCGCCCTCAAAGGTACCAACAAAGAGCTTTTCCAAAACGTGATCAACTCGGAGCACGACGCAAACAGACTAGGCCAGTATATCGTTCGACAGCTGAAATTCGGCATAGAACATAACATGTACCGAGAGCTCGGCTTCCGAACCCCAAAAGAGTTCTTGCTGTACCGCATAATAGTCAATGACATAAAAGACATTGGAGAAAACGCCATAAACATCATGAATAACTTAACGACAATTCAGAAACTTATTGATGATCAAGTACTCTTCATGAAAGAGCCCATCGACGAAGAGGTCATCAATCAAATGTTAAATTTCAACACTTTAGCGCATCAGCTGTTCGAAGACGCAACGAAAGCGATGTTTAAACGTGACTATAATGACGCGGAAGCCCTGATACCTAAACGGCAGAGTTATGTGAAACTAGAGAACGATCTGATCCGTCTTATGAGTAGCAAAAAAATGGATCCAAACATTAGCGCAATTTTAAGACTTGCGCTCGACAGCTCCAGACGTGTCTTAGATTATGGCCAAGATATTGCAGAGTTAACTCTAAATCGAACGGTTGAAGAACTCTGTTCATCGTTTGCGGTGAAGTAGGGAACAAGCATGAAGTTAAGCCTATCAAATGGAATCTTCAGTAAACTTAAAATCCGGGAAAATTTTGCACTGGTAAAACAACTAGGTTTTAGCGAAATTGAATTTAACATGAAATCCATCAGGAAAGAACACGACACAGACGTTTATCGAGAAAAAAAAGCTTTAGCCGCGTCAGGTCTAAATTGCCTAACAATCCATTCAGCGGTTCTCCACGTAAAAGACCCGATTGAGGTTCATCAGGCAGTTTACTACGGAAAAATCTCACTTGAATGCGCTTGCGCTCTTCAAACATCGCTTATGACAGTACATTCGAATGTCTCCAAAAAGTTACCTAAGCAGATTAGAGAGCAGTGTTTGCGAGACGTTTTTGGAGAAATCACGCCTTTTGCAGAGAAAAAGGGAATTAAGTTGGCCTTAGAGAATCTCTCGTATACTTCAACAGGGTTTGGAAGAAACCCACAAGAGCTTGATGAAGTTCTTGGCATAATTGACCCTAAGGGAAAAATGGGAATAACGATTGATTTATGTCACGCACTGGAGACAAGAGAGGTGGACAACTTGCTTGAAGCTTACGGCAAACGTATTTGCAACGTTCACATGGCGAATAAGGCGCATCGTCCATTCAAGGAGAAAACTCCAGAGTTGACTAGCTTCCTTGCAAGTTTGCGAGGTTACGGCTACTCTGGACCAATAACATTGGAGTTGGATCGCAAGACATCCATTGATGACATTGCTAAAACTAAAGCATTATTTGACGAATTGCTTAAGGAATAGCAGAATTTCTCAAAACAAGAGAATAGCTCAAGCGTAACGATGTAGTCAGAAGGACTTTTTTACTATAACTGAGGCATAGCCTACGACGCTTGATTTGTCACCGGTTATGTCTCCGCTGGTTTTGTGTGAAAGGACATCAGCCTTCTTTGCTCCGAGTGCCTTCGCGTAAGTAATCAGTGTGGCAATCGGCGCGTATCCACACGCAGAAACATTCTCTGCTTCGAGAATTGAATAGAATTTTTGCTCATCTAAAGCTTCCACGGCTTGCAAGGCGGCCTTGTCTTTCTTCTCGACCCGCGCTTGCGACTCGTAATGCGTAAAGTCTGACGAGGCGATAACGACTGCATTCTTGTTAGCTATCACTTCAGCAAGACCTTTGCCTATTTCTTTGGCAGTCTCAAGGTCCTGCATGAGGAAGCAAATAGGGACAAACTTGAAAGCGTTGCCATAAAGGTATTGCAAAAAAGGCAGTTGAACTTCTATGCTGTGCTCGTGTCGATGGGCAACTTCGTCGAAGTCCAAAATGCTAGTTTCCTCAGCTATCGCGTCAGCAATTTCGGTATCAATTTGCACATTTCCTAGTGGAGTTTGCCAGGACCCGTCTCTCATTGCTGACAGTGGGTTACCGTAACCGGTGTGATTGGGGCCTAAAATTACAAACGTTTCTGGTTTGCCATCCTGAGCTAAGGAAAAGTAGGCGTTTGCCGCCACAGGACCGCTGTAAACGTAACCTGCATGCGGGCAAACCATTCCGAGGATTTGCCTGGAACCAGCGCTGTTCACTGTTGGGAGCTTGCCTGGACCAAGCTCTGAAAGAAAGCAGGCTTCGACCTGCTTCCGCAGTGCTTCGGGTTTGCTTTCGTAGAAGCTTCCTGCTACGACTGCTCGCCGAAGAGAGGGCATTGTTTATCCTTCGTCTTCGTCTTCGCGGCTTATTTTAGCTTCAAAGTCTTCGATGGTAGCTTTCGGGTCTTGGTTTGCAGGGAGTTCGCCGCGTTCGCGTAGAATTTGCCTTGAGAGCAGCCAAAAGATGACTGCAAGAGCTCTTCGTCCTTTATTGTTAGTCGGAATAACATAGTCGACGCCTACGAATTCATTGTCGGTGCTGCACAAAGCAACGATTGGTATTCCGACTGCAGAGGCTTCTTTGACAGCTTGGGCATCCGCGCGAGGGTCAGATACAACGATAATTTCAGGGTCGACTCGGTGGGGGTATAGCGGGTTGCTAAGCATGCCCGGGATAAAGCGACCGATAAGAGGTGTAGCTCCGGTTAGTTGACAGAACTTCTTAACTGGTTCGTGAGCGTATAGACGAGTGGCTGCAACGACGACTTTGGAGGGTTCATATCGGGCAAGGAATTTGCCTGCTACTCGAATTCTGTCGTCAGTTTTCTTAACGTCTAACACGAACAAGCCATCTGGTCTGACGCGGTAGATGAATGGCTCCATGTCTCGCGTTTTCATTCTTGTACCGATATGGATGCCGGCTGAAAGCAGAGTGTCTCGAGGCAATAGCAATTCCTCTTCAGCTGAGGGTGCGGGTGCCGCAGGAGCTGCTGCTGATTCTGACGCTTCGGGTTCAGTCCCTTCGTCTTCCGTTTCCATTTCGGCTTCAGATTCGGTTTCGGTTTCATTTTCTTGTTCCGGAACGTTACTTTCCTGTGCCTCGATATCTTCGGACGCAGTTTCAGGTTCCGGTGGTTGTTTAATTTCGTCTTCCATTTTTCATTCCTTCGTTACTTTGATCTACACTTTGAGGTTTGCCATTCTGGCACGGTTACCAAGGTACTGCTCAATTCGAAGGAGTTCATTAACTTTGGCAATGCGCGCTCCTTCGACAACGCCTGTTTTTATGATGGGGCAGTTGAAAGCAACAGCGAGGTGGGAAATGTGCCAATCTGTTGTGTCCCCACTTCGATGGCTCATGACACAGCTATAACCATTGCGTTGGGCAGTCATGATTGTCTCCATTGCATCAGTAAGCGTACCTATTTGGTTAACTTTGATTATGATCGCGTTGCCCGCGCCAACTTTAATCCCTTGGGCAAGACGGTCATTATTCGTTGTAAAGAGATCGTCACCGCAGATAAGGCAGTTCTTGGTTTTCTTTGTGAGTTCAGCGAAGCTCTTAAAATCTTCTTCATTGAATGGGTCTTCTACGTACGCGAGATGATATTTTTCAATGATTTCGCGCACATAATCTAATTGCTCACCGCTATCGCGAGTAACTCCTTCGTTAGCGTAATCGTAAACGCCCTCTTTCTCTTTCCAGAAACTGCTTGATGCCATGTCTACGCCGAAGCCGCATTCAAAATCAAGCTCATTGCCAACTTCCTCGCAGGCCTTTGCAATTATCTCAAACGCGTCAGAGCCATCTATCGTGGCTATCCAAGCTCCTTCGTCACTCTTGCCAGCTGTAAAAGATTTGTCCTTTTTCTTAAGAGCTTCACCGATCTTTCGGTGAATGTTTGCATTCGCCGTTGCTGCTTCAAGAAACGTTTCGGCGCCATAGGGCAATGCTAGAAACTCTTGAATATCAGGACTCTTACCACGCTGAGCATGTTGTCCTCCACTGATGCAGTTACCTAAAGGATACGGAAGTGTAGTTGCCGTACTTCCACCCAAAAATTGAAAAAGAAGCATGCTGTGACTGTTCGCCGCTGCCTCCGCATTGGCTAATGAAACGGCAAAAGCTGTGTTACCCCCGATGTTTTTGAAGTTAGTTGTTCCATCGATTTCGTGTAGAGTGTTGTCAATTTCTTCTTGATAGTCAGCGTTAAGCCCTGCAAGTTCAGGAGCTATGAGCTCATCAGCCTTTTTGATGGCCGCATCAACTCCGCCGACCGGGTAATAAATTACTTCAGCTTTCCCACGGCTCTTCCCCGCAGGCGCGGCCGACCTACCGAATCCCGCAGTCGTAACGACGTCAACTTCTATGGTTTCTTCTCCGCGGTTGTTGAAAATTTTTCTTGCTATGAGGTCCTCTATGATTGATGACACGTGGTTTCCTCAGGTGTGTAGGTTAGCTTTTGTGTGCCTTTTTTAGGTTTCGGGTGATCACTTCAGTAAACTTATCACGCGTGTCACAAACCAAAACTGTATCTTTCCAGAAAACAGGAGTTCCACCTTAAAGAAATGCCAAGCAACACAAATCTAAGGCGGCGGCTCATCTTTCAAAGCTTCTCCAAATATCCGTTTCAAATCCCGCTTCATGCTGGAAGTATCTTGCTGAAGTCCAAAGTAATCCGCGAAGTAATCTGTAGTCTTAAGCACTATTTGGCGGCCGTTCCGCTCTGGCGCAACTAACCCCATTTCTCTAAGCAGTTTGACATGACCGTACGCATGTTGACCTCGAACTTCGATAACCCTCTTGGAAGTTATTGGTTGCCGATAAGCAATGTAACTGAGCGTTTTAAGCGGGCCCGAGCTGAGAAGAGGTCTGTTTACGAGTTTCTTCACAAGAGGAGTAAATTCTGCTTTAACCTGCATGACGAAACGTTCATCCTTGAGTTCCAAGATTTCAATCGCAGATTTTTTGGCGGCATATTCAGCCATAAGTTCCCTACCCAGCTGCTGAGCTTTCTTTTTAGATCGGGTATTTAGGACAGAACAGATTTCGTTTACGTCAAGAGGACGACCCGCTACGTAGAGGGCGGCTTCAAGCATAACAAAGTTATGACGCCGTTTTTCATCCGCCTCGGTTTCCAAAGCTGGCTCAGAACCAGACTTCGGATTCTGCGATTCGGCAAAAGGCGCCTCCGAAACGCTTTTTGGCGACGTTGTTTGCTCGGGCTGAGTTTGTGCTGTCGCTTCTTGCGTAGCTGAGGGAGCTGGCTCCTGCTCAGGATTAGAATTTGGGTTTGTCGTTTGACTGGAGTTTATCAACTTTTATGTTCCCTACTGCGATGTATATTTCCTCAGTTTCCTCATTCTGCCAAAGGCTAACTAAACCGTCCTGTGCAAGGAACAACAGGAGAATAAATGTGCGAACTGCCTCAATTCGCGGCAAGTTCTTGACTAATTTGGTGAACTCGATTATGCCTTGTCCCTTCACCATCTCCGCAAGTCGCTCATATAATCTGTCCATCTGAGTTTCGAGTTCAGCCATGAACTTGTCGAATTGTGGCATCAAATCGGAAGCTTGCGGGAGAATAGGGTTAGAAACGACTCTATCTATGGTTGCGAATTTCTCGCCCTTAAGCACCTCATCCAAGACAGCAAGTAAATGTTGAATGGTTGTTGAAGTTAGTTCGTGGCGAAGGGGCAGGAACAAAGGAGGTGGAACAAAGTCTGCGGGAAGTTTAGGAGGTGCTGGAGGTTCTTGCAACGTTAGCAGCAGCTTGGATTTCATGAGGTAAATCATTGCGGAAGAATCGAGGGCGACGCCTGAAGCGCGAAAGTCGACTTTGCCAAGACGTTCCATCTCAGAAAGAAACTGCCTTAGCAGAAAAGCAATGTTAACGTTCCAAGGAGTAAGTTTCTCAAGCCTGTTTATGTCGAAGAGTATATTTATTGGAGGCCGCAGGTAGAATGGCTTTTTGGTAAAGGTTGAAACTGGCGTCTCGACTTCGGTCAACGGGCTTCCTCCATAAACTTGGCGGAGATGACGGCGGAGACGCCGTTGCGCTCGTAAACACCGTAAACTTTCTGGGCTTTATTGACCATTTCGGGTTTAAGCGTGACGACTATAAACTGTGTCTTGCCTGACTCCTCAAGAAATAGGTCCGCCAACCTAGTAGTGTGGTTAGCGTCTAAGTGCGCGTCAACTTCGTCAAAAACATAAAATGATGCCGGAGAAAAATCCTTGAGTGCGAATATGAAGGCAACCGCAGAAACCGATCTTTCCCCGCCACTTGCTCCACTGACAACTATTGAAGGTTTGTCGGGGAACTGTACAATCATATCGATTCCTCCAACGAAAGGCTCTTCAGGATTCTCTAATACCAGCGTTGCCGTTCCGCCACCCGTTAACTTCGTAAAATACTTCGTAAGGTTAGAGTTGATTTTGCTAAATGCGTCCATGAAGACCTTGCGTTTCTTAGCTTCGATCTGATCCATGAAAGCCACGATAGCTTGCTTTTCTCGTTCCAGTTCATTAAGGCGCATGGAAAGCTCACGATACCGGCTGATCTGCTCTGCATAGTGAGACGTAGCAAGTTGGTTGACTCCGCCTATTCTGTCTAGTTCAAAGCGCATCATTTGGATGCTGGTTTGAGCTTCCTCAACCTGCTTTTGCGTCGTCTCTATAGGCTTCTCATAGTTCAACAGACGAAGTTGGCTCTGATATTGTGTTAGCTGGAGCTTGGAGGTTTGCACACTAAGCTGAAGCTGGTTGAACAGTTGCTCAGCTTGGTCAAACTCCATATCCATCGACCGAAGTTGATTGTCAATGTTGTCAATTTGACTGGTAAATTTTTTGGAGTCTTCTCGAGCTGAGAGCACGGCGTTAGAGAGTTCGACGCGGCTCTTATCTAGAGTTGCGAGCTCAGTTTTGATGATTTCGCGTTCTGCCGAAGCATCAGCGACTTCTTTCTCAACTTTATGTTGCTGTTGGTCAACTTTAGATAACTGAATTTTGCTGTTCTGGTAACCTACGCGTAAGACATTGTCAAACTGCATTTGAGCTGTGCTAAGTTGAGTTTGAATCGTACCGAGTTTTTGGCGGAGGGTGTTGGCTTCTTCGCCAATTTTTTGCCTTTTAACTTCCAACTCCTGAATGTGTCCAACATCTGTCTTGCGTCGGTAATCGCCCAGTTGTATTTGGAAGTTCTCGATTTCTTTTCGGATCGCGTCTCGTTCTGATCTGCAAATGCTCATCTGGCCCTTTTGGACTTCAATTTCTTTTTCTATGCGAAGGCGGAACTTTTCGACACGCCTTAAGCTAATTTGAGTGCGTTTGACGCTGCGTTTTACTCTGCCAATTTCTCGGTCCAGTGTTCCGATTGCTTCTGACAACCTCAAAATGTCAATCCGCGAATGGTCTATCTCCTCTCTGAAAGATGCGACGTCAGTGCTGCGCTGGGTTAAGTGTGTCTGTAACGCAGTTACCGCTTCGCCGAGACTATTGAGAGCATTTTCGCTAGGGATAATCGCGGCAAAATCTATAGGTGCCCGGTAAAAGCCGCCTTCAAAGGAGCCAGGCTCGTAAACGTCCCCGTTAAGAGTTACCGAACGGTAGCCTTCATTTGACAAAGCGAAGGCTGTCTTGTCGTCAGCGACAACCATGGTATCACCAAAGACATAGTTAACGGCGGCCTCATGATCCTTGTTGCATTTCACAAATGTAGAAGCCAACCCAGTTATTCCGCCGCGGCTAGGTATCTCAAAAGGTTTAGGAACTGTCGCGCCTTGGAGCGGAATAATTTTTATTCGACCAAGTTTCATTCGCCGCAAAGTTTCTGCACACGTGAACGCAGAATCCATGTCCTTCACGACGAGTGCGTCCAACCATCCTATTGCAGAAGCTTCGATAGCTCTTTTGAAGCTCTTGTCAATCTTGATCAAATTGCGAAGTCTGCCAAAGACGCCGGTGATAACGCCCAGTTCACCCAATTCCTCGATACTTCGCAACGCTTTTTCCTCTGCTGCGACGGTTTCAGCGAGTTCCCGTTGCGTTGCAAATTCTATGACGGCTTCCTTGGCAGAGTCTGCTATCTTACTTGCTTCAAAAATTTCCCTTTCAGCCGCTTGTTTCTGTGTTGTGCGTTTCTCAATCGTTTTCTCTAACTCTTTAAGCTGAATCTTTTGATCTTTTTGGACTTTGTCAAGTTCAGTAAGTGATTTCTCCACTTCGGCCAAAGTTGCAGTAAACCGCTCTTTTCGGGCTTCAAGCTCGTGTAGTCTGCCGGCACTGGCTTTAATGAAAGTCTTGCCTTGAGTATACTGAGCTCTTAGAACTGAAAGGCGCTTGTTTCGGTTTTCGATTTCGTGTTCTATCTCGCGCGTGGTTTTGCTGTTCTCACCCAGGTTCGCCCACAACTGAGTGGTTTCGTGTGCCAAAGCATCATGCTCCGAAGCTTTCGCCACAATTTGCGCTTGAAGCTGCTCGAATTCTATTCGGTTCTTTCGAATGCCTAAACGGTTCTGCTGTATCTCGTTATGCAGCGTTTGATACTGCTGGGCGTTGTTCTCCTTAACACGTTTAAGTCCTTCAAGAGTAGCTTGACCCGAACTGACTTTAGAGTTCAATTCCGAAAGTTTAGATTTCAACTCCCCGATTCGAATCTGAACCTTCATCACTTGGGAACCGCCGTCGCCCACGATTTCTGAGCTTAGTCTCCTCCATTCACCCTCGACCTCACGACGTTTGTTTCTTTGCGCATCTCGCAGCTCCCTGAGTTTCTCAGATTTGGACCGGGCTTTTTCCGCCTGAATCGAAGATTCTTCCACTTTCTTAGTTAACTGCGTAATTTCATGGCTAACTTTTATGGCTTCAAATTTCTTTATTTCATCTTGAATAAAACTAGCGCGTTGCAGTTGATTGCGTTCCCGTTCGAGATCATCGAGGCGTTTTTGAACCTCGTCGATGCGACCCATAGCCGTGCGAATAGAAATGTCAGCAGTCCGAAGTTTTTCTTCAGCGCCAGCTTTCTCGGCATCGTATTGTCCTATGCCGACCAGATCTTCGATGATTTTGCGGCGTTCCGGAGGAGTAATATCAGTTAGTCTTGTGATCGTGCCCTGAGGGATAATGTTCTGGTTGTTGCTTCCAATACCAGCAACTGACAAAATCTCGACAACGTGTTGTCTTGAGATGCGTCTGCCGTTAAGCCGGTACACACTTTGCCCGTTGCGGTAAACTTCTCGTCCAATGGTCACTGTCGTTGTATCCACTGGCATGACGCCATCGGTGTTATCAAACTGTATGATAACCTTCGCCATCTTGGATTTTTCCATACCAGCTTTTTCGGAGCCGTGAAAAATGAGCTTGGCAGAATTTTCTGCGCGTAGCCTACGGGTGCTGAGTTCGCCAAGAGAGAAAAGCAGGCTATCCATGATGTTAGTTTTGCCGCTTCCATTAGGGCCAGTTATGGCAGTGAACCCTTTATCAAGGTTTACTTTTACCGTTTGTGGTCCGAATGATTTGAAGCCTTTAAGCTCTATTCGTTTAATGTAGGGCATTCAGTTTGCTCTCTCAGCTCATGGAAGCGGAATACTGGTGTTGGTTAACAATTCCATATGCATTCTTATAAAAGCTTATACGAATACCCCAGTGTTTATACTATTGTTTGAAGTTTGAGAATTTTTTTCCTTTTTGCAGAAGTGAATCAGTTTTAGATTGAACAGATTCGTCGTATTTCTTACAGCCAGAGGCTTTGGCGCATTTTTGGAACAAATGTTTCAATGTCTAATCTTAACTTCTCAGTTTAGTAACACATTTTACATAGCCTATATCAGAAATCGAATTCTTGATTCTCGAGAAGAAATTAGACTTATCTAAGTCTTAGGTACCTCATTGTCCAAAATCTCAATTCTACTTATGATATTGTCAAAATGGTTATTGGTTTTTTTCACGTTGGCTGACAAATTTTCCTTCACTTTTTCAAGGCGACTAATTAAAATATCAAGCTCCCTTTCATGTTCCTTCATTGAGTTAACAGCAGATTCTAATATGCTTGGAATCGATCTTGAAGAGTTATTCTTGTTTGGCATCTTCATGAGTCCTAAGTTAGGAAGTGAACCAGGAAAGAAAAAGCTCTCGTATTAGCGAACCTGAAGAAGGGTATCTTAAATCACATGAGAGGAACTGATTCGCAAACAAAACTTGTTCAGCAATTTAGGCAAAGAGCAACTTGTAGATAACACCATGATATTTCTGCTTTCAGCGCACAAATTATTAATAAGACAGCGGAAATTAAGTTAAAAAAGGAGCAAAATAATGAGCTTTTTCAAATTAAACATGGACTTTGTCCAAGAAGTCCTTGTCTTGGCCTTAATGTTGGTTTTCATATTTGCAATTCTTTACTCGGGAATAGACTGGATGTACAAGATTGGCATTGGAGCATTAATTTTCACGTTGATCTTCGTTTCGACAATTGCAAACCAGGCGCTAAAACAGCAGCGAGAACAAGACAAGAAGAGACTACAATAGGAGATAGGCATTTGTGCAAACATATGAGCATGAGTTGCTGATTGCTGGGCACCCTGCTATCTCACACTATCTATGATGTGTGCAATGCAGAATTAATGATAACTTTGCACGAATTTTTTGCATACGCTAGTGTCTTAATAATTGCTAACCAGCTTGGCTACTAAGGCAAAGTGGCTATTTGTTTCAGGGGGTTTCTCCGACTTTTTGGAATTTATCTAGTCATCATTCTTCTAAACACGGGTACTGCGATTGCTGTCATGATAGCGCCAAACACAATTAGCACCGTGAGCTCTGTTGATATCGCGGGGATACCTGCCCCGAGGACCATGACCTTTCGGAGAGCTTGCGAGGCGTAGGTTAAGGGTAAGAACTTTGAAATGTCTTGCATGTACCATGGCATAGTTTGAATCGGGAAGAATACTCCACTAAGGAACATCATTGGAAACATCAAGGTCATCATGAGCATTTGTGCAGTTTCCTGATCCTTGGTGAAAGATGTAATGACTATGCCCAGCCCAACGAAGCTAAATACTCCTAGTAGCAATAACGCAAATACTAAGAGAATACTGCCGTGTATTGTAACTCCAAATATGCCTACGGCTAAGCCCAAAATAATGACTCCTTGGAGTAATCCTCGCGCAGTTTGACCCAATGATTTTCCAAGAATAATAGACAATCTGTTTATTGGGGCAACCATCATTCCATCCATGGTGCCTATTTCTTTTTCTTGAGAAATCGCAACTGGCAACCCAGTCATAACACTCATCATTACAGTCAAAGCCATGATTCCTGGGGCAACAAAGTCAAAGTAATTCGTCGATCCAGACACTATTCCTTGGAGCTGAATACTATATGGATTTACCACCGCCAAGGAATTAGTTTGGTTTATGGTAGAGTTTAGTGCCATGACCTTTTCCTGGGCAAGCAAAGTGCTTAACTGGGAAACATAAACTTGAGAGTAACCATTAATCTGTGCTGACACCTGCAAGTTAGAGTTATCAGTTATCACGATTATTTTTCCCTGCTGCCCAGTCAAAATGCTCTGCGAGAAGTTGGTAGGAATAACGATTCCACCTTCAAGACTACCGCTTTGAACCTCATTCCTCACATCATCTAGAGTTGTAAGGTTGGAGAGCCCTAGAAAATGAGTCTGGCTATTCATCTGTTCAAGACCCATAACAAAGGTTTGACTTGGAATTGTTGAATTATTAAAACCAGAATCCAAATTCACGATGGCGACGGGCAAACTACTGCCTGCACCACCGTTAGAGGGATATATGAAGCCAACCATTACCATCATGAATAGTGGCATTACAATAAGCAAAACCAAGCCTAGTCTGTTCCTGAATAGCTCTGTCAAATCCTTCCAAGCGATTCGTGCGGTATGCGAAAGTAATGTTTTTGCACCCATTTTTATCACCGACCTCTCATTTGCGATCTTTGCCCAAACCGTCTTTGCGTCTCCAGGGGAATCTTCTGGTCTGCGGCATCACGTACTTGATGACCAGTAATGTGCAAGAATACGTCTTCAAGCGTTGGCTGAAGGTTTTCCATGGAAGCTATTTTTCCGTTCTTCGCTCTTATAACATCTATAATGTTATCAAATGCTTCTGTACCGTGCACGAGAAGCTTTAGATGTGTTGAATCCTCCTGAATAACGGAATCTGCGCACTTCAATGAGGTTATAGATTCGATGAGAATAGAGTCAAGGTTTGAGACTTCCAGTTTTATGATTGTCGTATCCGCCCCTGAGATTGTTTTCTTCAGGTTTGCTGAAGTATCTAAAGCAACGATTTTTCCATGGTCTACGATTGCTATTCGATCACAAAGCAAGTCCGCGTCCACCATCATATGTGTCGTGATGACAACGGTTGTTCCATTTTCTCGATTTAGTTTCTTGATGAACTCGCGGATTTCCACTGAAGATTGAGGATCCAACCCCAAAGTTGGCTCGTCGAGAAAAAGTACTTTGGGCAAGTTAAGTAAAGCGCGCACAACGTTCATTCGTTGCCGCATGCCAGTTGAGAATGTGCCCACCTGAGAGTTCTTCCATTTCGTAAGCTGAACAAGCTCAAGCAATTCGTCAATTCTTTTGGACAAAACGTCTTTTGGAATATTGAAGAGGCTTCCGAAAAACCAGAGATTTTCCTTAGCGGTCAAGCGATTGTACATTATCATTTTTTCGGAGACTATGCCGATAAGCTTTCGTACTTCGGTGTCATCTCGAGCAATGTCAAAGCCGCCGATGGACGCTGTGCCCTTGGTGGGTCTAGCCAGCGTAGAAAGCACACGAAGAGTTGTGCTTTTGCCAGCCCCGTTGGGACCTAATAAACCGAAGATTTCACCTTTCTTAACATCGAAAGATATGTCGTCTACGGCAACAAATTTGCCGAATACCTTGGTAAGGTTCTGTACCTTGATGATAGACTCAGCATCCATTGTTAGACCGCCTTCTTTCATAAATTTCACAATATATTTCTTTGCAATATATTGAAGCAAAATATAAGTATTGCTGAATGCAATATTTGTTCTGAAAGTCAAATGCAAATAAGCAAAGAAGAAAAAACCTCTTCTAACTGGATGAAAGAAGCGCAAAAAGGCTACATCCGCGTTGCCGCACTCATTATTATCAATAAGAAACCCTCTCACGGCTATGAAATTATGAAAGAAGTCAAAGAGAAAACAGGCGGTTTCTGGACCCCCACTGCCGGCGGCATGTACCCTATACTACGCGACTTGGAAACATCAAAATATATTGTAGGTGAATGGGAAACCCAGAAGAACCGAAAACTTAAAACCTACAAAATTACTGATTCTGGAAGGCAAATTCTTGAGCGTGTCATCGTAAAGCAAAACGAAATAACTGCAAACATGGGGGCTCTCTTCAGAGAGTTCGCACGAGATGTGCTAAACGTTGAGACCGAGCACCCAGCGCCGGCTATACCTTCAGTTTTTTCGGCTTTTCTCGAAGAGGGACAAGGCGACGCAGGCATAGAGAAACTAAAGAAGCAAAGAAAACAGATTCAAAAGCAAATATCGGTAATGCAACAAAGACTTAAGATTTTAGAGAAAAGAATCGCTGAAGAAAAGATAAAGCAAAAATCAAGGAAAAAATAGGCCAAAAACGGACTACTGCGATCTTCTTGGATTAATTACATCTTGGTAGTCGGGGTTAATGCTGCCGTATCTTTCTTTAATGACTCGTCCTATCTTGAACCAATCGTCAGACACGTTAGGCCACATTTCGTTGGCTTTGACCCTTTTTGCAACATACTCTTTCAATGAACTTTCCCGTTTGATGGTTCGCTTCTGCCAGTCTACGTTGATTAATCCGCCCCGACGCAGGTACTGAAGGCTCTGCAGAACTTGGTCTGAATCAACTGGATAACTTATCGCATCCCGCAAATCCTCAAGCAACGAATCAAAAGCAATTTCTTCATCGGGACGCAGACATATCGTCGCCACGGCATCTTGCACTAGCCGCGCATTTCTGCTTAGGAAAAGTGCTTTTCTCTTAGGAACTAGGACCTGCTCGATTCTAAATGCGTGGCGTTTGTAGAACCACTTCTTGACCACTTCTGCTAGGAAAAGGTATGTTCCAATCATAAGCAGCAATAGACCATAAAATATTGGTGGAAGCGGCACAAACTTAAACAGAGGACCTAAAGCCGTATACGGTATTATCAATGCAGTGGCCACTACAGAAAGGCAGCTAACAACCAAGTACTTACCAGGTCTGCTTTTCCAAAATGGCGACTGGCGAGTTCTTATTATAAATACAACTAATGTTTGCGTGCAAAGCGACTCAACAAACCATGCTGTTTGAAATTCAGAACGCTGGTAGGGCGTTGCAAGAGGAACTCCCGTTGCGGTAGCAGTTATGGGGACAAGAAAAATGAAAGCCATAATAAAGAATGTAGTGTAGTCAAAAATGGAGCTGATGGGACCTTCCACTACCATGAAATTTCTGATAAAAGATATATCCCATCTTTTTGGCCGCTCGATGTACTCTTCGTCAACGTTGTCGGTTGTAATAGTGGTTTGAGAAAGAGTGTACAATAGATTGTTTAGCAGAATTTGAGTGGATAGCATCGGCAAAAAGGGCAAAAACAGGGCGGCACCCGCCACACTGAACATGTTACCGAAGTTGGAACTTATTCCCATCATTACGTATTTCATTGTGTTGCCGAAAGTTTTTCGCCCTTCAACCACACCCTCAGCTAACACCGTTAAATCATTTTCAAGAAGTATGATATCAGCTGCTTCTTTTGCAACGTCAACTGCGTTGTTAACGGAAACACCAACATCGGAGGTTTTCAAGGAAGGCGCGTCGTTAATGCCGTCACCCATGAAACCGACAACATGCCCATTGCTCTTCAGAAGGTTGATTACTCGATCTTTTTGAACAGGGTTAACTCGTGCAAAAACGTTGGCTTCTTCCACGACGCGAGCCAACGCGTCATCGTGCATCTGGGCTATTTCGGTTCCGATAACTACACCCTTGATTTCAAAGCCAAGTTGCTCGCATATCTTTCGGGTGACCAATTCGTTGTCACCAGTAAGAATTTTGAGCTCTATTCCCTCTTTGGCGAGAAGTTGCAAGGACTCTTTAGCCGTTTGTTTTGGGGGATCCAGAAAGGCTACAAAGCCAAGGAACACCATATCGGTTTCATCGTTAACCGAGTACGAAGCTTTGTCTTCTCTGAGTTTCTTGTATGCGACTCCGAGGACCCGTAAACCTTCGGAACTAAGATCGAAGTATTTCTGCTCTATCTTCTTTCGAGTTTCTTCGCTAATGTCTTCTACGATGCCGCCGACTTCGCAGTAGGATGAAACCTTCAATATTTCCTCGGGAGCGCCTTTAGCTATAAAGAACCTTTGGCGTTCTTGTTCAACTACGACTGAGACGCGTCTTCGAATGAAGTCAAATGGCACTTCGTCGATTTTTTGGTACCCCTCGGTGCTTGTTTCCTTGTGCGCGAGGATGGCATCATCTAGGGGGCTCTTTAATCCAGTTTGGAAATAGCTGTTCAAATACGAAAACAGCAGAACCTTATCGTCATCCTTGCCTTCGTAATCAACGTGAAGGACAAGCGAAATGCGGTTTTCTGTAAGAGTTCCCGTCTTATCTGTGCACAAAACGTTCATGCTACCAAAGTTCTCGATAGAGGGCAGATGTTTTACGATAACGCCTTTCTTGGACATGTTTATGGCGCCTTTGGAAAGGTTCATTGTAATGATCATGGGCAATAACTCAGGCGTCAGTCCAACGGCGAGAGCTGCCGCAAACAGAAGCGATTCGATGAGGCCTCGCCTGGAAAGAGCTAGCACAATGAAAACAAATATTATAAGCACAAAAGTTACCTGCATTATAAGATAACTAAAACCTTTAACGCCTCGTTCAAACTCAGTTTCAGGAGGCTTTGCCACGAGTTTCTTGGCGATTTTCCCGTATTCCGTTAAGCCTCCAGTTCTTGCTACAACTGCTGTTGCTGTTCCGCTCACGATTGAGGTACCGAGAAAAAGGTAATTGGTCCATTCAGTGATGGAGCCAGAAGAAGCACTTGATGGGTCCATCTTGTTGGCTGTTTTTTCAACGGGAAAAGACTCACCAGTTAGGGCACTCTGGTTGACAAAAAGGTCCTTTGCGCTGATTAACCGTGCATCTGCAGGAGCTATGTCTCCTGCTGACAGAGAAATTATATCGCCGGGAACGATTTGAGAGAGCTTAATTTCTTGTTTGACACCATCACGAAGAACGGAAGCCGTCGTACTAACTTTTTCTTTGAGCAGTTCAGCCGCGTTTTCCGCTTTGGATTCCTGGTAGTGGTCAATGCTGACACTGATAAGAACTATTACAACTATTATTGTAAAGTCGGGTATGTCGCCAGAATAACCTGCAATCGCTGCAGCAAAAAGCAAAATCAAAATTAAAGGACTCTTAAAGTGAAGAAGAAAGCTTACAATGCTGGAACGTTTCTGTTTTCGAGCCAGTTCGTTAGTTCCGTAGATTTGGATGCGGTTTTCGGCTTCTTCAGAGCTTAGCCCCTTGGCTGAGGTCCCAAGCCGAGACATCAATTCGTCGGCAGGCAAAGTCAAGGAGTCTTCAGCGGTTATAGGAGGTTGGGCTGCGGGAACGTTCTCTTTCACCGTAAATATTTCAGGATTATGCTGGCGATTTGCATTTGCCGTGACATTTCGTCTCCGCAAGCAGATAATTGGCTACTATGAAACAACTCAAGGATAGAGAACACATCATTCTTAAATCGGTTTCTGGGCTGTCGTCAAAAGCGCGCTTTGTAAAAGCGGCCTTTAAAGTCAAGAACTGTCTATACAGACATTAGCTTGATTAATGGGATCTTAAAACATAGAATACACTAACCAAAAAAGAAAACGAGTACAGGTGGACCAAGTGCAACGAGAAAAAACATTTGTAATGCTCAAACCCTCAACAGTGGCTCGTGCCATGGTAGGCAAAATCTTGGAGAGGTTCGAAGACAAAGGACTAAAAATTGTCGCTTTGAAGCTAACATGGGTGACTCAAGAAATGGCTTCGCAACTCTATGCCGTTCATAAAGAAAAGTCATTCTACAGTGAACTATTAGAGTTTATCATGTCTGGTCCAATTGTAGCGGTTGTAATTGAGGGCGACGAGGCTGTCAAGATTACGCGAAAACTTATCGGTTCAACAAACGCAAAAGAAGCCGAGTCTGGAACAATAAGAGGAGACTTTGCATTAAGTAACCAGAAAAATGCGATTCACGCCTCTGACTCAGTAGAAAACGCGATGTGTGAAATGGCGATCTTCTTCGCGCCTGGAGAAATTTTGTCTTACAAGAGGGCGGATGAAAGTTGGGTTTACTAATTGTATAATCTGGCAATCCGTGCAGGTTTTTTGTGTCAAGAAAACTTTACAAACACTCTTTTAGGGCAGGTTAAGTTGAGGTTACTTGGTTGCTAAAGGCAAAATAACCATATTGGACATGCTCGTCGAACCTTGAGCAAACCGTGAGCCAAGGAAAATAATGGTGGCTGATGGCAGTTGAGAAA
>DATJPJ010000222.1:0-5228 GCA_035506455.1 Candidatus Nanoarchaeia archaeon
CGCAGTACCACCCGCACCAAAAACGCCACCCACTACAACACAATCTCCTTTGCTTTCTCCAGCTCGACAACCAACAGCATCGGCAAATCCAACCGTCTTGATCCCATTCTACTCACCAGACCCGGTTTATGCTTATCTTGAAGCCATCGGTATCGGAATTGCCCTTATCATAGCGGTTGGCTTAGCTTCCCTATTTTGGTTGAGAAGGAGAAACCAGCACATGCAAACAAATCCTGCGCCGGTGACATTGTGAAAAAGAAGATCGCCATCGCTTCAGCCATTCTAATCGTCACAATTGTCGTAATCTTATTCTACACGAATTTTTCTTCTAACCCAAACAAATTTACTCCGGCTAGTACTCCGCCGTTGCAATATACCTGCAGCTTCTCACCATCAGGAGGCGTCATAGCAAACGCTTCACGAGGCTCAACCCAGCAGATCAACGTCACTTTGACATCAATGACCGGTCAGCAAATACTTGTGCCTGTTGAAGACCTCAAAATGACTTACTATAGTCCGACGGTAGATCTCAACAATTGGATAGACACTTCCAACGATAGTTACCCTGCTCTTCAAGCAGAAGCTTTCAACTACTCCTTCAGCCTAAGCCAGCTATCTCTGAACCCTGAAATGTCTAATTCAACGATACTCACAATAAATGTGGCAGATAATGCTCCGTTAGGCGAGTATTTCTTTTCCATCGATTTTGGGACAATAATAGGAAGTAATTACCCTTATTCAAGCACGGAAGATGTTGGAATAGTAGTAATTCCAAACACAGTGCAACTATCACCTTCCCCAAGCCCTTTAATAGCTCCAACTCTAACGCTCCAACAATCAGCCACTTTAGCGGTTACGCCCCAACCAACCGCAGAATTTACAGCAACAGCCAATCCTTCCCCAATATCGGTAACCATAACTTACTCAGAAGTCAACAGAACATTCATTGGTGATGAAACAGTAATTGCGATTAATTGGGAAATAGTTAATCCCTCCAGCGTCGGTGGAGTAGGTTTTCAACCATACCAGTTTTATCTAAAAGACCAAGGAACAAAAATATCCGCCGATCCAATTGTTGTACTCTACGAGGAGAACAGACAATACCCATTGTTAGAATTCACGATAGAAGGGATCTACAATGGCACCAGTTATCAATTAGAAAATGACTTCGTTACCTTAGTCAGGAATAACCTTCCAGTGGCAGTTAATTGGGTCAAACAATAGATAGAAATCAAAGTTAAGTTCTAGCCAATTCTAAAACTGTCTCGGGCCATGACTTCACTTCCAATTGGAAACCATGAGATAATTTCTGGAAACATGACGTAGGAAACAATAAATTGCCACAACAAAGGCGTTTCCAGCTTGTCTACCGCCTATTCGATCCAAGCCACTTTCTTTCCCATTTTTGCACATCTTGGACATATTGTTGGTACCTGAAACCTCCGCTCCCTACGCGGTCATCGGAGCTGAAGTAATATTTGGATATGTCTGGAAACTCTTTGGAAGCTTCCTTTAGAATCTGAAGAACTTTCGATGCCTCTTCTTCGTTCACCCTTGGAATGCGAATAATAACTTCATAAATTTTTCCTTTGTTTTCAGCCATCATAATACTTCTTCCTTCTTCTCGGCACTATTTCAATAACTTACAACAAGCTTTAAAAAAATTCAGTAGAGTTTTGCTCTTAAAATCCGAGTGCTGAGAAGGACCGCCTGTTCAGCAGAGAGAAGAGTAAAAGTGATTTCATCTTAGAAGTTCTTGCCGTAGCAACAGTCTAAAGGAAAAGAAGTGTGAAAGTTCTGACTAGTTAGTATGGAATTGCTGCTTGAGTCCTCGCTTCTTCGACAATTGGAAGCACTTGTTCTAGTTCGCGGAAGTACTTCAACACTGTTATGCCTCTTTGCGTAATCGCGAAAACAACACGAGCTTTCCCGATAGTTCGTTCTTCAACTAAGCCTTGTTTGATAAGGAAGTCCAAGTGTTCTTTCAGAACGCTGCAGTTGACATTAGCTTTGTACATTATGTGAGTTAGCTTTAATGGACCTTTGTGTGCGAGCACTCTAAGCATATCAACATACATTTCGAGTTTGCTGCGTCTCAAATATTGTCCCTGAGGCACATTCTTTCCTTTTTTGCATATAAACAATATGAATTTAAGATTCATGTTTTTGAAAGGTGAAGAAAGACAGCGCTAAACAGTATTAATTTTCATTTCAGTCCAAGAAATATTTCCATCTGAATTCAGACTGTCAATGTTCAGAGATTGGTCTCTCGGTGTTTTCTTTGGTTGCTGCCGCCAAAGCTTGCTCGACCAAGTAATTCTGAATCTGTTCAAAAACAGCCTCAGCCTTTTGTGGATCCTTTTCTTTTCTCGCATGGGCGTTTGCATGGTTTATTATTGCCCGGTCCATTTCCTTCACATCAGGTACAAGCAAGATTTTCGCCAAGCACCTGCACATTATAAGTTTGTTCTTTCCAAAATACAGATGCCATTCTCTATCATCTTTTTTGTTGCGAGGATCAGAAATCAACAAGGAATTTCTGTAGGCTTCTATGCTGAGGTTATTTTTTTCTACAACATCTTTAAGCTCAAGGTAACAAGTCCCTTTCGCAAGGGCAGTGTCAACAAATAATACGTATCCGCTTTCGGATTCAATGCTTATGGAATCTGGAAAACCCGCAAACTGTTTATAGATTCGCGGATGACATGCTGAAAAATCTTTCAAAAGACTCAAAGCTAATTTGAAGTCCATCTATTGAACAACAACTAATAATGTACGTGCATTTTTTTAAACAAATGTGACTGCTGCCTGCTACAACAAGGAAAAAATCAATTGTAGGTAAGAAGTTCAGGCAAAAATAGCTTGAAAATAAGGGCAATCGTCTGGCTGGGCGATCTTTCAAAGAATAAAAGTTTTTGGATGCCATTGCGTTACTTGTTGCGTTCGTGAGAACTCGTCGCTTTGCGTTTCTCTAAGGCAACTTATTTTCTTTTTCAGATATATTAACCAGTTAACTCAAATTCTTTGTTGACTTAATTGGTGCTGGCCTTTAACACCAAAGCTCTGGTGAGCGCAAGTTTCAGGGTGAAATGAGTTTTGTCACTTGTCTTGCCTATATACTACGGATGACCTATAGTATTAGTTGTCGGGATTCTTCAAGAAAAAAAGCAACATCTGCTTTAGGGATAGTTGTGCTTTTTCAAGATAATTCGGGCATGAAGAATTGAGAGTGATATGTTTGAACTACAGAAAACCAGTATTAGGCGAACATCTCGCGTTTCTTTCAGTGAAGTACGGCGTTTACCTCGCAGAACTCTTTGAAGGCGTTGTTTCAGCAAGAAAGACAGGTGAAGCGATCCTTGAAGAATTAAAAATTGAGTACCGGGGAAGTATAGCGGGAGAAGCCATAATTCTTATTACAAAAGAAAGCAAGGTTTTGGTGCAGTTTCGCGTACCAGAAGAGTTTCTTGTGAAAACAAATGTAAACTTTGAGAGTTGGATGGACACAGATCAAATTCGCAAGCAATTAGCCCGACAAGACACTGGAATAAACTCTAAAGGTGAACCACGCCCCATCCAAGATCTAAGGCACGGAATGAAAAAGCTAACCGTCGAGGGGCGAATAATCGAAGCTGCAAAAGCGACTCTGGTTCACACCCAATATGGAAACAACGTTATGTTAACCAACGCTTGGATTGAAGATCAAACCGGAAAAATTAAACTCTGCCTTTGGAACGAACAGGCAGATTCCGTCAAAGTTGGAGACATGGTTCGAATAAGAGATGGATCGGTAACCACGTTTAGAAATGAAAGACAGTTGCGGTTAGGACGAAAAGGAACAATCAACGTATTGCAGCCCACGGACATTAACTTAAACCGAGAGATTGCTGTAAAAGCAAAAAACATCATCTACGCGTAGTGCCATTACTTAATTCTTGGCATTTTCTTGCCTAAAATTTGGGTCGTGTGAAGCAAGAATTAAGCTAAATTTGACATTCACACACTCAACTCTTTTATGTAGAGCAAACAGTCTCTGTCAGGATAAGTGTACTTAATTGGCAAATCCTTTTTTTCAATCCGTTGGAATCCGTTCTTTTCGTAAAATCGGTGTGAAGCTGCTGCAATAGAGGGAGAGTCAAGAATTAGCGTAGTATAATTGTTCTCAAACGCAAATTGGAGCATTTGCCGATACAGTTTCCAGCCTAACTTTTGTTTGCGGTAATCTTGCCTGACAAAGAACTTCTTCAAAATGCCATATCCATTCTTCATATTCATAAGTCCGATTGTACCAACCACTTCATTAACTTCATTTAACGCAATCCAGAACCCACCTCCGCTATCTTGGTATGCACTCTTTATATTGTTTAGGTCAAGCTGTTCTGAAAGTGGCAAATTGATTTTTGCTTCCTCATTTTGAATTTTGAGTACAAGTTCGACTACGCTCTTCTGAAAGCCGTCAGTGAACGATGTGATTTCCACTTCAATCACCTCGACAGTCTATTGTTTAAATTACCCCATAATTAGATTGTGTCATGTTAACTCGGAAATGCATCATCGTTGTCGTTAATCTTTTTTGATTAAAATCTCATGCACCCACAATTTATGGCGACGAGGGTAATGCTCAGCAACGCCTCACGAGCATGTTCAGGCGGGTGTTGTAGTTCTATGTTTTCGAGTTGGGCGGGTTGTTGTTTTATGCTGGCGAGGTTTTTGGCTGTATTGTTTTTTTGGGATTCTAATTGGCAGAATAACGCTGGGGATTGGCATTAGAATTTGGGGTATTGGTGCTACGGGCAGGATTTGAACCTGCGAACCCCTGCGGGAAAGGATTTCCCATCTAGGGCCAATTAGGCCAAATTTGATCTTGAGTCCTTCACCTTTGACCTAGCTTGGTTACCGTAGCACGCTTGCGTTGGCTACAGAGTTTGGTTTTTCTTTCTTATTAATCATTTCCCGCTTGGCTTTTCAACATCAACGATTTTCTCCAGGTCGCCGATGAAGCGTTCAAAAACCTTCAACCCGCTGTTCCAGAAGTTGGGTGATGCGACATCCAAGCCCACGATTTTGCCGATTTCCAAGGGCGAAACGCTGCTTCCTGCTGAAAGCGCTTTTTTGAGTTTTGGAACTATGGCTTTGCCTTCTTCGAGGTATCTTTCGTACAGGGCGTAGACGAACATTTGGGCGTAGACGTAGGGGTAGTTGTAGAAGCGGTAGTTTGCCATGTAGTA
>DATJPJ010000223.1:0-4264 GCA_035506455.1 Candidatus Nanoarchaeia archaeon
CAATATCTTACTCGAAACTGTACCGAAGGGGATGAATACAGAAATAATTAGCTCTGAGCTCTACAAGGAAATACCTGAAATCACGAAAATTACTGATATGCACGTTTGGGAAATCACTTCAGGCATGTACTCGTTTACAGCACACCTACTAACAAGTACTAATGATGCTAAAAAATTAAGAGAAATCCTTGAAGTAATAAACAAACTATTGTATGAAAGACACGGAATTGAACACTCAACAATTCAATTTGAGCTCACAAACGTTCAGAAGCCGTAATTTTCTCGGCAAAATAGCGAATGCCTATTAAAAGGGAATAGTCGTACCACACCGACTTAGCTAAAATCCGGCCTTGGAGGGTCGATTTTTCATTTGATGCGGTAGCTATCTAAAAACTTAAGATACTAAAAATGTAGTTACTCTTTAGTAGCTGACACGAGCTATCGAGTTTCTACGTGATAATTGACTTGAATGCGACATAAGCTTTTTCTCTTTTCACTCTTATTCAAATATCCTTCTTGATGAAGAAATAAACGCCCGTAGCAAACTCGGCAATAGCCTGACATATTTTCTCTCGAGAGTTTGGTGCCGCAGCCGCCTTTACATAGCCTTTTTGGAGCATCTTTTGGGCTATAGTCCTTGTGTCCCTTGAACATATTGCAGTGTTACGGTTAGGCGTCTTTTGGCCTTTGAGTTTACGAGTTCGCGGTTGATTATGCTGTTGTTTCTTCCGCTGCTGCCGTGACCAACACGTTTTACTAGCCAATTGTCCATGTTGCCGCGGACCAGCTCGGGATTACTGGTAACCAGATAAAATGGTAAGTTAATTTGCGAAGTATAGAGCTCCGCAACAAAGTTGAGAAGCCTTTTGCCTTATTCCTGTCCCTTGAAAGTCGGGCAAAATCACAAGCTTGCTTACACGAAATGGTGTGACGGGGACTCATTTTGCTGTCTATTCTTTGGGAGGAAAACATACAAGAAACTTATTTCGCTCTTCCGCTTTTACAGAAATAGCTTGTTGGTTTTCCTGTCATAAGGCTAAGGTCCTTGAAGAGTTGGCACGCATTGCAAAAACACATCTTGCTGAAATCAAAGTCTTTACAGGCAGAAACCCCAGTAGCACAATAAGGTCCAGGCAAATTATCAGCTTTAGGCAGCATCGTTGTAATTTGTTCTTTCGTCATACCCTGCAATCCTAAAATCTCATTTCGATACTTCTTTTTCGGCATTGCACAAACACTGTGAAACTGAACTGGACAAACTCCGCATCGACATTTTATTATCGCTTCAGGAGAAAACTGAACCTTGCCTTCTTTTTTACGACCAAAAAAGCTCAATCCGCCTCCCTCCATTAACTTCGACTTTGTTTCTTTAGGCTATTTCCAATTTTTTTACTTATGAAAACAATTGATAAAATAGCTAATCCTGTCAGGACAATTGTTCCTCCAGGAGCCGCATCAATTACAACCGCTAATAGTATGCCGAGCAAGACTGTGATTGATCCAACAATAGGTGAGAGAATGACTGTTTGCCTGAAAGATTGTGCCACTTGAGTGCTTATTAGCGCGGGCAACACAAGAAGCGCTGACATTAAGAGAACGCCTACTATTGGAATGGCAATAACCACTGCAACCCCTGCCAAACCGCTGAGAAGGTAATCGTAAACCCAAGTTCGGATTCCCGCTGCACGCGCCTGGGTTTCATCAAAAGTGGTGTATACAAGCTCCTTAAAAACCAAAAAAATAATGGCCAACCCTATTGCCACAACAATCGCAGCAGTTATTATTTGCTGAGTATTCACAATTAAGATGCTGCCGAAAAGTAAACTTTCAAGGTTAACTCCAAACCCATGTGAAATGCTAAGCAAAACTATGCCACCTGCCAATCCCAACTGTAGGAAAACGGCGACTGCTGCATCGCCCGATATCTTGGTTGAACGGAGAGCCTTGTTGATGCCGATTGAACCTAAAATCACAATTATAGCAGCTGTCCATTGAGGCACAACACCTGCGTAATAACTAAAGCTCGCTACTCCCCCAAACAGAACGGTAGTTATAAAGTACCCGAGGGATAAGCCGCCGAAAGCTGTGTGGGATAATCCGTCGCCTATTAGAGAGATTTTTTTTAGAACGATGAAGATGCTGAGGATGGAACTTAGCAAGGCAATGGTTAGTGCAATGATGAATGCTCGCTGAATAAAGGGCGCTTGCAGCAGCGTGATGACATCAAGAATGGTGATCATGGTCAACTATCTCTACGGGATGCTCATACATCTTTGGAATCTCTGTTTCTGCTTCGAAATCCTTGTTTTCTCCACAGAAGAATTGTGACTTGTTGATGCATAGAATTCTGTTTGCGATTTTTGTTATTACGCTAATGTCATGTGAAGAAAGAATTACAGTTATGCCGGTTTCTTTGTTTAAACGTTCAAGTACGTTGTAAAAATCCTTTTTTGATGTAGCATCAACGCCGCTTGTCGGTTCATCCAGTAGAAGCAGTTTAGGCTCGGAAACCATGGCTTTCGCCAAGAAAACCCGCTGTGATTGACCGCCTGAGAGCTGCCCTATCTTTCTATCTTTAAGATCGTAAATGCCAAATAGCCTAAGCGTTTCCTCAACTTTCTTCCTATCCTTCTCGCCTGATCGGTGGAAAAGCCCATCAATTGCTACTCTCCCAAGCATAACAGTTTCAAAAACACTAAACGGCAAGTTTGGGTCCCTAGCTAGTGCGCTTTGGGGAACGTACCCAACATATTTTAGGTTTGTATTCAAGTCAGCTGAAGTAGCGGACTTAAGCAGATTGGATTTTTCCGCTTTTGACGGAGATCCTTCAGTTAAGTTGAGTTTGATTGTGCCGCTGCTTGGTCTTAATAAACCTAAAATGATTTTTAGCAGGGTTGATTTCCCTGCTCCATTGGGACCTATGAGGGCAATAAAGTCTCTTGCGTGTATATCCAAATTTATGCCTTGGAGAGCAACAACTCCGTTAGGATATCTGAGACTAAGATTACGGAGTTCCACAACAGGCTTAGCTTCCAACAGTGCTCAGCGCCAAATGAATATTTGCAATGTCCTGCTTCATTAAGGATATGTAGTTGTCGCCGTTTGCTTTCTCTTGGGTTGTTAATCCTTCGATTGGATTCATGTTTATCAAGGTGGCATTTGTTTGGCTACCGATAGACTGCGCTATGGCTGGGTTTTCAAGAGATTCATACCCTACGTATTTGAGATGATACTGGTTGATAGTTGTAACCACATTCTGAATATCGGTTGGAGTGGGTTCTTCTTCAAAGGGACCTAAAATCGAGAGTTGCGTAACATTGTATTGGTGGGCAAAATAGGCAAATGCTTCGTGGAATGTTATAAAGACGTTAGTAGCTGTATTGGTTGTTGCATTGATTGCTTCAGTGTTTAATTCATCAAGTTTTGATTGATAAGCATTGGCGTTTTGAGTGAAATATGAGGCATCTGTTGGATCTGCCTTGATTAACCCTTGAAGAATATTATTTACTTGCTGTTTTGCATTTTCAGGGTTAAGCCAAATGTGAGGATCAATTGTTCTGTTATCTTGCTGGAATTGTGCTGATACAGGAATCAAGGTTATTCCCTTGCTGGTATCAACAGTGATCAAATGTGAGCTTCCTGCTGCGGAAATGACACTTTGGATCCATGGTTCAAGTCCGGCCCCGCTGTAAATTAAAACGTCTGCACTTGAGACTTTGGCGATGTCAGAGGGGGTTGGTTCAAAATCGTGTACATCAACGGTTTCTGGAACAAGCAGCGACACGTTCACTTTGTCGCCGCCTACATTTTGGGCAAAATCATATATTGGATAAAATGTTGTGAGGACTTGTAAGGTAGAACTTGAGGTTGTTCCTTTATTATTGTTAAGATATAAACCTGTTACTACAGCTGCCACGATGATTACAGCAACTAAAACTCCGACGATAGCATATGTGATTTTTCGCATTAATATTCACCATTTATTAAAATATCATTGCTATTTATTAAATGTTATTAAATTTGACGTTCTATTTAATAAGCCGAAAACATTTATTAACAAACTAAGGTGAATCAAGTGAGCATAATTAGTCTTTCATTACCTACCGAGTTGCTTGATGATCTTGACGCCACGCTTGGAGAAGAAAAATCGGCTAATAGGTCAGAAGTGCTCAGGCAAGCTGTTCGAAGTTATTTAAATGAATATAGAAAACTTGATGAATTAAAAGGCGAAATAATCGCCACCATCTCAGTCCTTTATGAGAAA
>DATJPJ010000224.1:0-3813 GCA_035506455.1 Candidatus Nanoarchaeia archaeon
TTCTGAAGGATTAGGCGCATGCTGGTTCTGCGCTCCAATATTCTGCAAAACTGTCATCAGGCAGATGCTGAATATCCCCGAAACCGTGGAGCCACAAGCCCTCATCACAGTTGGTTACCCTGCGGAAAAACCCGCTTTCCCCGAGAGGTACTCTTTGGGGGCAGTCGCGTTTCATGACCAGTGGGGCAACCCGCTATAATTGATCCAATAACTGGCTACATGAAGAGGCTTAAGATTCTAAATGCTATTCCACCAAACAAGAGCGCCAATGCGATGTCGATTGCCGCCATTCCTAGAGATTTCTTCCATCCGAATTCTTTCTTACATGCTGCTATTGTCGCCAGACATGGAATATATATCATGACGACTAGGGCAAAAACGATCATCTGCACTGCACTTAGCGAAGTCAATCCCAAGCCAACGGCGGCCAAGGTTGTGGCAAGCAGCACAAGTGTGAGTTCCTTGCGCAGAACTCCGAAGATTAGCGGAATGGCCGCGACGGCAGGTAAGCCAAGCCACCCTGTCATCAATGGTCCAGCAGCTGACACGAAGTATTGCATTAATCCTGAAAGAGCGAAGGCCTCGACGGCTAAGCTGCCAACTATCATGATTGGGAAAGCAACGAGAACAAAGTCTTTACTGCGGCTCCAGGTTTTTATTAGCACTGTTTTCGCTGAAGGACGTTTGTAATTGGGCATTTCCATAATGAGTCCGACGGGTTCACCAGGCAGGGCTTTGAATGCAATCCTGCCTAAGGCGAAGACTAGCGCCACATCGAATAAGTACAGACCCACCACTGCAGCTAAGCCAACGTATTTGCCCACTAAGCCTAAGATGACCACTGTTCGAGCGGCGCAGGGAATGAGCAATACGACAAAGGCTGTTAGGAAGCGCTCGCGCTTGGTTTCCATTATACGGCATCCGATACATGCAGGCACGGTACAACCATAGCCCAGCATTAGAGGAATGAAGGCTTTACCGTGAAGGCCAATTTTGTGCATAGCGTTATCCATTAGGAAAGCGGCGCGTGGTAAGTAGCCACTATCTTCAAGCAACGAGAGAATAATGTAAAACGGTACAATGTACGGTAAAGCAATTGTTACGCCCGCGGCGACACCGCCGATTAGACCTTTTACGATTAGGTCGGAGACAAAGGTTGGAAAGAGACCTTTTAGCATGGTAGTTAGACCTGCTTGCAGCCAAGCGGTTCCTGCATCGAGTACGCCAGAAACCAGGCTTCCCCCAGCAAAGATGGCGCCGAAAATTGCGGCAACCACTCCTGCCAGAATCAAGTAACCGTATAACCTGTGTGTCGTTATGGAGGCTAACTTTTGTTCAAGACTTATCCTCGGCGCCGCCTCAATCGTAACGACTTCCTTGGCGATTTTGCTCGCTAACGAATACCTTTCGGAAGCCATTATAACGGTCGATGTTTCTCCATGAACCGTTTCCAACTCGCTTGTAATACTATCAACGAGTTCCAGCAAGGCTTTGCCGTCGGGAACAGTTTTGACCTTGCTCTGGACATCTGCGTCTTTCTCTAGCAGCTTGATGGCTATCCACCTTTCTGGATAGGTTTTGGCCAGCAGCGGGAGTTTGGAGACGACGAGTTCTTCTACGGCTTTGATTCGTTGCTCAATTTCTTTTCCATAAACAAGGCTGATGGGAGCATTCTCTTTTCTTTTGCATGCCTGCTCCACAACTAGGTCAAGCAGTTCGGTTATGCCTTTTCCTTGAACCGCTACGGTAGGAACAGCTTTTACACCTAAAGCTTGGAAGAGCTTATCAGGGTCGATTCGGAGCCCTTTTTTGGCTGCAAAGTCCATTTGGTTTAGTGCTATTACAACTGGGACTTCCAACTCCAGCAACTGCAAGGTAAGGTATAAGTTGCGTTCCAAAGCCGAAGCATCGACAACATTTACAATTATGTCGGGCTTCTCCAACGCCAAGTAGTCTCGCGAAACAATTTCTTCCATCGAATAGGCTGAAAGCGAGTATGTGCCTGGCAAATCAACGACGCGGATAGTGCACCCCTTAAAATGAAGTGTGCCTTCAGCCCTCTCAACTGTTTTACCTGGCCAATTGCCCGTTACCTGATTTAATCCAGTGAGTTGATTGAAGATAGCGCTTTTTCCGACGTTGGCATTTCCTGCCAAAGCGATTGTTAGTTCTCCCGGTTTTTTCCCCTCGGCGTCTGGGCCGGTTTGGCACTTGCATGCCAAACTTAGTGTCACCAGTTTGTTAGTTTGCATTTAGGTTGGCCTTCATTTCTTGGACGAAAATCTCTGAAGCTAGTGCGTAACCCAAGGCTAAGGATACGCCCCTAACTTGGACTTCTATGGGTCCATGGAAACTGCATTTGCGCAATAGTTCAAGTTCGCAGCCAGGTGTTAATCCCATTTCGGAGAGACGCCGTACCACATTCAAACTGCCTGATGTGTGCGTCATAATAGCTTTGGATCCTTCGTTCAAACAGGTCAGTGGCACCATGCCTTCTGGGCTTTGGCAGGGATCTTCTTCGACTGTCCGCTTACGTTTCAACAGCATGGTTTATCCTTCCATTTTTTCTGAGAAGAACATATTTGGCAACTCCGCGGTCCAGTTCTTGTGGCTTGCCGTTTATGCGAACGATGATTTGTCCGTGCTGCGTTTTGTCGACGTTAATTGTAGCGTTCGGTTTAACTTCTTTTTGAGCTAGGAGCTTTAGGTCAACGTTTTCTTCATTTACAATTCTGTCCACAACATAGTTCTCGCCTGGTTCTGCTTCGGCTAGAATTATTGTTGGTTTCTCTTCTATAAGCCCCTCTTCAGTTGGGATTGGGTTGCCGTGAGGACAAAATTTTGGGTGTCCCAATCTTTCTTCCAACAAATCTGTGACGTTTTTTGTAAGGGCGTGTTCCAACTTGCACGCGTCTTTATGTACAGTGCTCCATTCCGCCTTCAAAATGTCTGTTAGTAACAGCTCAGCTAGGCGGTGTCTTCGGAGAATGTCCATTGCAAGTCTTTCTCCGTCCTTTGTTAATTTAACTCCACGATAAGGCTCATGGGTTACCAGATCATGGCTTTCAAGATGTTCGATGGTGTTGGTTATGGAACCCGGGACGACGTGAAGGTTGTCGGCTAGGTCTTTGGTTTTTGCTGTGCCGTTTCGTTTTTGTAGCTTGTAGATGATCTCGATATATTCTTCGGCTTCTTGTGACAATGCGATTTCCATTTCAATCGCCTCAAAGTTACGAGGTCTCGTAGTTTCTACGATCTCTCGTAAATTATGGGAAGTTGAAAAATATAAGCGTTGTGCAAAAAACTGAAAGTTTCTACGCTGTTAGATCACCAAATAACGAGCACTTACCAAAGCCGAAAAAGCGTGTCTTCCCAAAAGCATTAATGCAAAACCAAATCAATACAGGCGGTCGATTTTATACCCCAACATTCGTTTCCGTGTTTGCCAAAACGAATAAGAAAAGCATTGGTTTGAGGTTAGAACCAATTTGCTTTTGATTTGAGGACCTTATCTACGAGGATTGAAAAATCCGCTGGACGCTCCCTAAAAAAATAGTGCTGAAAAACAGGCTTAACGGATGATCCAATTACGACTCCTAAACTAATCACTCGCAATGGCTCCATGCAACATCACGACGCGTGTTTTCAAAATTTGATCTTATCTTGGTTTCGAAAACGGGTTCAAACATGAGAACGCTCCTATAGCGCAACTGAAAGGTTAATATTTGCCGCTTAAACTTAGTTTCGAAACGCAGTTAAAGAGTGAACCGTTATGGCACTTCAAAAGGGAGACTTCATACTACTTACCCTCAC
>DATJPJ010000225.1:0-4201 GCA_035506455.1 Candidatus Nanoarchaeia archaeon
GTTGACCCCTATGCGGTCTTGGAAAAACTGGAGCAACTAAAAATTGTCGTACCCACATACAAGGGCGAAGCATATCGAGAATGGCGAATACTGGATGAAATGATGCCACTAATCCGAGAAGAACTTGGCATGCCTATCTCAGAAAACAAGTTTGCCTCACTCGCAAGTGCAACATCACCCAATTCTCTGCCGGCGTCAAGCGGGTCACCTGCTAAGGAGGGTAAGCCTGATCCGCTTGAAGATGAGCGCCGCAAAATGATCGAAATGAACAATGAGCTTGACACTTACTTGGGCGACCTCCTCAGAAATCGCCTCACGGAGACTACAACGCTTGGCAAAACTTTTTCAGCAAGTTTCATTGGAAACTACTTGCAAAGCCTCTTTGGCGAAATGCTCTATTTCGACAGTTTTCTAAGCATCATTCAGCAGTACAGCCTCGCCGACGTCGACATTGTGAACCCGCAGGGCAAAACAGGAATCAAAACGGGTTGGTCACTCGCGCTATTTGGAGAACCCGGTACGGGTAAAAGTTTCTCCACCCGTGACTTAATTTTAGGTATTCCGGGAGGCAAGTTGTATCCTCATGGCATTCCGGGTAGGAACCGGTACTGCGGAGGTATCACTCCTGCAAGGTTCATTCGAATAGGACAAGTCTACGTGGGGCGAACTTTTAACTTCATCGTTCCTGAGTTCAACGATTGGTTCCGCTATCAAGGTATGGTGGATGTTCTCAAAATTGCCATGGAACGCGGCGAGATCAAGCAGGAACTACACCGCGAAATAATAGGACCATACAGGTTTGACAGTTTCTTCACCGTTAACTATAACACTGCTGTCATGGGGCAAGGATACGCGGTAACGATAGGCGACCCCAATTTCAACGCCATCGAAGACCGCATGATATGTAGGCTTCACCGCATGACGAAGGAACGCTTCATTGAGATAGCACAAAGTCAAATGCGCTTGGCAATGGGGGAGGTTAATACCGATGTTGTTGCTAAGCAAATAAGAGATCATGTCACGCTCGTCTACGCAATTGAAACGGATCATCCGCTGGTGAGAGGTCGCTTTAAGAAGAAGCCAATAATGATATCGGCTGAAGTGTACGATGCCATAGGTAAGGCTCGTGACGCCATCCTGAAACGAATACCTGATAACATGAAGTTCTCAGCACGCCTCGAGCAAAACGTCGTAAAGTTCGCTTGCGCCTCTTCACTCTTGAACTACTTCAACGATGACTTAGATTACATCCCTGTAAGCGCAGATGCGTTGGAAGTGGCGTTAAGGCTCTATGTGGAAGAGGCTTCAGTTCGGTCGAGGGAAGCATTCAAACCTGAAGAAGTCAACGAAGAGCTTTTCGGAAAAAAGGCATAAGTAAAAGACACTACGCAAGTTTAACAAAGTTGTCGTCCAATCGCTTTATCTTTCCTTTCTTCTCATAGTCAGCAAGAAGTTTGTTGAGCGACTCCCGACTAATGTTAAACTGTTCGCCGGTTATATTGCCAAGATCGGTTATGCTAGTTTTCTGGAGTTCTTTAATGAGCGAAAGAAGATCCATGTTTTTCTGTCGCTCTTCAGGTGGCAGAGTGCGGGCTCTCTCCAGCAGAAACAGCGTAATCATTTCTCTGTCGTCATCTTTCTTGGATAGTGTCACGAGGTGGTTGCCAGGGGCTTTTCTCCCCGTTGCTTGTTCGTAAGTTTTCACCTGAAAATTGTCCTTTATCGCTGCCGGAATCTCTTCCATGGTTTTAACGACTTCACGATGGACTTTGCCTTTGCCATCTACCTGAGTTAGTGAGACAATATCGTAGTAAAGGTTTGGGAAAATACTTTTCTGGAATAACATTGTAGCTCCTTCGATTTGGCTGTAGAGCTTGCCTTGGGGGCATTTGATTGCTTTGACCATGGTTCGGCTGTTTTCTTGGTCTATGCAAACTTTGAATAGCCATTGACCGGTATGAAGATCGCTGACTTTATAGAATCTTACTTCTCCAGCTCGGAGATCTCTAAGACTCAGGTCGAACCATGCATCTTCAGCTCTTTCTTCTTGAAGAGAGATTTTAATGCTTTTCAAGTTAGTTTACCCTTGCTACAGTCGTTGATTTTTCGACATAAGGACTTTTTGACTTTCTTTTTGTCAATATTGGCGACTTCTGTTTTTTCGAATGAAGGTTTTTGGCAGTTATCTTGGCATCTCTTCATTTTATAGAAATATGTGCTTCTTGCACTTCGTCCTTTTACTTATATATCGTAGCGTTCATTAGTTGAAAAGAGCTCAAGGATTTGATCGTGAAGCTGACAACCAATGTTGATGGTTAAAAAGTTTGAAGTTGGCCTGCTCGCAACTAACTGCTATGTCGTGAACTGCCGAGAAACGCTGCATACAGCCATTATAGATCCAGGATTTGTAAGTCAAAGCGAAGCAAACGAAGTCGTCACTTTTTTGCACAGCAACGGCTTGGAGCTAAAGATTATAATCAACACGCATGGGCACCCAGACCACTCTTGCGGAAACGCTGTCCTCAAAGAAACTTTTCACGTTCCAATCTGTATTCACCGTGATGACGCTTATATGCTCGGAAAATCTGGCTTGGAAACAGCTCATTATTTTGGATATGACTGCGTTTCACCACCAGCAGATATTCTGTTAGAGGACGGAGGCTACATTAAGCTGGGTGACGTAACATTGAAAGTACTTCATACACCTGGGCACAGTTTGGGCAGTATTTCGCTTATAGGTGAGACTGAGGTTTTCACAGGTGATGCCTTGTTTGCTGGTTCTATTGGTCGAACTGATTTTCCTGGAAGCTCCGACGAGAAAATGCAAAAGTCGCTTTGGAAGCTAATGCGTTTGCCTGACTATTACACAGTATATCCAGGGCATGGTCCGAAGACTACAATTTCTGAGGAGAAGAGGGTTAATCCCTTTTTGTTGGACTTAGTGTAGTTTTGTTCTACACATCTTCAGTATTACATCTCACGACGTAATATTTAATAGAGATGCGCGGGCACCGTTTCCTACCGAGAGGGGAACATGCCCAAACCATCATTGTCAGGCGTAAAAAACCTGAAAATCAAGTTAAACCTGAATCTCAAAAAGAAGAAGCCTACTGAAGTAGTTGTTCCTCAAGTTGCTCAAAAGCCTATCCCGCGAGGTTTAAAGGTAATAGAGCGTTACCCGCTTTACGAACCTTTTGCTCACGTAATAATCGTCCAGAACCCAAAAACTGGCGAGCATAAATACATACTTGACGAACTTCAACTTGACCCTCTCGAAAGAAATGTGTACAACCGCATTCTCGAAATTCTGCTAGCTGAAATCGAATCACCCAAAGAGGAAATAGCTGATCCGCGAAAATTCTTTGCTGAAGAAGCAAAAAAAATTGTTGACAAATATCGTATAAGCCTCGGGTGGCTTCCAGACGTATCTTGGTACAAAATTCTTTACCATGCCGAACGTGACCTCGTCGGGTTTGGCAAAATCGATCCACTAATGCGCGACCCAAACATCGAAGACATAAGCTGCGACGGTGTTAACAGGCCGGTTTACATCTGGCATAGAAATCATGAAAGCATAGAAACCAACTTGCAATTCGAGAGCGACGAAATTCTGGATAACATGGTTGTTAAACTCGTCCACATGGCTGGCAAGCACGTCAGCACAGCTTTCCCTATAGTGGATGCTTCACTTCCAGGAAAACACCGACTTGCCGTTGCTTATAGACGGGAGATTACGCCCTTTGGTACAGCGTTCACTATCAGAAAATTTAAGGAAGATCCTTACTCTATTATCGACCTAATCAACATCGGTACCTTCTCGGAGGAAATGTCCGCTTATCTCTGGATATGCCTCGAAAACAGGGCGTCAGTGATGGTTTTAGGTGGCACCGCAGCTGGTAAAACTACTGCGTTGAACGCCTTGGCTTGCCTTGTCAAACCCGGAAACAAGATCATGACTATTGAAGAGACTGCCGAACTTAACTTGTCGCATGAAAACTGGGTTTCGCTCATAGCAAGGCAAAGTTACGGACTTGGCGGCAGCAGCGTAGGTGAAGTTGCTCTCTTTGATCTCGTCAAGACTTGCATGAGACACCGACCTGATTTGATGATTGTAGGCGAGGTGAGAGGTCAAGAAGCCTACGTTTTGTTCCAGGCTTTGGCAACTGGCCACGGTGGTATGTGTACCATGCATGCTGAGAAC
>DATJPJ010000226.1:0-5102 GCA_035506455.1 Candidatus Nanoarchaeia archaeon
CATGTTTCAATCTTTGGCAAAATCAAAGAGCAACATGATGCTCTCTACAAAAAGACGCATGGACGACTTGAACACGGCTTTAGCGAGGAATAGCTCTACTCCTTTGTTTTAAGTAAAACCCTAAACGGGCACAGCTTTTAATCTAAACACAGCAATAACTAAGCCACACAGAAGGCGCATTGATGGAAAAGCTTCGTTTAGCAGTCTTCAACACTCAACCGCCTCACCTATATTTCGGGGGAGTTGAGCGGCGTATAATGGAGACAGCTAAGCTTATGCAATCAAAAGCAGATGTCACAGTTTACTGCGGAACTAAAGCAGGCTTTAAAGAACCCACATGCATTGGCAATACAGCTTTAATTCCTTGTCATTCAACCGATAGGATGTTTCCGCTCGACAACTGGTTCTTTAACAGAAGCCTAACAAAAACTGCGGCCGCCATCGGCGCTGACGTATTTGAAGCTCATGCAGTAAGCGGGTATGGATTCCCCAAAAAGCTAAAGCAACTAGGAATTAAAAAGCCCTTCATACATACCATTCACGGAGTCCTCGCAGACGAATACTGGCAAGCGAAAACCAGCACGAACCAAACGTTAAGGGATAAAGTTGCCAATCGACTAATGCGTCACCTTGCTAAATTAGAAAAACAAACCGCCCAAAACGCCTCCCTAATTGTCACCATAAGCAACTATTCGCGGCGCAAAATTGTAGAAAACTATGGCATCGGAGACGACAAAGTAAGGATTGTACCAAACGGTGTCGATACAGAAAAATTCAAGCCCACAAGCAACCCCGCAGAAACGAGAAAAAAACTCGGATTAGGTAGCGAACACTGCGTGCTTTTTGTAGGAAGCTTAATTGCCCGTAAAGGGCTACCGCTTCTAGTTGAAGCCGCAAAAAAAGTAGTTAAAGACCAGTCTGACACAAAGTTTTTGCTCGTAGGAGATGGACCCCTAAAAGGTCAACTTGATATATCTCTGAAAAAATTAAACCTCAGCGGTAGCTTTGTTTTTCTAAACAAGGTTAAAGAAGAAACTCTCCCAGCAATATACAACAGCGCTGATGTGTTTGTTCTTCCCTCGATACAAGAAGGGCAAGGCATTGTCCTTTTAGAGGCGCAAGCTAGTGGCTTGCCAGTGGTGGCTTTTGACATTGGCGGCGTAAACGAAGCAGTACGAAACGGAGAAACAGGGTTACTTGTTGAACGCGGAAGCACAGACGTTTTGGCGGACGCGTTGATTAAGGTAATTAGTGATGACGCGTTACGCGCAAGGATGGGCTCATCTGGTCGTAGATTTGTCTCGGAAAATTTAACTTGGAAACTTTGCACTGATAAAATGTTAAACGTTTATCATGAAGTTTTACAGTGAAACGTTGACCGCTTTGGCTAGCCGGGCAAAATCGTCATCACTCATCCACTCTGTCCGCAAATAACATCGGAGCCGCTCTTCGCTAAAACCTATGCGTCTTGCTTCGTGCACTGCATAACGGTATGCTTCAATTTCGGTTGGTCTATCAACGTAGTCATAACTTGGGTCAAAAAGTTCTTTACCGTCGAGAAATTGTTTTACATGGCAGAGTTCATGGATTAAATCAAGGTAAATTTCTGTTTTGTCGCCGCTGTTTAGGTAGTTTTTGCTAATGACAAGGTGCCCGTCGGCGCCATCAACATACATGTACCCATTTAACCAGCTAAACTCTACTCTTAGATGACTGAGTACTTCAGTGGTTTTCTCGCCAAAGATACCCTGAACCGCTTTGACTTTATCAAAATCCTTGAAATATTCAAGAAAAATCGCTTTCTGGTTGCCGATGCTTAGTGGATTCACTGGAAGACCTCGAAACATGCGCATCAGTCGAAACATCACGTATTCTATGCCAGGCAAACTGTTCTGCTCCTACTTGAAAGCTGAAAGATACTCAAGCTTCATGCCTCGATGCGCCAAATCCGGCAGATCCTCAACGCTGCCAATGCTAGCGTCTACGTTGCGGTGGATCGGGTGGCTCCATAAGCCTACGGGTGCAAGATTGAACTGCAAGGGTATCCTGACGTTGAGGTGGTACTTTAGATTGATATCCTTAATTAATTTGCCCTCTCTGCAAGCGATGCGTGCATTTGTATAGCTTTGTAAGAGTTGAGAGGCGCCCCATGCTCCGATGCCATGCCACATAGTTGCGTCTTCAGGTGACCCAATAGAGTAGAGGAAAAATTGCGGCGAAGATGGCGTTTCAGTGTAACTGTAGTCTCCTAATTTTTCGCCTGCAACGGTGAATTTGTCGTCGCAGATCGCAACGGCGATGTCTTCTGGGTTCATGGCGTTAGGGTATAGTGCAGTGGTTTTGTAGGTGACTGTGGCGTCGAGGAATTTTTTGTTCTCAAAATGCAGTTTGCCTCTTGCTGCACGTTTAGAACCATACCCCTTCCTTGAATGTGGTACGGTTAAAAGTGTCGTGCGTTTATTCATGCTTCTCCCCATGCATGTGTAGGCGGCTTCAACTGTGTCGAAGTCGCGATTGGTTTCGCTTATAATGTGGTGGAGTAAGCCGTTTTTGCCTTCGGATTGGAGAGTCGAAAGCGGCATACGTAAAGAATACAAACTTAGGTCCATGCCGAAAAACTCTGAAAGTTCCTCTAGCTGGGTGTACTTGATTTGGTCAACGAAGTCCAAGTAGTTGCCGTTGCCTGTTCTAAGCGTCTCAGTGATGAGATCGCATTCTTTTTTAGAAATTAGTGATCCATCATATTTTTTTGCGTATGCTTCGTCGATTTTTAAGTCGTCGGTTTTGACGTTTATGGCTGGGAAAGCGCTTTGCCCGCTGTCAACTATGGATTGTTTGAGAGGATTCATTGAGTAGCGGTCTGCTTCTACATCATCAGTGTTTAATAGGAAGGGTACTATGTAACCTTTGGTGGGTTTCTTTAGTAGCTCCAAAAGAGGCGCCATATCGTTTGTTGTTATTTCATGTAATCCTTGTTCTAAGTAGTAGTTGGCGCATGTTTCGAGCAGGCGTGTTCCTATGAGTCCTTGTACTTCTTCCACTGTTAGATGTGGGTTTGTGTATTCTACTGAGCTTCTTAGGTAGAAGCGTTCATCAGTGAATGGCACAGACACTTTTTTGCCGCCTACGTATTGGAAGAGGGTGACTTTTCTATCGGGTGTTTGCCCTCTAACTGCCGAAGCACCCTCAACTAAGCATTTAACTGTTGAAAAAGAAGTCTTCAAGAAATCCTCTAACAGAAACCTACAGTAATCTCCCATAAATTATCCTCGCTCTAAAGACTCAGCTATGTATATGCAATTCTTTGCGGTAGCTTTGCCTAAAAACATTCTTGAAACAAAGAACTCTTCTCTAAATCCAAAGCTCGAGAATACCTCAAGGAGAGGAATATCTGTTTTGGAGACAACGGCGTAGACGCTTCTCTTGCCTATGTCGGAGAAAACCGACTTGATTAATGAAGCAGCCACATCGTGCCGATTAGGCTTGCAGATGAGGGGTCCAACCCAAGCCATGGACTCGTAAATGGTGGCTGCAACATAACCCATTACTTCTTTGCCCTCTGAAACATAGTAACTGGCGTTACCCCTTTGAAGGATGATCGATTTAAGGAGACCTTCTCTTTTGGCTCCAAAATATTGGCTATCAAATTCGACGATGCCCTGGAATTGCCTCCGCCCAATCTTGGGTATGGTTTCAGGGGTCGCTGGCTCAAGGTGTTCTGCGGCTAAGATCGTGAAGTCCATATTGAATTTGAAGCCCATTTTTTCATAGAATCCTTGCAGGTTTGGGTAAGCGTATAATCCTATAGTTTCGACGCCTTTTTTCTGCAAATAGTTGATGGCGTGCTTCACAAGAATGCTTCCTCCGCCTCTTTTTCGATAGTCTTCTCTGACTATGAGGTTGCCGAACCAGCCTATTTTGCCGTAGCTTATGCAGGTGGCGATGCCTAGACGCTCTTTGCCATCAATTAAAAGGAGGCAGCCATCTTGTTCAAGTGATGCATTGAATTCGAAGTCTTCGGCTGCCATGTTCCAGTTCATAGTGTTAGCTAATTCGACTGCAAAATTGTAGTCTTTTTTGGTTAGGATTTTAACCTGCAACATTGAATAAGAGGTAGGTGTTCTAACAATTAAGTCTAATGAGCATTGGAGAAACTATTGACTGGATGAGAGAGCTGCAGATAGAGCTTCAGAACTCTTTTGTATTTCCTTGGTGATGCTGGAGAGCATCTTGATGCGGTTTTCCAATTTCCGTTTCTGCTGAGAAGTTAAGTTCTTGAATTGGGGCACCACGTCGCTGACTACTGTCATCATTAGGTCTCGGTATTTATCTTCACTCAAATTTTTAAGTTCAACATGGCCGTCTTGGAACTGGAGCACTAAATGCCCTGTTGGATCAACATTTGCTTTAACCACATCGCTAAATTGCGGAGGAAGCGCCGACTGGTTAACAGATATTGAAGGAGCAAGCGGCTGCATCAACTTGAGCAATGAAACGAAAAACTGTGACACTAATATTTTCTCTTCAGAGCTAAGTTCACTTATTTGGCCAATGTCATCCGCAGTACTCTTTAGGGAATCGACCAATTCCTGAATGTTTACCTGCTTTTTCTTTTCAGGCGTCGCTGTAATTTCGATCGCCGGCTTAGGTACTGCTTCTTGAGCCAATATTTATCAACACAGTGATGGATAATTTTAGAGAAAAACGCTTGTATGTCTCATGTAATATGCACAAGAAATGGTCTATGGACCATGTCATTCAAGCCTTAGATATAATGCTAAAAGAGAAAATTAGAAAAGGAAAAAGGGTTTAGTTAAGCGGCTGCCGCTTTTTCTAAGTAGCGGTTTAGGACCTCTTTACGGTGCTCTATCGCTGCGATGAGGTCGTTCTTCATTTGCTCGGTAGCTCCTGCCATCGTTGTGACCTGCGCGACTACTGTGTTAGCGTTTCTGCCGACTGACTCTGCTTCTTCGAGTATTTTTTTCGCTGAATCCTCTACTTTTGCGGCATCGCCTACTACGCCCTCTGCCAGTTTAGCCATATCGTTTGCTTCGACCACGACACCTCGGGTCTCTTTTTCGACTGCTTCTGCAGTTGATGAT
>DATJPJ010000227.1:0-2538 GCA_035506455.1 Candidatus Nanoarchaeia archaeon
CCTCTTGCACAGTTAGAATTCAAACACTTGTATTTAAACAACACGAACCCGAAATGGCTTCTTGCAGCTTGATTCAGGATGGGTGGTTTCCTGTTAAACTACATCTGGTCTAGCTCGCAGGTCTGCAATGATACCTCAGCATTTAGTAAATCAATGTATTCCAAAATCATTGAGTTGCGTCGATTTATTCGACCATTAAGAAAGCGTATCTGTTCATGATTTTGTCGTAATCTGAGAGGACTTCTATAGGATACCCTTGTTTTCTCACCGTCCCAAACACATCTACAGCTAACGATTCGGGGCTTGGTCGAGCTTGATTTGGATTTCGACACTCCGCTCTATTGCCGACGCATTTGAAGCAAAGTCGACACTCATCCATAAACAGAAGAAAGGCTTTGTAGTTACCGGCCAAAAAGACTTCTTTTTCAACTTTTGACAACTCTTTATTGGCTTCCTTGCTCCAAGGAATCCGGTCTTCGGGTTTCTCAACCTTTTTGGTCAAATGAAAAACAACAGCCGTCTTGTAACTTTCGAAGAATTTTCGGCATTCTTCGACAGAAGGCACATTTGGCGGGCAACATCCGCTTTTCGCGTAACTGTTACAGCCAAAAGTGCAACGCATCCGCACCCACTGGGCGACAATAATGTCTTGTGCGCTTATGAATTTGTAATCTAAGAAATTGTGTTTTCGGAATATCGTCTCTAGTTCATTCTGGTTCAAATCTGCTCGCCAAGACTACATTCTTTTGAAATCAATTTAACTCCTACGGAACTGAACATAAAAGACATATTTACTTTATGCCGCCACAAAATCAAAGATTCACACAATACTACTTGACTATGAAGCTTTTTTATACCAGAGAACGTTAAGATTTGGAAGTCATCAGTTGGGTGATTTGTTGTCTTTCCATGGTCAAGCAAATGGACGGGCGAAAGCTTTCAGTTTCGACCAAACTCAATCCAACATGTTTTTCGAGAAGATGATTGATGGGTTCGCCTACCACAAAATAATCTTGGATGAGGCAGGCAAGCCCATTGATTACGTTTTCCTTGAAGTCAACAGTGCTTTCGAGAAGATGACGGGGCTCGAGAAAAAGAAAATAATAGGAAAGAAAGTCACAGAAGTCCTAAATGGAATTGAGAACGACCCCGCAGACTGGATAGGAAGATATGGACGAGTTGCCTTAACTGGTGAGCCATCTCAATTCGAAGACCACGCCGAACCGTTGGACAAATGGTTCCACGTGTCAGCCTACAGCCCGGAGAAAGGCTATTTTGTTGCTCTTTTTGAAGATATTACAGATCGAAAGAAAACTGAAGAAGAACTGTGGCGAACAGCTGAAAGAAACTATTTGTATTTGGAAGCTGGAGCTTTGGGGATATATGAATACAACTTTAAGACAGGCACAGCATTTTGGGACGACCATGCTCGTCAAATGTTGGGTATTGAAAAAGACAAGGCACCAAAATATGATGGGACATTAAGCAGTATCCTTCCAGAAGACAGAAAAAAAGTAGAAGTAGCGATAAAGCGGGCATTATCTGGTAAAAAGAATGAGTCCTATAACGTTGAGCACCGAGTTATCTTGCCGGACAATTCAACACGTTGGTTAGCTTATCGAGGACAAGTCTACTTTGAAGGAGAAAAAAGCAACCGAAAACCTTCAAGGTTAATTGGAGTTTGCATGGACATCACCCAGCGCAAGAAAGTAGAGGAGGAACTTCGGCGGGCGAAGAACGATTGGGAACGAACATTCGATACTGTCCCAGATTTTGTTGCAATTTTGGATAACAAACACAGGATAATCCGAGCCAACCGAGCCATGGCAGAGCAATTAGGAGTCACTCCACAACAAGCGGTTGGAGAAAACTGCTTCAAATGCGTTCACGGCACAGTCCTTCCACCCGAGTTTTGCCCCCATTCCAAAACCTTGGAAGACGGCAAAGAACACGTCGCCGAAGTGTACGAACCAAAGCTGGGAGGCTACTTCATAGTAAGCACCACACCCCTCAAAGATGAGGGCGGACAACTGATTGGCTCCGTACATGTTGCCAGAAACATAACCGAACGCAAGAAATCCGAAGACATACTCCAAAAACTGAACCGACATCTAAGGGCTGTCAGCAATAGCAACCAAGCGCTCATGCACGCAACGGATGAGACAAAATTTACACAAGAGGTTTGCGAAATAATTGTTCATGACTGTGGCTATGCACTTGCATGGGTGGGTTTTGCCGAAAATAACAAAGCAAGAACAGTACGTACAGTTGCCTTCGCTGGATTTGATAAAGACTACATCAAACAGCTCAATGTTACTTGGAGCCCAAAATCCCCGCGTGGATGTGGACCCACTGGCAGAGTAATCAGAACAGGAAAACCATACATATGCAAAAACATGCAGACCGACCCAAACTTTTCACCATGGCGCAAAGAAGCAATAAAACGACGTTACACTGCCTCATGCGTACTGCCGTTACTATCTCAAGACGGCAAAGTATTTGGCGCCTTAAACATTTACAGTCAAGAAACAAATCCCT
>DATJPJ010000228.1:0-6176 GCA_035506455.1 Candidatus Nanoarchaeia archaeon
AAACGGTCGCCAAAATGGCGGAGATGGGCATAAAAACTATTGCAGATTTGTCAAAATACGATGTGCAACGCCTTGTGGAGACCTTCGGCAGAACCCTGGGCGTCTACTTCCACCAAGCCTCCAACGGGATAGACAATGAACCAGTCCACGAAGCGGGCGAAGCCGAATCCATCGGCAGAATGGGCACGCTAAAAGAAAACACTCGCGACCTCGATTTTATAATGCAGAAAATTGACGCTCAAATCGAAGAAATATACCAAGAATTCACCCAGAAAGGACTAAGCTATCGCCAAGTTGGCATTGCCGCAGTTATGATAAATCTATCTACAAAGAGCCGCTCCAAAACCCTTGAAAAACCAGCCAAAGACAAAGAAACAATCCGCAAAGCCGCGCGTGAACTCTTCGAAAAATATCTGTCAGAAACGGACATGGAAATTAGACGCGTAGGTGTGCGAGTTGCAGGCTTTAGCAAAGATGAATATCGCCAAAAGCAGCTTACAAGTTTCTTCTCGACTTAGTTTAAAGGTTAGTAAACTTTATTTTTCTCAAAGACCTCCATCTATCAGGGTTTTACTTGTCTTCTAAAAATTCAAGCCAGAAAAAACTGCCCCCGGGGCAAAATGCTATAAACCGAATTCTACGATGGGGCATAGACCACCCGGGTATAACCTCAACAAACCCACATATCAAACTGGAAAACTACACTTTAACTGTCGACGGCGAAGTCGAAAAACCCAGTAAACTAACATGGACAGAATTTACTCAATTGCCACAATCTGTCTCTACAAGCGATTTCCATTGTGTCGAAGGATGGAGCGTAGAAAACTGCCGTTGGGAAGGCGTCCGCTTTGCAGAAATCGAACGTCTCGCAAAACCCCTAAACACAGCACAATCAGTAACCTTCGAGTGCGCAGACGCCTATACAACGTCGCTTTTTCGAGAAGAGCTCAAAAACGATGACGTCCTTTTAGCCCGCAAACTCAACGGCGAAGCCTTAGAAGAAGGTTACGGCTTCCCAGTGCGCCTTATCGTACCAAGTAAATATGCCTACAAAAGCGCACTGTGGGTGGTTCATGTGCGGTTCACCCGCAACAAGGAACTAGGTTTTTGGGAGCATCGGGGCTACAGCGACTCAGCCGATGTTTGGAAAAACGATCGTTTCCGCCGATAGAAACGACTTTCCATCAGTTTGGACGCCACAAAAGCGTGTGTTTACATTTTGAAGCCTTATTTGTAATCCATAATATTTATTAAGCTTATTCAGTCGTCTTTCATTCAAATCTAAGGGAGGACAGAAATTGCCAAACAATAGAAAGCCAAAAGCTCGCGCTAAGGAAACTTCGACTGTAACCATTCACGTAGGTAACAGCTTAGACGAATTAACAATAGAGCAACGGAAAAAACAAGCCCAAGAACCAATCTACCTAGACCGATACTAATATTCTGTCTTGTGTTCCACAGAGTCTACAACCAAGATTCTGCAACTACCCCTTTCAATTTGAAATCATTTTTATTCAAGTACCCATTTTTAGCATTAAGACCAACCATGCAGTTCACTGAAGCCAAACTTGGACGAGTCTTCATTCTTAGAATGCACGATAAAGATCACTTACCCGACGTTTTAGAGAACTTCGCTCAACAACAAAACATTTCCAGCGCATTGTGCTTTCTGATAGGAGGCGCCAAAGAAAAAAGCCGCGTGGTTGTTGGCCCAAAAGAAAGCAATGCCATTCCACCCGAACCTGTTATCACTCTGCTTAGCGGCACCAGCGAAATTGTCGGAGTTGGAACCATATTTGTTAACGAAGAAGGTAAGCCCAAACTCCATATGCATGCAAGTTTTGGCAGGGGCGAAAAAACCATAACAGGTTGTGTTCGAATGGGTGTGGAAATATGGCACATAGGTGAGGTTGTACTTCTTGAACTTACAAATGCAGAAGCATCGCGAGCCTTAAATGAAAAGACCGGTTTCGAGTTTTTGGAAGTGCGAAGTTAACCCAAGTAGGTTAAGACGAATATGCGGCGTGGGTATGCTCCAAACCAATAGGTTTGGTTGTCATACAGCTGAGTATACTTGCCCGAGTTGTAAAGCATCTGGTAGATACTCATTAGGCTTAGCGTCGTATTGAAATAGGGTACGTCGCCACCGTACTCATATGTAAACACGTATTTCACGTTGTTCTGTTGGCACAAGTTAATAAATTCAGTTATGTTGAAATCAGGCGTGTAAGTATCAACGGGATTTAACGGATACTGTAGCACCGTGTTGTTTTTGCCCTGGGCATTCAAGTAGAAGCCTACCATGTCTTTGCTGAAAAGGTTCTGCGCACACATGACCATAATCGACTGGTTTTCGGCTAAGTGAGTGGCTGCGAAATTTGTCGCTTCTTGAATAGGTATGTGTATCTGGTCATTCGACACCCAGCTTGAAGCATCGCTGATGCTGAATCCTACCCCGATAACCGTTGCTGCCACGAGGAAAAGCGCCGAAGCTTGAACGTAACGTTTCTGGTTTAGGCTTATGTGTTTATTCTTCAAGAGACCCATTGCGCCATTGTAGGCAGACGCGAGGAGTACCGCAGCTGAAATGGCAAGGACAGGAAATGCTGGCACCATATAACGCCACTGTCTGTTTGGAATAATTGTGAAGAAGATGTACGCGACAACAAACCAGAGAAGCAGGTACTTGTCGAGATTTTTGCGTCTCCAAACAAAAAATCCAAGCCCTAACAAGCCAAGGGCGTAGAGGAAGAATGAGATAGGATGCACGTTAACATATGGCACGGTAAGCTCAGCCGAATAGAACATGGGCGTTTGCAACCAAGTCGGCATCACATAGAACCAAGCTGGAAATCTGCCTAGACCTGCACTAGTTAATCCTAAGCTATAGAGTAACTTGTCAGGATTACCTATGTTTAAAGCGTAAATCCATGTGCTTAACATGCTTGAAGCGTATAGTTGGTAAGAAACTACGATCCATGGTGAAACAACGATAACTGCCGTCAAGATAAACAAGGGTAGACGCGTCAGTTTCTTCTTCAGATGCTCTCTTCCGAGCAGTGCCAGTCCCATGAGCATAACAGGCAGGACGATTACGACCTGGTACTTGGTTAGAATGCCCAAACCCACTGCTAACCCACTTACGAGAAGCCACTTCGTTTTTTCAGTTCGCAGCCAGCCGTAGAACGAAAACGCGGAGAGGGTGAAAAAGAAAATTAGCATGGGTTCAATCATAGCCATACGACTCAACCAAAAGTACCCCGGCATAACTCCTAGAAAAATGGCTGCAAGCAAACCTGCTTTTGGACCATAAGTACGGTAGCCAAACTCAAAAACCATGAACAAGGTGAGCAGAGAGAAAACGACGGAGACTAACCTATTCATGAACAAGGTTGCGCCGCCTACACCAAAGAAGCCAGCAGTGAATATGTCAAAAAGTGGCGGGTAGAATGCGTTATTGTTGAAGTATCTTTGAAAGTTGCCTTGGAGAAGATATAAGCCGCCATTTAAGTGCGAGACTTCATCCCACTGGATAGACATGTAAGATAGGTTAATCAACAAACAAATCGCATAGATGATAGCGAACACGAGGAAGAATAGTCGCCACTTGTCAAGTCCCCACTTAGCCGACGCAGACGACGAAATCAACCCGCCTTCCCCATGTAACTGACTACCTCAACCACTTTTGGGAAAGTATAGTTAACGAGAAAACATATAAAATCATCTTAGAAACAACCGGGCCTTTTCGATTGAAGAAAGAAGCAGACACAGAGTCTGCCTTTTCCTTGGCTACTCATCCGCGAGTTGGAATCAAGAACGAGCTTGAGAAACAACTCACACGAGTTCCACGGTTCCGGCGACTCTTAACTTGCCACCTTCTAAGTACATTAGCACAGCTTTGTCGCCTGTGCGGTAAACTAGTTCCTTTTCCAGCGTTATTGTCAAGAAAGGTTTGCGCCAGTCTGTATCGTCAGTTACTGCGTCGACTTTGCTGTTAAGGAACTGCATCCAATGGCCGATGTGGAGTACCATGCCCTCCTTGATCGGCGTTTGCCAATATCTTACGAGAGTCGCTTGAGCTTTCAGAGTTTTTGATGACTTCATCGTCGGGTCCGTGGTTAAGACAACGCCCCGTTCAACGTCTTCAACTTCCACGTTTTTTAACGCAAGTCCGACGCGGTCGCCTTCGACTGCCGAATCAAATTCGTCGTCGTGTTTTTGGATAGATCTTACCTGTGCTTTCTTTGTACCTGGAAGCAAGCGCATTTCGTCATGTTTAGTCACGCCACCATTCACTACGACTCCCAGTATTACTACTCCGACTCCCTTCACATTGAATGAATGATCTATGGGCACGGTGCCAACCGTGGCTGCGTTGGCTTTTTGTTGTGCTGCGTCCGCGAGGAGTTTTTCGCGAATAGCGTTAGCGTCGTCAGGAAGGAATTCATATTTTTCCAGAATCGTGCCGCGAATGATGGGCTCGATTTTTTCCTTAGGCAAGTAGTTTCTAAGAATAAAATAGCCGCTGTTTACGCCGCAGCACTGCAACATCACAAGACTTTCTCCCAGTGCAGCATTCAACTCGTCTACAATAACTATGGCTTTCTTTGTTTCCGAGGTCGCGAAGAATAGTGGCGCCAGTCTTTCAGGGTAGCGAGCTGGCTCGACAAGCGTAACCGTGTCTTCGCCTTTCTTCAAATTGTACAACGTAATGTCTGTTGAAGTGCCTTTTTTGCCTATAGCTTGACTGTAGCCTTGTGCGCCGACGACCGCAACCATCAAGTTACCCATTAACAATACCTCGCGAATAACGGCAAATGCCTCGCGGTCAAGATAAGTTTTATGGAAAATTACGACAGAAAGAAAGCGAAGCATGACGGCAAATTCAACCATCAACAAGAAGCAAGAAAATGAGCTGGCAACGCGTCAATTGGGTAGTTTTTTAAATAATGACCGCTTAGATCAGTCCGGTTGGCTCGATGAAGATATCTTGGCGCATATTCACAGTGTTTTTCCTGCTTTTTCTTGTGATTGCGCCTGCATTTAACTTGCCTCGACAGGTTAATGCAAGTGGTGCAACCAGTGGTGGAAGCTTTTTCGTTGGCGTTACTTATGGTGGAGATTCTGTAGCAGAAGCGAAAAGTCTTATCGACAATGTCAGCAGCTACACTAACCTTTTCGTAGTCGACTCCGCTACCATTAGCGGGGCCTCGAACAGCAGTATACTGGACCAAATCTGTGACTACGCGGTACAAGCTAACATGTCTATAATAGTGTACTTCTACATGATTTACTACAACGTAACCGCAAATATTGGCTCGGTTTATAATGCCTCAACTTGGGACGCCTATGGGATAACACCATGGCACGTTTCCTGGCTTAACAGCACGAAGGAGCGGTGGGGCGATAAATTCTTGGGGGTTTATCTTTTCGACGAACCAGGCGGAAAACAAATTGACACCGGTTACTGGGGCGGCAACAATGTAACTTTTTCCGGTTCGCCCGTAAGTACCTTCGCTAACATTACAAGCTATGATGAAGCAGCCAACCGCTACATTTCCAGCATAAGCAACAATCGAGGCATGCAAATCCTGTCTAACACCAGTTACCCCAGTGGCTTAAACTACACAATCCCTGTTTTTACTTCGGACTATGCGCTATATTGGTTTGATTATGAAGCAGGATACGCTGCCGTTTTCACAGAGCTTGGCGGCAACAGGGGGGCGAATAACGAAACGGAGCAGATAGCGCTCTGCCGAGGCGCCGCAACTGCACAGAACAAAAATTGGGGTGCCATAATTACTTGGGCAACCAACAATCCCCCTACTCCCGAAACAGGCACAAGCATCCTACGAGACATGACTCTCGCCTACGACGCGGGCGCAAAATACGTTATCGTCTTCAACTATGCTGTAAACGGCACGGGAGGCTTATCTGACGAACAGTTTGGAGCTATGAAACAGTTCTGGAACAACAAACAAGCTTCCCCACGAAGCACGAACCAACAAAACACAGCACTGGCGGCATTTGTCTTACCAAGCAATTACGGTTGGGGCATGCGCACTTCGAACGATAAAATATGGGGCCTATGGCCAGCCGACAACCAATCACAACAAATCTGGCAAAACATGAACATCCTCATCAGCCATTACGGCTCACAACTAGACATAATCTAC
>DATJPJ010000229.1:0-4424 GCA_035506455.1 Candidatus Nanoarchaeia archaeon
GCGAAGAATCGAAAACCGCTTTGCAACGTCCATCCATGTATTTGCGGCTGCAATGTGGTAGGAAAAGAGCGCGTTTTTTGGTTTGCAAAAAACTTGACCTGGTCATAAGATTGACGGCTTGTATATCGATAAGGTCTTGGATGAGTACGACAGCATCTTGGATGTTAAGGCCTGTGGCTTCTTGAATTCGGAACTTACGCACGATATCTTGCAGCGTTTTTAGAAAGACCTTGTGGACTCCTCGTTGGTAACTTGCCACTGCAATTTCCGCGAAGAAGTGGTGCGGAGCTTTAGAAATGTCAAAGGTAAACTTATACGGCATGCATTTAAAGGATGAAGTTTGGCGCTTAAAAGAATATCTCTAAAAAAATCCGCGTTTCCACTTGAACTACACATTAACTGCATTGGGTTGTTTGAAGTGGGTTTTCCCGGATTAAGGCCTCAGAAATTCTCGCAGTCCACTAACTTCCTTTCTCAACTGGCTCACCTCGTTTTCGAGGGCTGCGGCGCGTGCTTCGGCGGTTTTTCGCAGACTTTCTACTTCGGTTGATAGTCGCGCACGTTCATCTTCCAAGAGCTTAATTTTTTCCCTTAGGTCCTTCAGACTCTGCATAAATATGCCAACTAACAGATTCAATTCTCAAATGTGTTTTTAACGTTTGCTATTTGAAGACAAATTTCTAAAGTCTATCGAATAATCAACTATCAGCGTGTTGCTCTAAACCTAGTTTTAGAGGGAGGCGTTTTTCCAGTCAAATTCCCAGATGCGGCGAGCGCTAATCTTAAATACGACCTTTGGAATATTCGGGTTCCGATTGCCTGGTGTCTCATGAGTGTTGGTCGTCTCGAACATCGACCTAACCACCGATTCGCGAGTAATTAATCCCGCTGCGTTTTTAGATTCAACCATCAAAGAACCAACTTTAAACATAAATAATGACTATCGATATCTCAAGACAGGATATTATGTTTCGCTTCATGCAGAAGTTTTGGGCAACGCTGTTATTCCTTCGTGCGAAAACATTATAGATTCCAGCCGAACGCCTATTCTGCTTCTTCGAGCTGCTATGGCGGGAGTTCCGACACTGCCGTTTCTAGTTACAGATTCTGTGAAGAAAATCGTCACTCAGCTCGGGTTCCCAGTAATCGTTTTTGCGGTTAACCCGTTCATGTATGATGGATACAAAACCGCCAACAACAAAAGCGGGCTTTACCGTGCCATGAAAAGTCTTGGCATGAATTACAAGTTCGCGGTATGCGTTCAACCTCTTAAAGGCGAAATAGCCACGTTAAAATCGTTCTTTGGCAAGTGCACAGAGGACATAGAAACTCAAAAGATCAGTAAGCAAGTTTACGAGGTTTTTAAGATACCTGTTTGTAAGCTACATGTACAAAAAGCTGATGGCAAAGCTTATCTCTGCGGGTTGCAACCCGTAAGAAAGGATGAGCTATCCGAGCAAGATTTGAAGATGATTTCGAGAGAGGTTTCGCTCCTTTCGGAGCAAGGTGAACGCTTCGGTGCCTAAGATTGCCTGCTTTGTTGAAAAATATAATTTCTCCGACCCCAGAGAAGAAGCCGCTCTCCAGAACTTTAAGAAGGCTGCTGAGAAGCAAGGGCAGGATTTTCGCTTTCTGTTCCGAGAAGACATCTCTGATGTCCACAAATTCGACGCTGTCTTTATTCGCGCAACTACTGACCCGTTGAATACAGCGTATGTTGTTTCGAAAACTGCATGGGAATTAGGGCTAAAGGTTATTGACGATCCTGAATCAATCACGATATGTGGCAACAAAGTCCATCAGTATGAGCTTTTTGAAAAGTACGACGTACCCCGCATACCAACAGTGTTCTTGAACAAAGACGAGTTTCACCATAAGCGAATTGCAGATATTTTTGACCAGTTGGGCAAACCGGTCGTAATCAAGGCGCCGTACACAAGCTTCAGCAAATATGTTGAGAAAGCCGCTTGTGAAACCAGCTTTCGAGATGTGTGCAAACGTTTCTTTAAGAAATCAGACGTTCTTGCTATCCAGAAATTCACTCCAACGGAATTCGACTGGCGAGTGGGCGTTCTCAACAACGATGTTCTGTACGTTTGCAAGTACATGATTCCCAGGGGCAGATGGAAGCACGGGGCCAAGCTCAGAGGCAAACCAACCATTGTGTGGGGTAGAACAGTGGCGCTTAAAAAAGAAATGATTCCGCAGAGCCTCAGACAAGTGGCTTTGAAGGCTTGCAGCGTCGTCGGTAAAGGTCTATACGGTGTTGACGTAAAAGAGGTCAATGGCGAATTTGTTGTGGTAGAAGTAAACGATAATCCAAGTATATACGCGGGTTACGAAGATCAGAAAGACAAAGATCTTTATTCAAAGATCATTAGCTATCTAACCGTTTAGCTGATACTCTTTTTCGCGAATTAGCTGTTTCGACACATATTTATCTTAACACGTCATTTCTCTTCACAACATCGGACCGTGACCAAGTTGAAAGAGGCTGTCAAAGACTACGATTTTTCCAAAGAAATGACTGTTGACGAACTAGTCGAGCAGATGGAAGATGCTTGGGGTTTTACCGCAGGCAAGCTCGCAACCAGCGTTAGCATAATGGAAGATATGATAAAAACTAAGGGTTGCATTAAGTTCCTCTCGTTCACGGGGAATCTCGTCGCAACAGGGACCCGCGGCGTTCTTCGCGAGCTTGTTAAACGCAAACTTGTCGACGTTGTAATAACTACTTGTGGCACAATCGATCATGACTTGGCAAGGTGCTGGAAAGACTACTACCGCGGCAGCTTTGTCATGAACGACAGCAAACTGCATGAAGAAGGCGTAAATCGTTTGGGCAACGTGCTGGTACCCAACGAAAGTTACGGAACCATCATCGAAAAAAAAATCCAAGCACTCCTTTCAGACCTGTGGAAGGAAGGAAAGAAAGAACTGTCGGCAAGTGAGCTAGTTTGCGAAATCGGCTCCCGGTGCTGTAACGAATCTTCAATTCTCTATTGGGCATCTAAGAATAGTATTCCTGTCTTCGTGCCGGGTATAACTGATGGCGCCGTCGGCTACCAGACTTGGTTATTTAGCCAAGACCATAGTTTCAAGCTTAACCTCCTCAAAGATTCAGGCATGCTGAACAACATAGTGTTTGACGCACAGAAAAGCGGTGCCCTCATCGTAGGCGGAGGAATCAGCAAACACCACACGATCTGGTGGAACCAGTTCAAAGACGGATTAGACTTTGTCGTCTACATAACCACGGCGGATGAATGGGACGGAAGCCTAAGCGGTGCCAGACCTAGAGAAGCAGTTTCATGGGGAAAAATAAGTGAAAAAGCCAGGCGCATAATGGTTGAAGGCGACGCATCCATAATTCTGCCAGTGATGGCAGGCTCACTTTTCACCAGACTAAACAAAAAATAAGAAAGAAGGTTTAAAGACCTTCGAAGAGCCAGTTCATGTCTGGTCCCTTTCGTTTTGCTGGAACCCTCTCGCACAACGCATGCGTGATTAGTGGCAGTGCAATAGTTGCATCGCTGTAGACTACGGCGCGGGTGTTGGGCTGGCTGTTGATTTTGCCCCAGCTGATGGCTTCTTCCAGTGTGCATCCGCTCAAGCCGCCCCATTGTGGCGCGTCGGTTGTGATTTGTATCGCATACTTGTGAGGGTAATAATATTCTTGTAGACCTGCACGTAGGTGACCGTCGCGTCCGGGCACACCTTTATCTTCGGTCATGGGTGAGACGGATATTGCGATTAGTTGGGTTAGGTCTTTGGGGACGCCGCCGCCTATGTAGATTACTCCGACGTCTTTAGTTTTGGTGCCTATGCTGACGAACTGCTCGAATTCTTTTGCTGAGTCAACGATGATTTTGTGCCCTTTGTTCTTAGCCATGAGGATGGTTTCACCGTAAGCGCTGTCCAGGAATGCTGGACTGAAAATAGGCACGCCATTTTCATATGCTTTTGCGGCTATTGCGGGAATTTTCTTTTCGCTTAGGAATTTGCCGAGTTCGTGGAAGAATTCTGCGCTGCTATATGGGTAGTCGGTTTTGAGGGTCATAATGAAGTCAGTGACGAGTTCCTCCATTTTGCGGTAGTCGGTTTCTTTTCCGAAGACGTCGTAGTAGCGGTTGACATCGTCTTTGAGGAGTTGTTCGTCGTTAACCATGTGGCTGCCTTGGTAGTATCCGAAACCCATAGCGTCGACAATGTCCTCGCTGACGTTGGCGCCCGTGGAAACGAGGACGTCTATGAACCGATTCTCCATAAGCCAGTTGACGATAGTCCATTGTCCCGCTGTGCTCATGCTTCCAGCGAAGCCCATCGCTATCGTGAGGTCTTTTTCTTTAACCATTTTTTCCCAGACGTCAACGGCTTCTCCGAGTTTTCGACCTTGGTATGCAGTTTTTGCCATTTCGGTGAGG
>DATJPJ010000230.1:0-8110 GCA_035506455.1 Candidatus Nanoarchaeia archaeon
GAGATTATGCAAATTGATCCGCGCATCGTTGGATATAACACGGTAGTCGATTTGGGAATTTCAACCGCGGTAAAAGACGAAGCCAAAGTAATAGAATTTCTTGAAACCAAGCCGTACGTCGCTGTGCTCGGAGCTGGCGCCTTCTGGAAATATAATATCCGGGCATTCGTCGTTTTAGCCAATGTGGAAAAACTGGCAAAAGTACTGGAAGAGTTAGAGGCGGATCCAAACATTAACCAAATTCATTCATTAATTTGGACTGAAGTCATAGGCATGGACCATCCTGAAAACTTGCTGATTAACGGGCTGAGAACAAATAGGAAAGAATTAAACCAAAACGAAACAGACACACAAAATTCCTCAGCAGCTAAACAAGTTAGGCTTGATGAAACAGACAGACAGATCGCCAGAATACTTACTCGAAACGCGCGCACTCCTTTCAAAAGGGTAGCAGAAGAAATAGGCATTTCTACGAAGAGCGTTATCCAAAGGTATCAAAGAATCAGGGGAAAATTGCTGACTTTATCAACAATTACTGTAGATTTGAAGAAACTCGGATACAACGCGATGGCTCATGTTCTCATTAAAGCATCCAAACGAAGTGAAATGCCAAGAATCCAAGAACAAGTCCTTGAAATACCGAACGCCATCGTAACTTACCGATTAATTGGAGAATATGACTTGAGAGTTGTCGTAGCGATAAGGGATTTTGATGACGTTTTTGCTCTAAATCAAAGCATTCGAGGAATTCAAGGTATCGATCAGGCTGATGTTTATTTAATTGCGCCATTTCCTGAATGGCCTTTGAATGTCTTTGCTTCCCTCTTGCAGAGGAATTGAACGCACAAGGGCAGGCCGTTCATGCGTTTTCGATAAAGAGGGACATAAGCGATTTGTCAGTCGTCAACCCAAAAGCACCCTTCTTTGCCGCATACTCGTCAAACGTTTGAACACCGTCAGCAGAACGATTTGAGGAGTATATGACAAATGGAACAGGATCCCTTGTGTGAGTGCCTACTTCGATAGGCGTTGGATGGTCAGGCAACAAAGCCACCGCGTACGGCTCCGGCAACTTGTTTAAAATCCGCCCTAACAACCGCTTATCGAGGTCTTCTATAGTTTTTATCTTCAACGCTGCATCTTTCACGTGACCAGCTTCATCTGGCGCCTCAACGTGGACAAAGACTAAATCATGGGTTTCTAAAGCTTTCAAGGCTGCATCGGCTTTGCCTTCGTAATTCGTGTTTGCCAACCCTGTTGCACCCTCGACATTGATAAGAGTCATTCTTGCGTAGGTTCCTATGCCTTTCACTAAATCTACGGCAGATATTACTGCGGCCTTTAAGCCGTATTTTTTTTGGAAGGGCGGCATGGAAGGTTTAGGACCGCCTCCCCAAGGCCAAATCAAGTTTGCGGGTCGCTTACCTGCTTTTACGCGAGTGACATTGACGGGGTGCGACTCCAAAATAGGCGATGACTTCAAAATCATGTCCTTTAACGAAGCAACTGCTTCTTGAACCTTTTTTGAACCGGCGCAAGGCATTATAGTGGAAAACTCTATTCCCGTTGCATCATGCGGTGGCGTACATTTAATCTGACAGGAGTCTGGGGTATCTCGTAGAATTAAGAAGTGCCTGTAGTCCAGACCAGAGTAAAACTCAACTTTGCCAGATTTCTCAAATGCTTTCCTAATAGCCTCTATTAGTTGCTCGGCTTCTCCCGTTGTTATGTGACCAGCAGAATAATCAATAATTCGCCCTTCTTTTTGAGTAATCAAGTTGCATCTGAAGGCAGCATCAGCCTTCCCAAGCTTGATGCCTCGAGCAGGAGCTTCTAAGGGGCCTCTTCCGGTACAGTAGAGGTGAGGGTCATAGCCAAGAAGCGATAGAATAGCGGTTTCAGACCCGGGATGCATGTCGTTGGGCACATTCTTGATGAGCCCGCTACGTCCTTTGGCGGCTAGCGTGTCCATGTTCGGTTTATGAGCTACTTGAAGTGGAGTTTTGCCTCCAAGTTCTGGGATCGGGTAGTCAGCCATGCCGTCGCCGACTATGAGAAGGTACTTCATTCAATCGGTCAACCTCAGGTGCTTACCACAATTTCCAAGGAAGGGCATCCATATACTCATTCAATGAACGTATGGTTGTTCCATTATGTTGCTTTAGAACCTTAACAAGGGCAGATGCCAACTCCAAGTTAACGATGACGGGCACGTTGAACTCCACTGCTTGCCGCCTTATAATATAACCATCTGTTAGAACATCCGTGAAGCTTGACCTCTTGTTAGGCATTGGTACATTGATGACCAAGTCAATTTTGCGGTCTAATAGGAAGTCTTCAATATTAGGCTCAGCTGCTTCCTTGACTTTGTAAAGCGTTTCAACACTCTTGACGCCACCTGCTTGCATAACTTCAGCCGTATGTTTCGTCGCGTAAATCTTAAAGCCCATTTCTTCAAACGCCTTGGCCAACACCACCGCACGACGTTTGGGCTCATCTCCACCAACCGTTATCAGCACAGAGCCATTTTTCGGAGGCATACAGAATTCAGCTGATTGAAGCGCCTTGGAGAAAGCATCAGCGAAGTTCTCACCCAGACAGGCTACTTCGCCCGTGCTAAGCATCTCAACGCCTAAAACGGGATCGGCACCGCTGAGTCGCATAAAGCTGAATTGAGGAACCTTCACTCCGACATGCTGAATGGGGGGCAATTGGCAAGTTTTGAGTGCGACGCTGAATTTTTTGTCCAGCATTGCAAGAGTGGCAAGCTCAATGAGGTTAACGCCGCGGGTTTTACTCACAAATGGCATAGATCGTGAGGCTCGCAAGTTGCATTCGATGACGCTGACTTCGCCGTCTTTGACAAGATACTGAATATTGTATGGGCCTTTGATCTTTAGGGCGGTGACGATTTTGTGAGTAGCCGTTTCCACTTTCTTTAGGATATCGGAAGAAAGGGTCTGAGGCGGGATTGACATGGTAGCGTCACCGCTATGGACACCAGCATTCTCCACGTGCTCAATTATGGCGCCTATAAGGCAGGTCTCGCCATCCGAGACGCCGTCGGCTTCCACTTCTTTAGCGCCTTCGATAAACTTGGATATGACCACTGGATGATCGCGACTCACTTTGGCGGCTAATTTGAGAAAGTTTTCCAAGGAAGTTTCGTCTTGAGCCACACGCATCGCAGAGCCCGACAGGACGTAGCTAGGTCTCACGATGACTGGATATCCGATTTTCTCCGCGAACAACTTGGCGCCTTCTATTGATGCTAGTCGGCTCCACGGCGGTTGCGGGATATCTAGCTTGTCGAGAAGCTCGGCGAATTTTGATCGGTCTTCCGCGCGGTCTATATCTTCAGCTGCCGTTCCTAACAGTTTTACCCCTGAGTGGGCAAGCTTCATTGCTATTGTGTTTGGAATTTGTCCGCCTACGCTAGCGATGAGGCCTTGCGGATTTTCTTTCTCGTAAATGTCAAGGATTCTTTCAGGGCTAAGCTCCTCAAAGTAAAGTTTGTCCGAAACGTCGTAGTCTGTACTGACTGTTTCAGGATTATAGTTAACCATAATCGCTTCTTGGACACCGTATTTCTTTAGCGCCCAGATAGTGTTGACGCCGCACCAATCGAATTCGACGCTTGAGCCGATGCGAAAAACGCCTGCGCCCAGTACGAGAACTTTGTGTTTGTCTTTGCTAAATTCGATGTCGTCTTCGTCTCCCCCATACGTCAAGTATAGGTAATTGGTCTTAGCCGGATATTCTGCTGCTAGAGTGTCTATTTGCTTGACCACTGGAACGATGCCAGCGGTTTTTCTGAACTGGCGCACTTCAGGCTCGCTTGTGTCTGTGCAGACAGCTATTTGTTCGTCTGAAAAGCCTAACCGTTTAGCTTCTTTGATAATGTTGTTGGCAGTGCTGTCTTTGAGCTGAAGGCTTCGCAGTTTTGTTTCCATGTTGATAACGTTTTGGATCTTGTGAAGGAAAAATGGATCCACGCCACTGAGATGGTAGATTTCCTCGATGGATAGACCCATTTTGATAGCTTTGACTATCTTGTAGAGCCGTTCGTCAGTGGGGTTCGCCAGAACTTCTCGAATACGTTCCATTGGCTCAAGCTCGGAATCTTCAGGGTTACAAACAAGACCGACTTTGCCGTTGTCAAGCATGCGAACCGCTTTTTGAAGTGCTTCTTCTAGACAGCGCCCTATGGACATTACTTCGCCGACGCTGCGCATTTGGGGGCCGATGTGTCGGTCAGCATTTTTGAATTTTTGGAGGTCCCATCGGGGAATTTTCACGGTCACGTAGTCTAGGGCTGGTTCGAAGCAAGCGGTTGTGACTTCAGTGACTTTGTTGACTAGTTCGGGCAACGTATAGCCTATCGTCAGTTTCGTCGCTATGTACGCCAAGGGGTATCCGGTAACTTTGCTTGCTAATGCCGAGCTACGAGACATGCGACTGTTGACTTCTATAACGCGGCACTCCTCAGATTTAGGATGAAGTGCCCACTGGATGTTGCATTCGCCAACAATGCCCAAAGCGCGGATGGCTCTGATGGATATAGAGCGTATGTTGTGGTATTCGCGGTTGGTCATGGTTTGTGAAGGGGCTATGACGATGGAGTCCCCAGTGTGGACGCCCATGGGATCAAAGTTTTCCATGTTGCAAACGGTTAGGCAGTTATCGTTGTAGTCGCGCATGACTTCATACTCGACTTCCTTCCAGTGCCCAACGTATTCTTCGACGAGTATCTGGCTGATTCTGCTCTGAGCTAAACCACGGGTTGAAAGTTCTTTGAGTTCCCAAGCATTATGAGCTACTCCGGCGCCTTTTCCGCCCAAAGTGTAGGCAACGCGAATTATGACTGGATAACCGATTTCCTTTGCCACCTCAAGAGCACCAGCGACCGTAGTGGCGGCTTTACTTCGAAGCGGAGGTACACCGGCTTTAAGCATGACTTCTCGGAAACGTTCTCGGTCACCGGTGTCTTCGATGGCTTGAACTGGTGTGCCAAGAACCTTGACGTTATATTTTTCCAAAATACCTGCTTTAGACAGCTCGATACCGCAGTTAAGCGCTGTCTGTCCACCAAAACCCAGCAATATTCCGTCGGGGTGTTCTTTCTGGATTACTTTTTCTACGTATTCGAGCGTGACCGGAAGCAGATAGACTTTGCCCGACAGTCGTGGATCAGTCTGAATTGTTGCTATGTTAGGATTAATGAGGACAGTTTCAATGCCTTCTTCTTTGAGAGCTTTGATGCATTGGCTTCCAGAATAGTCAAATTCTGCGGCTTCACCGATTTTGATGGCGCCGCTGCCCAACACTAAAACTTTTTTTATCCAGTCAAGCTTGGGCATTACTGCTTCGCCTCCATGTTCTTTTCAAATTCGTCGAAGAGAAATTCGGTGTCGTATGGTCCTGGTGAAGCTTCAGGATGCCACTGAACCGCGAACACGGGTTTCGTCTTATGACGCATGCCTTCAACCGTTTTGTCATTCGCATTTATGAACCAGCAAGCCAGAGGCGTTTTAGAGAAACAGTCGAAATCAACAGCGTATCCGTGGTTCTGCGTTGTGATATAGCAGCGATTGGTTTTCAAGTCAAGAGCAGGTTGATTCTGGCTTCGGTGTCCAAACTTGAGTTTGTAGGTGTCCCCGCCTTGTGATAGAGCGAGTATTTGTGCGCCCAGGCAAATGCCCATAACGGGCATTTTTTCTACGAGTTCGCGAGTCGTTTCAATTGTCTTGACGCATTTTTTAGGGTCGCCTGGTCCGTTGCTCAAAAAGATGCCGTCTGGATTGAACGCTAGGATATCCTTGGCTGAGTAATCGTACGGTACACGGATGACGTTTATGTTTCGTTTGAGAAGGTTGCGGATTATGTTGTTTTTAACGCCGCAATCGATTAGAACAACTGTATGTTTGCCATCGACTTTGTAATGTACTGGCTGTTTGACTGAGACTTCGCCGACCAAGTCCGTCGCGTTTGGATCAGGGATGTTTTTTGCCTCTTTGATTAGGCCGTCTACGTCAAGCTCTTGGTTTTCGTCGCAGACTTGTATGATACCAAGCATGACGCCGTGTGTTCGGAGTTTCTTGGTAAGGCGTCGAGTATCCACACCTGAGATTCCTGGTATGTTTTCGTCCTGCAGCCATTTATCTAAGGTTCGAGTTGATGCCCAGTGGTATGGTTGTTCGCAGAGTTCGTGGATAATTAGTCCGGAGGTTTGGATGCGGTCGGACTCAAAATAGATCGGAAGCCCAAGATTCAAGTCATAGGGAGGAACGCCGTAGTTTCCCACCAAGGGATATGTTAGGGCGAGGATTTGCCCTTTGTATGAAGGATCTGTTAAAGCCTCTGGGTACCCGACCATGGAGGTTGAAAAAACAACTTCGCCAGTGAGCTTTCTACAAGCCCCAAAACCTTTTCCAAGGAAAAAGGTGCCGTCTTCTAAGACCAGAGCCGCTTTCTTATTTTTGCTGGAGTTAAGTGGTTGGACCAAAGCCCTATTCAACCTATCATGGATTATTTTTAAACGTTGTGTTTGGTTTTTTTAGCTTGGACGATATGTTTGAATTGTGGTTTCCAGCTGATTTTCAGCTTCTCCCAGTTCCTTGTCCATCTTGGATATAATGGATTTGGTGAGAAGAATTTGTTTTTCACGTTCACGCAGAGCCCTCTTAACTTCTGCTGGTGCAGGTCCACCTTTGACGTTGCAAGCTTCTACAATTTTTAGTGGATCTGCCAATGCTTTGATGTCCTCGGCTTTAACTATGAGTTTTGTTCCGGTGGATTCCTCGGCAGCTTTGCTGAGCATTTTTGGTGTCGCATCTGCGAACGTCATTTTTGCTTCGATTAAGGTTTTGACGAGGGCGCCAACGATTTTGTGGGCGGATCGGAAAGGCACACCGTAATTGCGAACTAGTAAATTAGCTAGCTCGGTAGCTGCAACAAAGTTTTTCAGAGCACGCTCTGAAACATCGCCGTTAACTTTCAGTTTTGGCAAGAGTTTGTGAATCATGTCTAGTGAAGTGCGGAGGCTGTCGATAGATTCCCAAAGTTTAGGGGTGATTTCTTGGAAGTCCAAGTTATATGTTGAGGGCAAGCTTTTCACAGCTGCAGTTGCAGCTATGGAATTGCCCAAGACTATGCTGGCGTGGGCGCGGATAACTTCGAGAACTTCAGGGTTCTTTTTCTGTGGCATGATACTGCTAGTGCTGCTGAATTCGTCAGGAAGTTCTATTACGCCGAAGTCAGGGCTGCTCCAGATAATTAGGTCTTCAGCGAGACGGCTCAAATTCACATCGGTCAAGGTGACTGCATTGAGTGTTTCCAACAAGAAATCTCGGCTGGCTACGGCGTCTATGGAGTTCTCAATCAGCCCTTTAAACCCAAGAAGCGATGCTGTTCGGTCTCGATTTATCGGAAAACTAGTAGTAGCCAAGGCTCCCGCGCCTAGTGGGCTCAGGTTGACTCTTTTGTATGCATCTTGGAACCGTTGCATGTCTCGTTGGAATGCATCAACGTATGCGAGCAGATAATGGGCGAAAGTGACGGGTTGTGCGGGCTGGAGGTGTGTGTACTCCAGGATTACCGTTTCCAGGTGGTCTTCCGCGACTTCTGCCAAGTGTTCTTGTACATGCGAAAGGGAACGCATCAATGTGAGCATTTCGTTGCGTAATGCTATTCTGATGGCTGTAGCGACTTGGTCGTTTCGGCTCTTGCCGATGTGCATGTTTCCGCCTGCTTCGGTTCCAGCTTCTTTGAGTACGAGTTCTTCGACTGCCATGTGGACATCTTCCATGGAGCTGTCGAGTTGCAGGTCTGATGCTTTCTCGAGCGTCGAAAGGAGAATTTTGCCGTCTTCCTTGGTTAGGATCTTCTGCTCCACGAGCATAACTACGTGGGCTTTGTTTATGGCAACGACTGCCTCAAGTAAGCGAGCGTCGTCTTTGATAGAAGAAGTAAACTTGGCGACGTCTTCGCGTACAGATTTTAGTCTTCCTCCATGCAATATTTTCGACACTTCGAAGCACTCCCGTGGTTCCTTGTTCGATTCAGCCTATTTGGTTTTCTTGGTGGCCTTCTGTTTGGCTTTTTGCTTGAG
>DATJPJ010000231.1:0-2064 GCA_035506455.1 Candidatus Nanoarchaeia archaeon
AGCTAATAGTTGGAATAACGGAACCCAAAGTACACCAAAGACAAACCCGCACACGGCGATTGAAACTATTGGGCTGCGGAGAAGAAAGTTGAACAGATTACCAAAGAGGGGCAGTCCAGGGGAAAAAGTGTATGCCTGCGGAGAAAACGTATATCCCCTCGTCATTATGCTCAGGTACCACGCACTATCCCAACCGACAAAAACAAAAGGCCATCTGCCAGCGTTTCCGGCGTTTAGGAAAACCTTGTTTTGCTCCCAAGCGAACACGCGGGTTGGGTCCGACCAAAAAGTACCGTTAACTGCTACTCCTGTACCGTAGTAAATGAAAATGCTGCCTGCAATTTTAGCTATTAGCAATAAGAGAAATGGGATCAGCAGTCTCTTGGGAAACTTAATTTTCCAAAATGAAAAGTCTTCCTCGAGAAAACCGATTGACAATCCTCCTCTATAAACTTAATTTGGTTCCTATAAAATGAACTTTCCCATTATTGCGGAAGATGTTCGGAAAAGGGTTAAAACCTAAATAAGTTAAATTAAATATTCTTCTTTAGCATATTTGGTAATTGCTTTTGAGGCGTGAAGTTCTGACGATTGAGCCACAAATCTCTAGTACCAGGATGTATCTTGGAAAATCTCCAGTTCACTCTATTAGGCTGAATGAGCCAGCGGTCTTCATTCCATCTGGCGCTGTAGGCTTGAGGCTTTATTCTGATAACAGGCCAAGAAACTTGGAAATCGCGCCGCTCCAGAAAGGACTGGTGATGTTGTTCCAAGGTACCGAATTGATCGAAGAAGGCGCTGGATTTGGTGTGCCTATCGCAAAATACGACGATAATACATTTTTTTCAATTACCGCTCAGATTTACCTTGAAAATCAGTGCGATGGTGCTGTTGTTTTAAGGAAAGTTTTCTTCTTGGATGCGGTCTCCAAAAAACAGCTCCACGGGGCGTCAGTAAATGACACTTTTTACTCTGCCCTGCATGCGATTTTTGAGAGGGCTTATCTGCGGCGTCAAACTTTTCGACCCGTTTTCGATTGGACGATGCGGCTGCGAAAGACGCTTGGCATTGCTACGCAGTTTGAAAAAGTCAATCCAAGAGGTAAAGTCATGGTTACTTACAGTTGCCTCCCTGGCATTGTCAGAGTATCTGTGGACCTTTCAGCATTAGACAAAGCAGGCGCTAAAGAGATCCTGGTCTTGAACGAGCAAGGTGCATCTGCCTTCCGTAAGTACTCCGACAGCGACGGCACTGTTCTATTTGACGGACAAATTGGTGCTTGGGCAAGGGTGACCGCAAAAAAAGCCGTTTTCTCCGACACTTACAGACGCTTGAGCTTTTCTTTGGAAAATAAATCGAATGCTCTGTTCATTCGAGGTCGGGAACAAATACAGGACCGTTTTTCATGGGCAGGGTTGACATATGCTCTGAGCCCTAAAGTGTCTAATTTTGAGTATACGATAAGCTTTGAAAAGAACTACTAGCCTATGTTTTTTGAAAGGTTCTTGTAATTCCTAATCGAGCTTTCTCAAACCATTTTGGTTTAAGTAGAGTCGCCAGAAAGAAGGCGAGTAACACACTTACTGATAAGCCGAGTACCCCTCTCATAATCCAGATAATCGGATTGGACGGATTCATAACCTGAATAGTGTTCACAAAGCCGGGAGAAAAGCGTGCAAACAAAGGCTCAAAAACAAAGGGTCCCCAGTCGAAGGCTGAAAATGTGAAAACCAGAACCTGGGTTGCAAACAACAAGTAGAAATAGGATTTTTTGGTGCTGTAACCGAGTATTTGCAGAAAGATGAACGGCAATGGATCAATAAACGTTTGCTCGGAAATCCACGAGTAGCTTAACATAAACAGGAAGTAAAATGAAATTACCGATAAGTTGAGGTCGGCGTCGTCCATCTGGCGTTTTGTAAACCAGTATATGGCGCCAATTGCAAGGACGGGAATCCAGATGAAGCGCAAAAACGAGATTTGTGAAATATCCACGTTAACCAAACTCAAGAAACTCCAGATGTTCATGCATCCTCCTTGAATCTGAACGGGGTTTGCGTCAAA
>DATJPJ010000232.1:0-3692 GCA_035506455.1 Candidatus Nanoarchaeia archaeon
GGAACATATTTATACGTTATTGTACATAATTGTACACAACTGCGAATCTGCCATGTGGAGCAACATCAAAAAACATTTCGAAGGCTACAACGAAAGACTCAAAGTAGTCAAAGTCCTAGTCGAAAACGGCTTAAGCGTCAAGGACGAAAAAATCTATCTAAACCAAATCGAAATCCCACCTGTCCGTGTAGCCAGGGTTGCAGCGGTAGACCGCAGAACTGTTAACGAAACCATAGCCGCGATTAGCGCCAACCGGGAACTTAGATTAATATTTGAGGAACTTAGACCAGCAGGCGCCTCACTTAGAGAAATCGCTAAACCTCTCAATCTGGGCGTTGTCGAAATCACAGTCGTAGATCCGAAAGCCCATGGCATTCTTGCAAAGTCAGCAACAATTCTCTGCGAAGGCGGCCTAAGCATTAGACAAGCCATCGTCGATGACCCAGAACTTTCTCCAGAGCCAAAACTTACTCTTATAGTGGAGAAAAAAATTCCAGGTGAACTCATTTCGAAGCTGCTACAAATCGAAGGCGTCGCCAAAGTTTCAGTCTATTAGCTCCCCAGTCACGGGATACGCTGCTTTGCACAAAAATATGACTAAAAACATGAAATTTCAAAATGAAGGCATGGTTAGACACCGCACCTTTGAGAAAAACTTATATGGCAAAGGTGTTTTGTTGTTGTTCGCTATAAAAGGGGTTTATTGAATTTGTCATCAGATAATCAAGCGGGCATACCGATTCTCGTATTGAAAGAAGGGTCAAGCCGCTCACGCGGTCGAGAAGCCCAGCATAACAATATAACAGCCGCAAAAATTGTGGCAGAAAGCGTCCGAAGTGCGCTAGGTCCAAAGGGCATGGATAAAATGCTCGTCGACAACTTCGGCGACGTAACGATAACTAGCGACGGACGCACTATCATGCAAGAAATGGATGTCCAAAACCCAGCTGCTAAGATGCTCGTTGAAGTATCCAAAGCACAGGATAACGAAGCAGGCGATGGCACCACCTCAGCAGTTATCATAGCTGGAGAACTCCTTAGCAAAGGCGAAGAACTTCTCGAGAAAAACATTCACCCCACCGTCATAATCGACGGCTACAAACTAGCACAAGAAAAAGCCCTCGAAACTCTTGAAAAAATCGCCATAACCATCGACCCCAAAAAATCAGATTATCTCAAAAAAGCCGCAATAACATCAATGGCAAGCAAACTTGTTGCCGAATACAAAGAATACCTGGCTGACATAGTCGTGAAAGCCATGCAGGCTGTTGCTGAACCTGAAGGCACTGCCTTCAAAGCCGACGTTGACGATGTTCTAGTTGAGAAGAAAACAGGCGAGTCTCTAAAAGACACGACCCTCATAAACGGCATAGTCATAGACAAAGAAATTGCTTCCTCATCAATGCCCAAACGAGTCGAAAAAGCCAAAATTGCACTACTAGATGCAGCGCTAGAAATAGAGAAAACAGAGTATGACTCCAAACTCAACATTGAAAGCCCAGATCAAATTGAAGCTTTCCTCAAACAGGAAGAAGACATGCTCAAGGGCATGGCAGACAAAATAGTTGCAGTCGGCGCAAACGTTGTCATCTGCCAAAAAGGCATCGACGACATGGTACAGCATTTTCTATCTCGGAAAAGCGTAGTTGCTATCCGCCGAGCCAAAAAATCCGATATGGAACGTCTAGCCAAAGCAACTGGCGGAAACATAGTCAGCAATCTGGAAGCGCTCACAACAAAAGACTTGGGCGAAGCCTCGTTAGTAGAAGAACGCAAGATATCAAATGACAAAATGACTTTCATCGAAGGCTGCAAACACCCCAAAGCGGTCACCATTCTAATCAGAGGTTCTACACCACGAATGAATGCCGAAACAGAAAGATCCATACACGATGCATTATGTGTTGTCCGCGATTTGCTTCAGGAACCCAAGATTGTAGCAGGCGGAAGCGCACCTGAAATTGAAATGTCCATGGTTCTCAAGCAATTCGCTGAGAAACAGCCTGGTAGAGAGCAGCTTGCAGTAAAAGCCTTTGCCGAATCACTCGAAGTCATAGCCACGACTCTAAGCGAGAATGCAGGGTTGGACCCCATAGACATACTGTCTGAGTTACGGTCCAGACATGAAAAAGGAGAAACTTGGGCGGGAATCGAAGTTCTCTCAGGCAAAGTGCAAGACATGTCTAAAGTCGGCGTCTTCGAACCTCTTACAGTGAAAAAACAGATAATCAAATCAGCCGCCGAAGCAGCCATGATGATTTTGAAGATCGACGACGTTATCGCTTCCCAAAAAATGAAGGCACCCCCAGGCGGACCTGGAGGTGGCATGCCCCCAGGTGGTATGGAAGGAATGGGCGGCATGGGTGGAATGGGAGGCTACTAAGCACGGCAGTACAAAAGGTCGAAGTTGGACCACCAAAGATCACCCGTTTTGAAAAGGCTCGAATCGTAGGCGCAAGATCACTTCAGATTTCTATGGGAGCACCAATTCTGCTAGAACTCGACGTAAACCTTTCGGCCGGAGGCACAGGGCTTGGCAGTCCAATTGAAATTGCCCTCAAAGAATTAGAAATCGGCATTCTACCTATGACGATCAGACGAACACTACCTGACGGAACTTTCCAAGATATTCCGCTAAAGTGGCTTATGGTCGCCTAATTGATCTTTTTCTCTTTCAGTTTTTGATTTGCCTGCTCTAAAGTTGCTCGAATCTTGACCCAATGAGCGCCTTGCCAGTAAACAGCTTGGCAACCTGGACACTTCCAAAATATATCATAATATTCTAAAGTGTTTTTTTCAACTCTGCAAGCTATTTCTTCCTTAGAAGCAAGATCAAGTTTCGTGTTGCATTTAGGACAGCGCGACCTTTCCAAGTCGATATCTAAAAGAATGCCAAAACGAGCAGCTAAATCGGCAAGCCGCTCAGATTCGGTAGTGCCTTCAACGTAGCAAGCTTCTATGTTTTTGGCACAGGCTTGCTGATATAACGCAAGGTCTCGAGTGAGCAATATCCGGTGTTCCCTTTTGGCTGTCGCGAGCAGCTCGGAATCGTCTGAAACTTTTGAATACTGGGCGTCGTGCCCCATCATACGTAGCCATCTTGCCAGTTTTCCAAGCATTCCATCTACGATAAAGTTCACGAAGAGGTGCCTCTAACTATGCTGCCACTGCCTGGTCTTGTAACAATTTCTCCATCATCCATAACCAGGAGCCCGCCAACATATGTTTTTAAGAGTTTACCTTGAACGCCCCACTTGTCAAAAGGGGAAAACTTTGCTTTAGACCTAAACTTTGAAGCGTCGATCTGGTAACTGAGGTTAAAGTCTATAACCGCCAAATCTGCGGCATTTCCCTGCTCCAACTTTCCCTTGTCCTTCAAGCCAAAGATTTCCGCAGGCTTTTCGGATAGCAGCTCAATAGCGCGTGACATTGTCAGTTTGCCCTTGTGGACCGCCGTCAAGATTATGGGCAGGGTAGTTTCCAGACCAGGAATTCCTGCTTTTACGTCCCATATGCTTGAGGCTTTTTTTTCGTCCAAGGTGTGCGGCGCGTGATCTGATCCTATTGTGTCAACTGTGCCGACCGTAATTGCTTTCCAAAGAGAGTCAACATTCTCCTTGGTCCGCAAAGGCGGCACCGTTAATGCCATCGCACCAAAACGACTGAAATCTGAATTATTAAGAGTCAGATGA
>DATJPJ010000233.1:0-38167 GCA_035506455.1 Candidatus Nanoarchaeia archaeon
ACAAGATTTGGGCCTAATGCAAACTATTTTCATGACCGCAGTGATCTTCAACAGTTACCTTATCGGCATTGTGGCAGGAAAAATAAGCGAAGAATCCATCTCTGCAGGGTTCAAGCATGCTAGTATTCTCGTTATCCTAGCGGTGGTAGCAGCGAAGGTTATTCCGCATTTCGTGAAAATTGGTTAAGGAGGAAGGACTGTTTGCGACGAAGACCAAACTGGACGAAGAATTTGAGAATGGATGATCGTGCAGTCAGCCCTGCAATATCCACCGTAATCATAACTTGCTCGATCATAGTCATGGTTCTTGTGGCTATGGTGTATGCGCAATCCTACCTCAATACTCAGATGGCTCAAAACGAGTTTTCAACCAACAAGCAGTTTATGCTGACTACAGGGTTACAGATAGATGATATCGCTTGGACTATTGGACGCACGCAAACTGTTCGCTATTCTTGTAGGTATTCGCAGGTTCAGTTCGAGCCGCAGACTCTAACGTATTCAATTGATGTGATTTACCTTAACGGAACAAAAGAAACGGTTAATGACTCGTTGCAGACGGGCGTCTTGCTCTATGATATGCCCACTTCCTCATTTACTCTTGGAAACAACTACTTCGAGCCTGTCTATCCCGCGCAAATCTCATTTCTGCAACAAGGTCCTTCCGCTCCGGTTAGTCAGGTGTATGTCATGGAGAAACTGCCGATGAGAAACGGCAATTACACACGTGTAGTAGTTGCTCCATCAATCAGAATGATCAACTCCACAATAGGCGGTCAAACCTATGTCAAATACTTCCTGCCTCTACTGGTGGGCGGCGCTAACCCTGAACTTTCACAATCAGTCACATTGATCGGCACTTCAGTGATGCAGTACATTAGGAGTAACGTTGCTCAAGTTAGTTTCACGGTTTCTTTTCCGAAGGCTTCCGATGGCTTCGACAGCAAATTCTTTCCAATTGGAACGAATCTTCAGTTTGGAAGTTATCAGCTAACAGTGCCAACGCCACCAAGCACTCTGCCTCCTAATTCCGTTGTCGAATTCTATGTTGGAGTAGTGACCGTTTCCATAGGAGAATATGTCTAAAAGCAGGTGACCTTCGATGCATGTGACTATTGAATACGCGATTTTGCTGCCGCTGCTTATACTGCAAATCTTCTTGTTCCCCATTGTTGTCACAGGAATGATGAATACTTGGACTAACTCTCGCCAACTTCTTGCACTGCAAGAAACCGCGGGTCACATCAGCAGCAACATCCAACAGGTCTACTTTTCACTAAACCACACCAGCATTCTTGATGGGACGCTTACTAACAATCTGAATGTTGACCCCTACATAGAAGGCTATTCATACACTGCAAATGCCACGCTTAGGTCTGTTCTATCTCCGCCTTCTGATTCAACCAAAATTCTCGATATAACTTTCAAGCTTGTGGGCACGAGTGTTTCCACGACGACATCTGTTACGCTCGGACAAAACGTTTTGTGGAATCCATCTGTGTTCACCAGCAATAATGCAAACCAAACCAGTCTCATGGCCCAAAAAACCAACGACGTTATCCAGCTGTCGTTTGGACCGGGCTAAGGAGGAATTCAAACTATGGCAGGCGCAACAATTGACCATATCATTTCGATTATCATCTTCATAGCGGCTCTTGTGCTCTTCGTTAGTCTCTTTAGCCAAACTATTCAAACTGCCGTCTTATATCAGCAGCATCGGGCGACAGCTACAAAATGCAGTGACCTCATAGACAACATATTGCTAAGCCCTGGAAGCCCAAATAGTTGGGGGCAAATGAGCTCAGCTCCAACAGAGTTTGGTCTGCAAGATCCTGAGTTTACCGAGTATCAGCTTAGCCCCTTTTCCCTTATGCGGGTCAGTTCTCCATCTGGGGAACAAGTATTCTACAAGCAACCGAGCAACTCGTATGTGGGGGCTGTTGCGGGCTTAAACAACAACTTGTTTATCCCAACAACGGAAGCAGTTAACTATTCCACAGCGCTTAAATTGATGGGTATAAACAGCACATACGGCTTTCAGCTCAGTCTCTCACCAGTCATAACTGTGTCAGTAACTGAAACGAATGCTGCAAACCCACTTGTATTGTCGCTTAGCGTAACTGGAACGGGTTTCCCCCTGTCAAACGCTTCGATAAGCTACTGTCTTATCCAGGTGACTTTGCCCGCTACAAATGCCGACTACCCAGCATATACGATGCAGAACGGCTTGACATCTGTCGACGAAAGCGGCTCTACTCAAATTCAGTTTCCTAACGTAACGAATACGAACCAATGCTACGCGTTCGTCGCGTATGCTTACATGAGCGGTTTGCTGGGTGTTGGATATCACGAGAGAGTTTCCTCAACATCCGAGTACGTAGCACCAATTGTACAAGATATCCAAAACCAGAAGGTTCTCTTGGCAAACAGTTTCGACCTCAACAACTCAGGACCGGCAGGTATGAGCCTAAAATACAATGCAACCTTCGCTTTACTGACTCAAGACTATACCCTACGCGAACTGCCCCTCAATGCTTCAAATGACCTGAGCAAAGTTGGAACTGTTACCTCAGGCGTAGGAAACCCTGACGTTACGCTTACGTTGCCCTCGAACATCGGCATCCTCATTGTAACCTACGCCACAAGCCAGTCTAACGGAGGAGTCACCTTAATGCCCTGGGGAATTAGTTCCATAGGTTTTCCCCTCTCGTTTGGGGGCAATCCAATGACCCAAGAGTGGGTTGCGACTGATATCCGCCAAGTTACCATTAACCATGTTTCTTATCAGGCGAAGCTTGCCCTTTGGAGTTATTCTGGGCTGCAGGTGAACAGCTAATGATGCGCACAATTGAAGTTTTGATCGTCATAATCATAATATCGGGTGCTTTCGTGTCTGCTTCCTATTTCGCAGTCTTGCCTTGGCCCCGCCAGGTTTCTCCGGTGAATCTTCGACGGCTTTCATGGACTACTCTAGAGACGTTAGATTCGAATAACGATTTGAGTCGTGCATCTTTTGCAACGAGCAACGCAACGCAGTGGGACAACTTGCAGGTCAGTCTTTCTGCATCCCTTCCTGCCAACGTGCTCTATAACTTAACCGTTTATGACGTGACCAACGATGCTGGCGGAGGTTCGCTCTACATTCCTCAGGCTTCGATATCAAATGCTGCAAGCCTGGGCGTCACATCTGACGCTTCCTCATATTTAGTGGCCTCCTCTAACGTCACTTTTGATGTGACCCCTGAGAAGATTGGTGAAAACAGTGGAGGAGCCATAACTCTTTACATACTGAATTGCAGTGATGCATATGGTTGGTGGACAACGGGCTATACGTCGCCGACCTTGGCAATGGATCTTTACAATTTATTGTCACCCTATTTCGTTCAAACAGTTATGGTTCAAAACACAACTCAACTCGCGCAGATCTTGAATGGGACATCGCTGCAAGGCGAAAACGTTCAGAATGCCGTCGTCATTAACACAAACGGTGAAGCAGTGCCTATTCCCTCGGGGTACTATTCCAGCACGGGGGTTGGTTATGACTCGGGAAGTGGTAGCTATGCGCAGTACGCTTGGACATTGGGTAAGCGCGTTCTTCAGTACAATTGGACGTGGGTTAGTATTTGCGGGTACCCGCTTTATTACGTTTCAAACGCGGGGCTTTTTCCCAACAGCCAGAACACATGGGGTGTTTACGGTATGAACTGTGTCTCTTCAGCTGGGCTTAATGCGTTCTTGCAAGGAATCAATGGAGTAGCTTACAGTTATAATAACACCTGGATTACCAACGACCTTTCTGGTCAAGGACCAGTTTATCTTACCTCGCAAGCAGTGGACAGTTGTAACTATTACGGCATTTATCCTTCCGTTTACCAGACTGCAACCCGTGCCCTTCCAGAATATGTCATAAGCAAAAACAACCTCAACGTGACTACGTATGTCTTCAATACGGCTTCGGGAGGTTGGGATGCAGGAGCAATCTATAGGCATATGGTCATGGTCAATGGGACAACTCAGTTTCAAGGCGGATTCTATGCATTGGGTTTGACGCGCACTCCGGATATACGGCTCACAGCGCTAGGGCTTCTATGCGACTACAAGCCGCGGATTTTTCCAGCAGACTATGACTCTCAGGGGACTTCTCGTTTAGTAGTTTTGCAGCTTGGTTTAGTAGGAGGCGTCTAAATGCGTAAAATGAATAATCGAGGACAATTCTCGATTATCGCGGCGCTTTTCGTTGCCGTTATTCTCATTACCACCGTTACGGTTACTTACTCAAGTATTCGATATGCCCCTAGTTCAGATGATCCTCAAATCCTGAGTGCAATCGATGAAACCAACTTGGCGTTGAAACAGGTTTTGGGGTTCACGGTGGGCTATTATGGTTCTGTTTTACAGGTGACTGGCAACTCCTCCTATGGTCAATTAATGGCATCAAATTACTTGAACAGTGGTCTGGAAAACATTGCCAACATGAGGCCCGAATGGGGGACTTCATTTGATTTGCAAAACCTTTCTTTGAGCGCTAACTGGTTTATGAATGAGAGTTTTAGTTCAGGCACCTTAACCGTAAATTATTCCTTGACTGGGCTTGGGGTTTCAGGAATAACTTACACTAGTACTAGCGAGCTTGAGGTACAGATTTCTCCTTCAAATAATCCAAACCAAGTGTGCCTAACCCTCTCCGACGAGCAAGGAGCCCCGATTAGCGGGTTGGTTCTTCAAAACTTCAAGTTTTACCTCTATCAGTATTCGAATCTCACCTGGCAGATGACATCTCCTCCTTGCGAGCCAGTTTCATTCTCAAATGGCACTTATCTCCTCAACGTAACTTCAGGTGTAAACCCCTTATCATATAGCATTCAAGTTCAGGATACTAGGGGCATAACAGTGGCAGCTTCCTCGTTTAGCCATTACACAGGTACTTTGACCTTTAACAACACAAGTGTCCAAGGTGGACAGTACGTGAATAACAGCAACTCCAAAGTAGACGGCTTATCCGATGTCGGTACGCATAGCAATTTCACTGCCCAACAATATGGACCGGATAATGTGTACGATGCTGTCACGGAAGCAAACTCTGCTGTCACAAATCAAATTTATAATCCCAGCAGCTACAGCTTGGACGGCGGAACAACACTCGTTTCAGGCTCACCCAGCAATCTCGTCAGTGACGACGGGTCATACATGACGTTTGGCGCCTATGGATCTTCGACTTCGGCTCAGACACTTTACGCTCATAAAGAAACAACAACTATCTCAGGCACATCTTACAACGAATCCCTGCTAGCAAGTGCAGACACTACAGGGGCAACCCTTTCATCATCAATGGCGGGTGCAAGAAGCCTCTTTGATAAGTCGGTTTATAGCTTGCAAGGCATAACAACAATACCTGCCAGCACTTGGACGATCTATTATAGAGCTTGGCAAGACTCAACCTCATTTTCAAGTATCGTTAAGGACGCCACTAACTCGGGAACAACGGGTTCTAACCCTAGTTCCTCTCTTTCCTGGAGTCACACGACAAGTTCTGGATCAAACAGAATTATGATAGTTGGCGTTTCAATAGGTTCAGGAACAGTCACGGTTTCAACCATCAAATATGGATCACAAAGCTTAACTTATCTTAGAAGAGACCATAGCGCGTCAGAAAGCAGTGAGCTTTGGTATCTTGTAGCCCCCAACGCTGGAACTGCGACGGTCGCAGTTACTTTGTCAGCAAATGCGAAAGCAGTTGGAGGCTCAGCCACTTTCACTGGTGTTTCTCAGACGGCTCCGGTCATTGGCGATTCCTCGGGAACGACGGGTAATTCAAACTCGCCCTCTCAAAGCGTTACAGTGAATACGGCAAACAGTTTCTTGGTGGGCAATTTGGGGACAAGTGACAGCATAACAGTTTCTGAAAATGGCGGAACCAAACTTTGGGATGCAAGCACGGGCGGAACTCCCAAACCTGTAGGTCATGGAAGCTACAAAGGGCCAGTTGCCACAGGTGGTCAAAGCTTGTCTTGGTCACTGTCTGGCAGCATTAATTGGGCAGTGTCTGTTTTAGCAATTAAACCAGCTCAAGGCGCTGCCGCGGTTGGTCACGTTGATGTCGACATTCTAATTAGAGAAGCCAACGGCGCGATCAGATCAACGATAGCGACTACTGTAGCAGCTTCGGCGAACCTTCCTTATTCTCAAACAACCTTAAGCGGTACGTACGCATTTCCGTCTTACAACGTTGTCAGCCAGTCAGATTACTTGGAGGTCGACTATTATGTCGACCCTACAACTTCGGCTGGGTCAAATGCGTATCTAAGCATTGACAATAACACATTGGCGCTCGTAGACCAAACAAGGATTGCAAACGTAATGCTGCCTTCACAATTTACATGTCAGGCCGAAGTTTCCAGTTCTTCTAACCTCAACAACTGGAACAGCGCACAATGGGCAATGGACGCAAGTTCCACGGTGAACAATGTTAATGCTGTTTTCCAACTCTTCGATTACAAGACGAGTCAGTATCAACCAAGCGGCAGCGGCTACTTATCCACAACTCTTGGGACTTCAATCACTGCAAATAACCAGAACATAACTTCAAATCCAACAGACTTTAGAGACGCTCTAGGCAATTGGAAAATCCGTTTTACTGTCACATCTTCCTCTCAATTTAACATAAGCGTGGATTCATCAGCCATTAACTCGGGCAGTGCAATTTACTCGCTAAACCTTGAAGAACAATGGACAAATGTAAACACTACTTATCTAAGCGATCATCCCTACCTCTGTGTGTACTTAGGTTCGTCGGGACCTGCCGGTTTAGCTATTGACTCCTGGAACTCTAGTACAAGTTCATGGCAAACCCTATCGAGTTCTTTGATCGGTGGGTGGAACAATGTGTCCATCGGCTCTCACCTGACTTGGCCACAGTTTACAGTTAGGTTCAGAGGCAACGGTAGTTTGCAGAACGCTTGGCAAATAGATGCTCTGCTGCTAAGGCCTCAGTCAGACCAACAATTGTTTGCGTCGCTTCAAGACCCATCCGCCGTTGTTACAGCGGAGTTGCTGCAGAATGGAACTATTTTGTGGCTTGGACAGAGTCTACAGCTTTCGAGCCAAACGATACCGATTCCGCCTGTGCCAGTTAAAGACATACAGGTCAAAGAAACAGTGGGCGGTGTAAGCAGTGAAGTACCTTTTCAAATCGAAGACTGGTCCTCAGCTTATACGGTGCCGTTGGGATTAACGGACAATGCCACCGTTTTTGGAAATAGGCAAATGATTGTTTTCCTTGTGAATACGCAAGTTTCTGACTTTACTGTTTGGTGGAACGGCAGCGACCAGGCAGTACAAAGTCCTTTGGCTTATACGAATAGCTATTTCAACGACAATCCGTCAGGTGGAACGGTTAGCAACGGAAAACTTTCTTTGAGCATCTCTGGTAGCTTTACTGTTACTTCTACGGTAGTGGGCAAGGGCACCACGAGTACTTCGACTTTTATGAGAATTAACAGCCAAGCCAGCACTTACGGCGCAGGCGCGGCTTACGTAATCGTTAATGGAGTGGTCAGAGACATCATTCAGCAGGAAGCGGAGTGGAATAACGGAGTAACTAACTGCCCTAACCTTTACGCAAACATTGTTCTCACGTTGCCAGCTAACGCTTCATACTACACATACCAGCTTCGGCTAATGTTCCTTGCTTCTAGCCAGGTTCGAACGATATCCGATTTGTGCCCCGTAAAATTGTCAACCTCGATTAATCAGTTGCAGACCGAGAATGGAACCCTGTTCTTGGACCCCCTCGTCGTCAACGACAACGGGGTAACTTATTACTACAATCAGCCTGCAGGAACGATGCATCATTTCAGTCAATTCATAAGCGGAACAAAGGGCGCAGGAATAATGTTTGCTGATTCTGCAAATCGGCAACTTTATTGCTATGATTCAATGGCTGGGGGTGTTACGGGGGCTTTAAAAACTAGTACAACAGCCGAGACAATAGAGTTGATGCCAGTTTCGACTCGCTCAGTCACTTTCCAGACGGCAATGGATGTTACATGGCAGGGTGCTGTTGCTACTTTTGACGGCACGACTCCCATCTATGCCGGGCAGGGACAACCTGGTTTGTGGATACTTGCAGAACTACCACCCACCATAAGTGTAACAACTGGAAACTAGTCATGAGGCAATGCGACAAGAATTGAAAATGTTTGCCTCAAGTCGCCTTTTTCTTGTTTTTGTCTTTTTAGATTTTCATATATTTTATTAGACCGAAGAATGTATTTCACTGTCTCAAGGTGCCATGTAGTTGCAGCAAGTAGTGTTTGATGCCGCCAGAGTTATCGTATCACTTGTTTTCTTGCTTTATTCTTCGTGGAGCGATTACAAAACCCGAGAAGTAAGCAACAAAGTATGGGCGGTTTATGCTCCCATTGCTTTTGCCCTTACTATGGCAGAGTTGCTTATTTATGACCAATCTAATCTACTGTTCTTCGGCATAAGTGCGGGCATAACTATTGGTTTCGCACTGCTATTGTTCTACACAGGAGCCTTCGGAGGCGCTGACTCCAAAGCATTCATGTGCATAGCGCTTGCTTTACCTTTCTTTCCAACACTTCTATTAACACCCATCTTACCCAATGGGCTTTCACCGCTTTCCCAAGTTATCTTTCCAGTGACAATACTTAGCAACGCTGTTCTTATAGCAGCTTTAAGCGTTCTTTACCTTCTTATTCGCAACCTTATCAGGAGAGCCTCCTCGCATAAGCCCCTTTTCGAAGGCACTTTGGCAAAGGAATCATTTGGCAAGAAAATCATGGTACTTTTAACCGGTCAGAAATTTCCATTATCCACGTTGAAGGCGAAATGGCACATTTACCCCATGGAAGATATAGAACAACCCAACGAAACTGTTGAAAATGGCATTTTGAACAGGAAGCTGATAATCGTGCCAAAGGATGAAGGCAGAGACGAAGTAATTGCGCATTTGTCCAAGGCAGCGGACGAAGGCAAAATTGACTCCAAAGTCTGGGCAACTCCCGGTCTGCCCATGCTTATATTTGTGACTGCTGGATTGATAGTTGCCCTTACTCTGGGCGACATTGTTTGGATTTTTGTGGGTCATTTGTTCGGTTAGTCGCTTTAATGGTCTAGCTACGTGGAACTAGCTCTCGTAGTCATTACTATGAGCAGAGATTAGATATCACTAATGATTTTAGTGCATTAAATCTGCATGCTTATTCGAAAGTATAATCTTGACTATTGTTTGGCTTCATAATTCCTTTCAGCATTGATCGTAGCTGTTTCGAGAATGTGGAAAGTGCTGAGGAGATTTTGATGCAAACAATACTCTTTTGCCAATGTGAGACATAAGAAAAATGATTTTTTTGAATCAGAGGGTTGAGAAATATTTCGAGACGAGCATACTGTTAAAAAGAAATTGATTTTTAGGCGCAGGTTTTGCTACGCTTGGAATATGATATCGATGCGACGGTCATGAGTGCACTTCCTGAACCTACAAACGTGAGGGCGAAGTTGCGTAGTGGATAGGTTAGGTTTACACCGGAAGCGTAGGAGAAGAAGAATGCGCTTACTGTGAAGAGGGTAATCGATATAAGTAACAAGAAAATTTCAATTTTGAACTTTAGCAATGTAATTCGCCCCAAAGTGTTATCTTCAAGTGATGAGAAAGGTTATTTTAGCTTTTTGGAAAGACACGTTAGAGGAGAAGTTTGCCAACTTGAGCGCGAATGTAAGGGAAATATTGAGTTTCCTTAGCAAACCCGCAAAAAGATTCAACGTTGTTGTTATGCCCGATTACTTTATGGATCGCCTCATAAACCTCACAGTTGATCCCCAAGCCTTCTGCTCAACGGTCAGCAGCATCGTTCAGCGCAAGGGCGGCAGCGTGGATCAAGTTGTGCAAGTAGACCAGCGGGGTGGAAACGCGATTAACGTAGCTTCGGCTCTTCTCGCTTTAGGCGTTACAGTTACGCCCATTATTTGCACGAGTGCGCTTGGACTAGAACAGGTTCGATTTTTCTTCAAAAAGCACAATGTCGACTTTAGCCACATCAAGACTTTTTCCGAGGCTTCTATGACCACGGCCTTGGAGTTTGGGTCGGAAGATGGAAAGGCAAATGTCATGCTTCGTAATTTGGGTTCCTTATCAAACTTCGGGCCAGATGACCTGACTGAAGCAGACTATGAAGCTGTTGATAAAGCGGACTATGTTTGCTTGTTTAACTGGGCCGGAACCAAAAAACACGGCACTTCCCTTATAGAGAGCGCCTTTAGACGGGCAAAGAAAGGTCGGTGCAAAACTTACCTAGATACTGCCGATCCCCTTCCCAACAAAGCAAAGATTCCTGAACTTATGGAAAAAGTACTAACAAGCAATCAAGTCGACGTGCTTAGTATGAACGAGAACGAAGCCGTGACCTATGCTTCTCAACTAAGCAACAAAGTCGAAGAGAGCCGGAGTAAAGTCGAGTTTAACGAACTTGCCCTTCTGTCAGCTCAAATTTTGGCAAAACATTTGCACGCAAGAATCGATCTACACACCACCACATTTGCGTCTACAGTTACAAAAGAACGTGCTTTTCTGGCTCCTGCCTTTAAAGTTGCTGCGCTTCGGGCGACAGGGGCAGGAGACGCTTGGGATGCTGGAAACCTCCTTGGTGAGGCCGGCGGGCTTTCTCCAGAGGCAAGGTTAGGTTTGGCTAACGCGGTTGCCGCCTGCTACTTGAGTGACAAAGATGGTGTTCATCCTGATAGGCAGTCACTAATTCGCTTTCTGGAGAAAATGAAGTGAGAACCTTCTCGGGTAAAGGCTAAATCTTTTAAAGTTACGCAACTTTTAACAGACCATCGGCAAGACTTGGAGGAAACGTTAGTTGGCTAAGTTATTCGGAAGCAGTGGTGTGCGCGGTTTAGTTAACTTGGTTTTGACGCCGGAGTTGGCTTGCAGAGTTGGTGGGGCTGTGGCAACATACTCTAAAGCGAAACGGGCATTCGTTGGGCGGGACACGCGGGTTTCGGGCTTGATGGTGGAAGATGCTCTTGTGTCTGGGTTGACGTCGGCAGGAGTTGAGGTTTCATTGTTAGGCGTTCTGCCAACTCCTGCAGTTGCTTATTTGACAAAGACTTTGGGGGCTGATGTGGGGTTCATGATTACCGCTTCTCATAATCCTCCTCAGTACAACGGAATAAAAGTGTTCAGAAGTAACTCATTGTCATACACTGACTTGGATCAAAACGCAGTTGAAGAAATTGTTGCAGGAAACAACTTTGAATTTGCTGACTGGCGTTTCATTGGGCACGATAAAAGGATGGCAGACATTGAATCTTACATGAAAATGCTAAACGACGCTGCGAAACTCCGCAAACATTGGAAAGTCGTTGTTGATCCTGGATGCGGTGCAACCTTTAATGTCGCTCCTTTAATCTTAAACCGTTTGGGTTGCAAAACAACAGCTTTAAACGCCCAGCCAGATGGTTACTTTCCCGCAAGGAGCTCCGAACCAACTGTCGAATCCTTGAGTAGCTTGGCTAAGGTTGTAAAGGCATTGGGCGCGGATTTGGGCATTGCTTTTGACGGTGATGGTGATCGAGTCGCTTTTGTCGATGAAGCGGGCGAGTTTATTGATTTTGATCGTGCTCTCGCAGCTTTTGCAGGCTACGCTTTGAAGAGGTGTGGCGGCGGAATAGTGGTCACAAATGTTGAGGCTTCGATGTGTGTAGAGACCATGGCGGCAAAATACCGAGGCAAGGTGATTCGTTCTAAGGTCGGTGATGTTTATGTTTCGGAAGCTATTGAAAAATTTAATGCCGTTTTTGGTGGCGAACCCTGCGGGGCTTGGGTTCATCCGAAGTTCCATTGGTGCCCTGACGGTCCGCTTTCGGCTGTGCTCATTTTGAAGGCATTAGAGGAGGAGAATTTGAGTCTTCGTGAATTCATCGCGCAGGTGCCCCAATTCGTAACATTAAGGGAAAACATCAGTTGTTCGAATGAGCTGAAACAAAGAATCATTTCAGAAACGAAAGAAACGATAACGAAAGCTTTCCCAAATTATACCGATTTCTCTACCGTCGACGGGTTGCGTTTGTCCCTCAAAGAAGGCTGGGTTCTCATTAGAGCTTCCGGCACTGAACCACTAATCCGATTAACTGTCGAGGGTGAATCGTTAAAAGCTGCACGCGACATAATGAACGAAGGCATGTTGTTCATCAAAGAAAAAATTGGAGTTATGTAAAAGTGAAAGCAGTTCTACTAGCTGCAGGCGAAGGCATTCGACTTCTTCCGCTAACCGCAACCAGACCCAAACACCTCCTCAAATTAGGAGGAAAACCTATTTTGGAGCACTGCATTGAAGCTCTAAAAGCCAACGGCATAACTGAAGCCATAGTGATAACCCACTACATGGGCGACTCAATACGGGCATATTTTGGTGACGGTACAAAATTTGGGTTCAAACTAGAATACATTGATCAAAAGACCATGCTGGGCACTGGGAACGCTGCGAAATGCGCCCAGCCCTACATTGATGGTGATTTTCTACTTGTCTATGGTGACTTGCTCTTTTCAAGCGATGCTGTCAGAAAAGTTCTGGAAACCTATAACGCTGGAATGGCGGCGGCTGCAATGGCTGTCGTTCCTGTAGAAAATCCTGAAAGCTACGGTATCATAGAACTCGATGAAAATGGACACATTAAGCGGATTGTGGAGAAGCCAAAAAGAGACCATGCTCCATCCAACCTCGCAAACGCGGGAGTTTATGTTTTTCGTAATAACATTTTTGCAACGCTGAAGAAGCTGGAAAAAACTCAAAGAGGCGAAGAGGAACTAACTGATGCCATTACAATGCTCGCTGGAGATGGCGAAACCGTTTTGGCAGCTGAAATATCCAAGGATGACTGGTTTGACATAGGTCGTCCGTGGGATCTGCTTGAAGCTAACATTTGGGTTTTGAAGCGAATGCCGCATAGAGTCTTAGGGGATATCGAAGAAGGTGCTCATTTGACTGGTCCAGTTCACGTTTCTGAGACTGCGCGTGTTCGTTCTGGCGCTTACATTGAAGGGCCGGTTTTTATCGATGATGGTGCGGATGTAGGACCAAATTGCTTCATTAGACCATATACTAGCATTGGCAGGCACGCTCGCGTTGGAAACGCTTGCGAGGTCAAGAATAGCGTCATTATGGATGGCACACATGTCGGGCATTTGTCATACGTGGGTGATAGTATTCTCGGCGAGAAATGCAACTTAGGCGCAGGAACAATAACGGCTAACTTGCGTTTTGATGGTGGCCATGTAAAAATGATGATTAGAGACACTGTCTTGGATACTAATAGACGTAAACTTGGAGTCGTTTTGGGTGACAATGTGAGAACTGGTATTGGTGCTCTTTTGATGCCTGGTGTCAAGGTTGGCAATGATAGTTGGGTTGGTCCTGGCTTGATGCTAGAACGTGATTTGAAAGCTAACACTATGGCATTTTTGAAGCAGAATTGGGATAAGCGCGACAAATAGCCAGAAGATAGATAGCTGAAGCACTATCTACGTCGTGCAGACATGTGGGAAATCTTGTACCCATGGTCTCTGATTCAAAACAAATAGTTTGACATAGTTTTTGAAGTACATTGAGTACATTTGCTTCTTACCCAACTTGCTAATTCGCCTAACTGATGTGTAGGCTGTTGCCTTCGTGTTGACGGAGCATTTGCCGATTTTGCCCATCATTCGGGAAAACGTTATGTCTTCTGCGCAAGCGATGTCTTCGCGGAAACCGCCGACTTTCTCGAAAACAGATTTGCGTGCTCCAACGCAAACGCTTGGAAAAAGCGGGAATCCGAGATGTGCAGAGATCTGGGCTAGTTTGTTGGTAAATCCGTAGTGTGAAACTGCAAATAGCCTGTCTAGTGGTCCAAGTCTTTCCAGGTTTTTTAATATGCCTGAGACGCATACGACTCTGGGGTCGTTAAAAACGCTGTACATCTCTGATACAAAATTTGTTTCGAGGTAAGTGTCCGCGTCGAGAAATAGCAGGAATTCGCCTTGAGCGACTTTGGCACCGGCGTTTCTGGCTCTGCCTACGCCGCGGGCTTGAAGGTCTATGACTTTGTTGGCGGTTTTTTCGGCTACTGTCCGCGTTTGGTCAGGGCTGTGGCTGTCTACGACGATGCTTTCTATTCTACCCTGACTAAACCGTTGGTTGATGACGCTTTTGAGGCAGCCTTCTATGGTTTCTTCTTCACAGTATGTTGGAATTATGACTGATACTAATGGGTTAGAACGTGGCATGCGATGCCTTCTCCATGAACCTCTATTCGAAACAAGCGTGAGACTTAGCTAATAACTTTTTCTAGAGAAGCCAAATCTGTTCAAATCGAAAATCTCTGTCTCTTTGCATAGGTAAAATTATATTTGATGAGCTTCACTATTGTCCATTCGCACGTTGGGCCGATGTCGCAGTACGGATAGCGAGCCAGCCTTCTAAGCTGGATGTCGTGGGTTCAAATCCCACTCGGCCCGCCAATTCTATTTCTAACCTGATTTTTAAGACATTGCGGACTTGTTTGGGTTTGGGGCAGTTGGAGAAGCCTTTTTTTGATCAGAACGTTTATGAGCTTTTGATAGTACAGTTTTTTAGGGTTTGAAAAGGTGTTTTTTGTTGTCTGATTCTTTGGAAAAAGAAAAAATAAAAAAGATTGATTTGGGTGCTAAAGTGGCTTCATATCCAATGCCTGTAACGCTAATTGGAGCAAACGTTAATGATAAGCCGAATTTTATGGTTGCCGCATGGTTTATGGCCGCCGGAATTAATCCACCAAAGGCAGCTATCGCTTTAAACAAATTGCATTATACGAACCGGGGAATAAAAGAGAACAAGACATTCAGCATATGCATACCTTCATGGGATCAAGTAAATGCTACAGACTATTGTGGATTAGTTTCGGGGTCTAAAGCTGATAAATCAGAGGTTTTTGATGTATTTTACGGAAAACTGAAGTCTGCACCAATGATTTCGGAGTGCCCTCTAAATATGGAGTGTAAGCTTGAGAAAATTGTAGATAGTGGCGGACACGAAATTTTTCTTGGAGAAATCGTTTCCACAATCACTGAAGAAAAATTCTTAACTGAAGGAGCGGTTGATCCTAAAAAAGTCAACCCATTGCTGCTATCTCTCAATGACAGATTCTACTATGAATTAGGTGAAGCCAAAGCAAAAGCGTGGTCAGTTGGCAAGAATTATAAACCATAAATTGAATATGTAAATTGTAGATCGGCGCACTTTGAGGTCAGAATACTAAGTTCATTACAAACTGACGAGTTTATCTGATTGCAGACCTTGTAATTTAGACAAAGGGTCTCAGAAAGTCTTTTCATCTCCAAACGCAGATTCCGAAAAAGAATCGGTCAACCAAATCCATCCATTATCTGTTGGAAACTTTTAGAGTCAGAATCGTGGAAAGATATGTTGTGAAAACTTGTTAGCGTTCGTAGCGTTAAAATGGGGCTGTGATCGCTTCAAAAAATTGTCTCGCAATTTCGAGTCCCGTTAGTGCAACTGAATTGCTTTTCTTTGCAGCAGCGCATTTACTGCATCCGCGAGAGCCTCGCAAGCAAACCATCGATCCTCCAAGGAGCCATCCGTTTCCATGTTTTCGGTTCTTTTCTGAGCATCCTTTAGTCGATGAAGATACGGATCCCGTTTGCTCTCGAATTCGTCTCGAAGTCTTTTTGTGCTTTCCTTAAAATCCAAGATGGCTAATTCAAGAGTTCTTTGGGCATCAGATAAAGCTTGGACTGCTGCCAGTTCTCTTTGCTCTCTGTCCTTTCGTGAAACGCCCCTAAAAAACCCCGTTCTCATATGTAATACTTCATTTAAGCCTTTTTTAAGGCGACCTACGATGCTGTAAAGACGTTTTATTTCCGTATTTTTTTGTTGTTTAATCTCTCTTGCCCTTGTAAGGTAGTCTTTTTTGATTCGCTCAAGTTGAGTCTTGGAGTCGGCAATACATCTTAATTCCAACTCCAGAGTTGTCTCCTTGTACCGTTTTTCTTCAAGTTGCGTTTGAACAGTAGAGATTATTTGTGATCGTTCATTCACGAATATTTCGTCGACGCTAATGTTGGGGTTCGATTCAAACTCATACAAGACATTTTCTAAGGTTAATAGCCAACGTTCGAAATGTTCACTGAAAGGGTAAAAACCAAACCTTTGATTTCCAAGAATATGTAGCCGCTGAAGTGTTCCGTCAATTACTTCTTTTGCAGTGGCAACATGGTTCACTTCTTCCGAAGAGCTGCCCGCACATCCGCGCTTTTGTTCTTTTTTCTTACTCTTTCCGCGTTCGCCCTTCCCATATTTGCGACTAGCACTTCTGCGCTTTATTCGAGGTTGATATCCCATGAGCGGCCCCTATCTTTGTTGAATACTATTTTCCAATTAGTTGTACCTTTTGCTTGATACAGGCCAAGTTAAGTAAGACAGAAAGCTGGATTTCTATTAGCACATCAATTGTATCTCGAGAATACTGATTTCGCCTTCATAACCAATATTTTCAAGAAATTGCAATGTCATTGTTTGCAAGCTGTTAAGCATGCATCGCTCAAGTTACCTAACAAAAGCAGTAGTAATAGCCATTTTCATAATGGTAATACTAACTCCTTTGTGCATATCTGCTTCATATGGTCTCCAATTAACCAATACTTCAGAATACAGTAACAATGTTTTCACAATCATTAATTCACCTAGAGGAAATTATACCTACATTACGAAGCCTATATTCCCGGTTATGATCAATGACTCTCAAATTGCCTTGGGCGAAAACTGGACAATCATATGTCCCCTACAAGCAAATCACAATTACCATATCTATTGCTACGGGGATTGGATAAACATCTCATCCCAAGCAAAGACCGATTACGATTTCAAAGTTTATGATCCAAACGGAAATTTGGTGAGCTCACATACTCAATCCGCTGGTTTTCCACCTCACCTAGGTACAACCACTGTTGATCCTCTTTTCACTCCTACTTTATCTGGCAATTATTCATTTGTAATAATTAACAACCCGTTGAACAGTCAAGGGGCTCAACAAGCAACTTTTATGATTATTGAAAATCTACAGCCAAATCAATGGTACACAAGTTACGTTGAGGGTAGAATTGACCATGGTTCGAGCTTATACACAATTAGAGCGTATGAATTTGTTACCAATGCAACACAAATTGAGTTGTTCGTCCAAGTTCCTTATTCGCTAGATATCTACGAAGCCAGGCTTTACCTTATGAATAACGCTCAATCACAGCTTCTGCTTTCCTACCCTCTTCCTTGGGAACCTGGACTCTACGGCAACTTAAGTGGTTCTTCAGGAGGCTATAATTTTGACAGCACGGGATATAGAGGCGTTTCTTATGCGAGTTGCGAATACATGGGACAAGACTTGATCCTAAACTACACTCCATCAAGTACTGGACTTAATCTCTACCACTTGGTCTTAATCGGCGAACAGGGGTCCGGAAATGCAAGTATTCTGATGAAAACGGACTTTGAAAACCAAACATTAACTGCCTTGGCTACCCCAGCTAGAGTTTTTCCGGGTAATCTGACTCAAATCTCTTACACTTCGGGGAACGATACCTTGAAATCGGCGCAGCTTACTTACACAATCGACAATTGGACGACTGCTAAAACTGTCGCAATGATAGTTAACAATCAAACAATAAATGCAACAATTCCCGCTCAAAGTTTAGGTTCATTGGTGCAATATCAAATTAATGCAACAGATGTATTAATGAATACATTGGTCACTTCGGGTAACTTCACGGTGAAAGAGCAACCGACTCTCAACATATCTGCCGTCAAAGACGAAATAAAACTTGGCGAAAACATTACAATAGTGGGAAATCTAACTCCAAATAATAATGACTCAACTGTTCAAGTACAGTTTGCTGACGCCAATTCGACCCAAAGCGTGAACTGCACAGCGAGCGGCAATGGAACTTTTGTGGCAAGTTTCAAACCTGGTACATCAGGGCTTTGGGCGATTCTTGCAACTTCGCCTGAAACCCCGACTTCTTACAGGTGTGACAGCCTACAGTTGACTGAAATGGTTGCTGAACCTCCAATTTACGTTAGATATTCCCTATTCATCACGATTGCCCTTGTGGCTATTGTGGCAGTCGGTGGTGTAGTATATTTCGTAAAATTCAGGGAAAAATGATTGTTGACAAGGGACATCGCTGTTCTAAATTTTGTAACTACTTTCGAAAAAAGCAGAACAGGTATATTCTTGTTGGAAGTATTTTTTCCAACGTCACTGAATGAATAAGTGTTAATGAGTTGTGAGGCTTTCAGGCGGAGTTCCATCGGCTAAGGGCTTGTTGTCTTTTCTTTTGCTCTTTGAGCTTCTGGGTTTCATTGAACAGCACGATTGCTTGAGTGAATTGGACATTGTATTCCTTGATTGATTCTTGCATTCCTTGTGTCCATTTAATGAGGTGTGGATAGAACGGAACGATTCGGTTCGTAGCCGGTTCATGGTCAAACCAGAACTCCTGGTACGAACTTGTGTTGCCGCTTGCGATAACATGGAACTTGAATTCTTCAAGTATTACCCCTAAGTGACCCAAAGCTCTTCTTACCGCTCGATCAAGAATTTCCGGGTACTTGTCGGCCACTTGTGTGTACTGCTCTATTGAGTCATGTAAATGTGGTCTTAAGTGCCACCATAATTCAGGATTGTCCAACTCGTCTCTTACAGTTTTTTCGCTTGATCCTACCAATTTTCTGATTTTGTTTTTCATATCGGTTAATTTTTCTTCACTCATGCTCAATGTTATTTCAGAGTGCTTGGCAATGTATTCCGCGGCTGTTTCTTGATACCATTTAGAAGCAAAAATTATTGTTTCGACTGTAAATTGAGTTTTTAGTTTTTCCATTTGCGAGCAAAGAGGCACCAGTTCAGACTCTTTTCTTCGAATAAGTAGGTCAAAATCTTCGCTCAAATATAGAATCCATCCATTGCTCTTCCAAACGCTTTAGCATTATTTTTCTTTATAATAGTTAATGTAATAAAGCCTTTTTGCTATGACGCATTTGACCTGAACTCTATGATTCGAGGTAATAAATGGTTAATGAGAGTTTTTGAATTTATTTGATTAGTTGCGATCTATTTGTTACCATCAGTTAGCATTTCAAATAGTATGTAATTTCTACACCATACAAATCCTATTATCTGAAAAACCGGACATGATACTTCATCAGACGCTAAATGCTCTAGCAGACTTCAAAAAATAGGTGAAAAATTTGGGCACAGAAATTCGCAGTTTCTCATCCCTAAAGGAATTAACAGAATTCCTTACGGACCAAACAAGCCAATTCCGAGGACTGTACGAGGACTATAGCCAATGGCTAGGGACGTTGCTGCGCGACTTCGAAGCGGCTCATAAGAATGAAGAATGGTTCCAAAAATCGGCCGCATTGCAAAAAAACATGCGGGCTCAATCAAAGAAACCTGTAGAGCCAACTGATAAGAAGGGAACAAAGAAAGGCAAAGGAGCAGAAGCATCGTCTTGTTGGGTTCAATCTGGCGATATTTCAATTTCATTTACAGAGCAGGGACAAAGCGAAATCTTGTTTGAAGCAATTGAAAAGATTAACATTAAGATTCAAGAGAATGAGAAATTTAAGGTATCGGTTCAACAACTTTCTCGTTTGGGACTAGGAACTACCGTGAACTACATAGTTTACATCGAGGAAGACATTCCTAAGAAGATAGTTCTGAAACCAAAAGCAAATGCAAAAGGAGATGAAGCTTTCAAATTCATTACTGCTCTTTCCATACCTGCCTATTACAGTAGTAGTGACAACACATAATCTCGATGGCCAGCAGTCTGCTGAATGCGCACAAGTTAAATATCAAGATATATGAAACTATGTAGAGAGGAATAAACCGTAAGTCCACAGTACTCTGTCTCTGGAGTGATAGTGACAATTAGTTTAACTAGTTTACAGGGCGAAAAAACGGGCGAATATCACTCGAATGAATCATTGTTTTTTGATGTCAACGCGAAATTGGAAGAACAAAAGAAAAGCGTTAATCAAGTAACGCTTAATTTTGACCTTTCAATTTCAACTAAGCCAAATGTTGTCAAATATCTAACTACCGGTTCAGTAACTTTGGTTGGAAAACCAGATGACATTAGAAAGAAGCTTGAAGTCAATCCGAAAACAAAAATTCCTCAAATACTTTTTGCAATTTACCAACATGTCTTCAATTCAATCTATATGTTGTCATCCAATCTGAACGCCCCGTATCCGCCACCTGACCTTCTTCATCCGATGGCGGAGAAAATACAGATATTATCAAGCTCGTCAGAAAGTCAATCCTCTACTGAACAACCAGAGGCTCCAGCAACTGCGCCCTCTTCACAGCCTAAACCCCCAGAGAAACAATCGACCAAATAATGCACCATTAAAATGAGCTAAGTTGTTAATGCTCGATTTCAAATCTTAGATTTGATCTTTTCAACGAAATAACAAAAAATTTTTCCTAAGCTTTTCGGAATAGTTGCAAAACCGGCAATAGTCCTGAAATAAGAATAACCTATTTAACCTTTTTTCGGGGGTTGTTTTCAATAAGGAGAAGGATTATTTGCAGTCAACTGTAGCGACTTTACTCTTAGTAACCACAGCGGTTGTGCTTGTTTGCGTTGTTGTTAACTACAGCGTAACTGTTATGGAACAAAGTCTCAATTCGCAAGACATTCCTCAATTGGGTAGCGTAAGAAATCTAGAAAACAATCTGTTAAACCAGACTAGCCAACTGTTGAATGAAACTCAACCTCAAATACCTGATCCATCTTCACCATAACGGCTTCTTCCTGACAAATACAGCTTTTCAGCTTTTCTTAATTTTCTAAAATGTGGAAATTAGCAATCTGGTTTCTGGATTCATAAATCCTAATACGGTCAATTGCTTTATTCCATTGTAGAAGATTCATGTCTACCCCCACACCAGACAGCTCAAGGTTCGATGCCGAGAATGCGACTACGATGACAGGAGATTTCTTGAAAAGGTTAGGGTACAAGGGGAATTGGCAGCCAATGAAGGTCACTCTAGATGGGGAATTATACATCGTAGAAATGATGTTCCAGAAACTTTCGGCTAAAGTTCAAATAAACTCTAAGACGAAAGAAATAAAAGAATATGAGCTTCAGGAAGGGGAAGTGGCATCAAATTCTCCGTTTAAGTCTAAGAAACTGCTTTTTCTTATTGCTGCGGTTGGCGCTGCCATTGCAATGGCAAAATTGATGGGCGCCTTCTAGAATGACGGAAAACGTTTTTCCTTTTTTAATGAATTTAGCGTTTTTACAATTGACATTTCTGATCTGAATTGTAAACAAAGTTTGCAAACGATCTTCTGTGACTTTGGATTCACCACATAGTTTTCTATCCTCTGCTATGTTCAGCTGCCATGTTTTGTAACTTAAATCTTAATATTGCATATTCATTCTGAGTAGTTAGCGCCTGTAAACAATCCATTTATTTATTGACCCCGTCCTTCGTGCTAGGGCGCGACTATGAGAAGATCTAAACTCGAAATTTACATAACGGTCTTGGAAGCGCTAACACTAGATGGCCCCATGAGACTTAATAGAATCACATGTAAGACCAACCTGAACTATGTATTTCTAAAGAGAGTCGTTCATGACCTTAGAGATAGACAACTTGTTGAAGAAAGAAAAATCAACAATTCTTTTATCTACTCGGCAACTCCGAAAGCAAAATTAGCGCTTACGCAATTTAATGACATGAGCCAAAGTTTCCCATTCTTGAAGAATGCATGGACTTTCTAGACAACTTTACTCTGATCCACATTTTCTCAAAGACGAAAATACCCGGAAAATTTTTGCCAATGATTCAAAAATGAGAATGGGAAAGAATTTGGTCGCCTCAATTTTAACAATTAGAAAAATTAGCTGAGTGCTTGCAGTTAAGCTCTACAAGTTAGTAACAATAAGAAAGTATTATTGAGCCGGCATTGATGCGGAAAGGGCTTCGGAACTTTTCTGAATTTCCTTGGTCACACTCGAGAGCATCTTTATCCGGTTTTCTAACTTGCGTTTTTGTGCACTTGTTAAGTTTTTGAATTTTGGCACAATGTCTGTGACAATTGCCGTCATTAGGTCGCGGTTTCTCGTCTCGCTTAGATCTTTTAGTTCAACATGACCATCTTCAAACTGCAAAATCAGATGTCCCGTTGGGTCAACATGAGCTTGAGTCACATCGCCCAATTGAGCTGGAAGCGCTAGTTGATTTACTGGTATAGAAGAGGCTATTGGCTGCACAAGTTTTAGGAAGGAGGCGAAGAATTGGCTAACTAGTATTTTCTCTTCGGAACTAAGTTCGCTTATTTGGCCAATGTCATCGGCAGTGCTTTTTAGAGATTCGACAAGTTCCTGGATTGATACTTGTTTTTTCTTCTCCGATTGCTTAACTTCTGGTGAAGAGGAAATTTGCACTGGCTCTTCCTTTATCACTGCTTGGGTCATAGTTGATCAAATGACTCATCGTTATTCGTGCTGAAAAGTGCTTGTATGTCTCAAAGTTTACGCATAAATCGCAAAAGTTTTTGGAAGCCTTAAGCTCTGGGTCTGATTTTCCTAAATATGTTTAATTTGGTTAAAGACTAGAAATTTGTCGTCCTAAAATTAGATTGTGAGAGTAACCGTACTAACGTAGAAAAAGAAGAAGGTTAACTTCTCTCTTTGTTTTCTAGAAAACTTTGGAGAATTTTCGTCCTTTGGTCAATTACTTCTTGGAGGTCATTCTTCATTTTTTCTGTAACTTCGGCCATTGCTGTGGATTCTGCGACTAAGGTGTTTGAATTCCGTCCGACGATTTCAACCTCTGACAATATTTCTTTGGCCGAATTCTCGATTTTTGCTGCATCATCAACGACGCTCCATGCAAGTTTTGCCATTTCTTTAGCCTCGCCGACAACGTCTTCGGTGACCCTGGCAACTTGCTCTGCTGTTCCAGAAACATCTTTTGCTATGGCCGCCATTTCTTCAGAGGCCGCTGTTTGTTCTTCAATTGCTGAAGAGGCTTCTTGTGATGCTGATGAACTCTCTTCCGCGATGCTGGCGACTTCTTCGATTGTTTTTGCGACTGTGTTTAATGCTTCGATTCCGCGACCGACGCCGTTTGCAAGATTGTTAACTTTTCCTGTCATATCGCCCATTATTTTTGCGATGCCTTCAGATTCTTTTATAGCTCCAGAAACTACACTTGCGCCTTCAGTTGCTCCCAATTGGGACTGTTGGGTGATGTTACTTGTTTGATTTCCTGCCTCTTTAATACCCTTGACGAGATTGATTGCTGATCCAGCTGCCACTTTTGATTGTCCCGCGAGACCTTTTACTGCGTCCGCGACAACAGCGAAGCCTCTTCCTGCTTCTCCTGCTCTAGCGGCTTCGATTGCGGCGTTTAACGCGAGCATATTTGTTTGTCCTGCGATGTCTGACACGGAACTTGCCATTTGTCCAACTTGTTCAACGGAATTAACCATTGATGTGACAGCGTCAGATACTTTCGTGATATTATTTTTAATATTCTCTATCGCCACGAGTCCTTTTTGGCCCTTTTCGTTAGCCTCATTCGACTTCTTTAATGCCTCTACTGTGACCGCTGACGCTTCTCTAGCTATGATTTCTGCTTCATCCATAACTTTCTTTAGTGCATCGGTGCTTTTTGCAGCGCTTTGCGATAGATCGGCTAGTTTTTGTGCTCCAACAGACACCTGCTGAGAGGCACCGCTCACTTGCTGCATGCCAATTGCCATTTGGTTAGAAACATTAGCTGCTTGCTTGCCCATTTCGACTACTTTTGAAGTTGACTTCGATGCATTGTGCGCATCTGTAGCTACCTTGTTTGCGACCATCTCAACATTCTTTGCGTTAACGCCTACTTGACTTCCAATCTGTGTGGCGGTCATCGCTAACTCAGCAACTTTTTTGGCGGCTTCTTCTGCTTGATACGCCAGCTCTGCAGCTTTGGCGGCGTTTTGAATTGTTACATCTGCAGTCTCGTTAATTTTTTGGGCACTTGATATTGATTCCTGGAGAGCTTCTATAATTTGTTCTTGAAGTTTTTTATTGTCTTCTCTTAGTTGCTTGTTTTCTTTCTCCAGCTTTGACAGTCGTTTTTCTGATCCTGAACTATGTTCTTCAATTTGTTCTTGAGTCAAACGTTAACACCTTCAGTTGAAGTGGCAATATCATTGTCTTCAAATTAGTTATAATAGCTTGTGAACTGCTCATATGAATGTTGAATTCAGTTTGGTAACTCTTATTATTGGTAATTTTTTTTTGCGTTTGAAAGCAACTAATTTTCTCGTTTAGACGCGCTTTTTATCTTTGATTGCGTTGAAAAATGAAGGAAGTGTGCCGCAGTCAACCAACGTATATTTGTTTTTTGGGTTTTTTGCTATTTTTGATAGATGAGAAGAAACTAAACTTATACGTAGACTTTGTCCGCACTGAATTATGCTGATATTTCTGGAGCGCAGTTTGATGTGTCGACCCATCTTTTTCCTGCATCGGTAAGTTGCTTACGAAATTCTGGGCTTGGAATCATTAGCATAAAACCATTTGCTGTGCTTTTGTCTCGCTTGAATTGCATTTGGAAGATTAAGGCTGATTTTGATATAATCAATTGTTTTGCAAGGAAAACGTCGATCACAGCCTCGAAATAGTCAGTGAAAACGTGAGGTTTTGATGGAACAATTGTTAATTCTACGAAGTTTGCTATCGCGCTGTAGAACGCGCAGAGCATTATGGACCCCATTTCCTCGACGGCTGATATGACAATCTCTTGACTAGCAGGCGTTGGGTAATTGGTCATGACCGCGGCAATTTTTTTTGCTTCTTCAGAGTCAAAGACAATCAAAGAGTCGCACCCAGGTTCATTTGCTAGCTGCATGTGGACGGCTGTTACGACATTATCTGGTGCTCCGCACAATCTTGCAACTAGGTGAGGCGGTCCTGTTTCAAGTTTTGGTACGCTAATTTGAATAGATTGTTTTGTTAGCTTAGACAGAACAGTGGCTGCATGTCCAGCTCCAATGTTTCCTAGTTCAGTGAGTATGCGGAGATCTGTGCACATGGACAATGCTTCCAACAGTTTCTCTGGCTCGAAGGGTTTGACAACAAAGCTTTTTGCACCTGCTTTCATGGCGTCATTGACTAAGTTGTTTTCGTCCAAGGCGCTGCAGATGACCACCTTCGCTTGAGGATCTTCAGCAACTATTTTTCTCAGTGCATCGAGTCCTGTCTTTGCGATTTTTCCTTCGCCCATCACAATATCTAACAGCAGGATATCTGGTTTAAGCAATTGATATTTCTCTATTGCTTCGTCTCCATTGGATGCTTCGCCTATAACTTCATAACCAGATTCATCAAGGATTCTTTTTAACAGGTTGCGCATATAGACGCTGTCGTCCGCTACGAGGATTGTGGCCATTGCTATTTCATCTCTTTTTGGTGATAAAGTCTAGGTGATAACTATTTACCATTTATGAATTTCAAGTTCATTTTTGGAGTAGTGTGAAGGTTATATTCATAATTAGAATATTTTATTTTGATAAATTCTTTTTCACATACGCGATGTTTATTTTGCAACAATTTAAGGGATGTGGAAGTAACAAACCAATTAACCAAGTTACAAAGGTGGGGTTTCTCCTTCTGAGAAGGCCTCATCTTTGAAAATGATCAGTTGCAGGCTTTCATTATCTCTTTCGGAATTTGCTCCAAAGAAGCGACAATATCAACACACCCTGTCTGAAAGGCAATTCTAGGCATGCCGAAAACGACGCTAGTTTTTTCATCTTGAGCGATTGTTGTTCCGCCTTTATTCTTTATTGCTTTAATCCCCTGAGCGCCGTCTGATCCCATTCCTGTTAAGACGACTCCAACGTTCTTGGAGTCATAAACCTCTGCTGCAGAGATCATCAATACATCTCCGGAGGGTCGAACATAGTTAACGGGAGGATTGATGTTTAGGCTAATTCTTTTTTCCCTATTGACAACCATGTGAAAACCTCCTGGAGCGATCAAAGCAAACCCTCGTTGAATCTGGTCGCCATCTTCAGCTTCTTTGACTTGAATTTGGCACGAGTTGTTGAGTCCTTGTGCGAAGAATTTGGTAATGCCTTTTGGCATGTGCTGAACAATCAATACCGGCGGAGTGTCAGCAGGAAGACTCTTTAGAATGTGCGCGATGGCGGGAGGACCCCCCGTGGATGCTATTATAGAAATTATTTTTTCGCAGTTTTTAGGGAATGAAAGTAGGTTTTCATGACCTTTCGGTTTGGCAGGGGCAATATTGGCCGAGGCAACCTCCTTAATTTTTGCAATCAACTCGTTCTTGATAGCGTCCATGTTGAGAGATATTGCTCCGGATGGTTTAGCAACATAGTCGATTGCTCCGTATTCTAGTGCCTTTAAAGCAAATTGGGTTTCCTTTTGAGTTAAGGCACTAATCATTATAATGGGTACGGGGTTTGACTCCATGATTTTTTGAACCGCAGTTAGTCCATCCATTTTGGGCATTTCAATATCCATTGTTACAACGTCAGGGTGTAGCATCGCAATTTTTTTTAGTGCTTCTTCCCCGTTTCTCGCCGTTCCTATTACTGATACCTGGTAGTCAGATTGCAAAATGTCCGTAAGAATTTTCTGCATAAATAATGAGTCGTCAACAACGAGCAACTTGATTTGTTTCAATTGCAATCGCGGCAGCCCACATAGGTAAAAACTGAAGATTTTTTATTTGATCTGACTTTGAGTTTGAATTTCGAAACCTCGGGGTTCTTCTTTGATTGTTGGAATTTCCCGCGAGGCGAGCTTTATGAAGTCAAGCAGAATAATGAGGTCTTTGTCATGTTTTGCGACACCTAGCACCGCTTCTGACTTGTCTACGATTAGATTGTCACTGTTTACCTCGATGTCTCTTTTGGGAAGAGTTAGAACTTCCATAACTGAATCGACAATTATGCCGACAGGATGTTTATCTTGGGCAATAATCATGATGTTGGATTTCTCGTCTTTCTTAGTGTTTATTCCAAAGCGCCTGCGAAGATCTATTACAGGTATCACTTCGCCTCGTAGGTTTGTAACTCCCTTCACGTAATCCGGGGCATAAGGGACAGGCGTTACGCCTTCGAAGTTTTTAACTTCACGAACCTGATTAACGTTGACGCCGTATAATACATCATCAAGCGTAAACGTTAACATTTGCATTTCTTCGTTTGAGCCTATTTGGGAACTCGCACTTGCCATCATAAATCACCTGTGACAGTATACTCTGACAAGGTGAGTTATCGAAATGTCTTATATGTTCATTATGAAAAACTACTATGGATTTCAGATTATTAATAAGAAATTAGGTTGGAGCTAAACAATGTAATTTGGTTTTCTGGCAATGGATGACTGATTTGCTAACCATTCATCGCTCATAAGGCACCACTTTGAATTAGCTCCATCTATTTGAAGCACCATTATTAGGTCCAATTTATCAAGTTTTGCATACTCCATCAGGGCTTCGTAAATATTTTTAGTTATCCCAATATCTATCTCTTTGTATACATTGTCCGCCACCTGTTTGGCATGAAAAACGGCTCTGATTTCATCCGCGCCTTCCTTAATTTTGACATTCACGCCTCTGACATAGTAAATTTTTTCGTTGTAGCTTAGGATGACGTTACGAGCATTTTCGGATTTCACTTCGGTGTGCTCCAATTTGGTTACCCTCGTTTCTAAGTAATATCTGAAATGAACACTATAGATAACCCGCCTATAAGACGATATTACGATTTTCGATTTGTTAAAAATTCTTATAAAGAACTATATTTGACTGATATATCAACAAGTTAGAAAACGGCCCAAAAACTATCAAGATTCAGTATCGAGCTTTTTCTTTGTTGCCTTATTCATGAATTGTGCTACATCCAACACTAATACCACTTGCCCGTCGCCAAGAATTGTAGCTCCGCTAATCCCCTTTATTTTAGCCAGTGTTTCATTTAGAGACTTGACCAGAATATCTTGCTGAAGTAAAACTGAGTCAACTACTAACCCGATTTTTGCGTTTTCATTTCCAAGGTACACTATTAGAAGTTCAAACTCTTCTTCGTTTGAATCGGGCAGGCTTAGGAGCTGATGTAAATGGATAATTGGAATAACTTGGTTTCGCAAAAGTATTGCTTTGGTTTTTCCCAGTGATTTTACCTGGCTCTTTTTAACCCGCACGATTTCTGAAACTTGACTCGTTGGTATGGCGAATGTTTGGGTCGCGTCTTTAACCAGGATTGCCTGAATGATGGCCAATGTTATCGGCAGTTTTATAGTGGTCTTTGTGCCTTGGCTGACTTGACTTTCAATCTGCACTGTACCGCCAAGTGCCGAAATTTTTGTTTTAACGACGTCCATCCCTACGCCTCGACCGCTTGTGTCTGTAACAACTTTAGCTGTGGAGAACCCTGGCAAAAATATCAGATTAATGAGCTGGTCTTTGCTCATTTTTTCTAATTCTAAAGAAGTTGCAAAGCCTTTTTTCAATGCCGATTCTTTTATCTTCTCAGGGTCTATGCCTGCGCCATCGTCCATGACTTCAATTATAACTTGGTTTCCATTTCGCTGGGCTAACAGCGTAATTTTCCCGGTTTCAATTTTGCCTGAACTCCTTCTATTATCTGGGCTTTCTATTCCATGATCAATACTGTTCCTTAGCAAATGAATTAAAGGCTCCCCAATTTCATCAAGGACTGTTCTGTCAACCTCGATACTTCGCCCTTCCATTAATAGTTCGATTTTCTTGCCTTTTTTCATTGATAAGTCCCTGACAAGCCGGGGAAACCTGTCAAATATTTGACTCACAGGTACCATCCGAACTTCCATAACAAGATTCTGCAGATCGGAAGTTAACCGGTCAATGTTTTCGGTTATTCTTTTTAAGGAATCATTGCGGCTGTCCGTGGTCATTTGAAGCAAGGCAATTTTGTTAATTACAAGTTCGCCTACCCAGTTCATTAGTTTGTCCAGTTGGTCAAATTTTACCCGAACAGTTTGCATCGACTGCTGATCGGTTGTAACTTTGACGATTTTTTTTCCTTGAAGCGTTAATGTGTAACTTTTTTCAAGTGACATCTGAGAAGGTGGTTCCTTTTCTGAGGAAACGGCTTCAGACTGCAGTGAAGTAGGTGTTTTTTGCGCAGGCAAAACAAGATCGTTTAACGGTGTAACAACTATATTTTCTACTTCCAGAACTTGTTTGCCACATTGCTCAATTGTTTTTTCGTCAAATTTGCTTGCAACTGCTATTTTGAAACCTTGATTGAGCTTTTGCTCATCAAGTTCTGTGCTTGTTGGAACTGTTTTTATTACTTTTGCAACTTCGGCTATTTTATCTAGAACCATGCTCGCTCTAATGCTTTTGAAACTGCAATCTTGGCTAAATTTGAAATTGATTATAAAACATTTTTCACCTGAAATTTCAGCCTGCTCTATCAATAGCTTATCGTTTTTGTCAAATTCGATAGGGTCGTCTGAGTTGACGTTAGCCGTAATTGGCTCGTTGGTTTTCTGATTTGTAATTTCAGAGTTTTGCATATGCGTTTTCGTTGTTTGCAACTTCTCTCTTAACTGCTGAACCTCAATTTCACATTCAACCTTATTCTGTATGTTTTCAAGTCGTTGCGAAAGAGCATCGACGCAGTCCAGAAGAGCGCTGATTAATCCGCTTGAGGGGTGTTTGCCCTTTCGAAGGTCGTCGAATATATCTTCCATGGCGTGGGTAAGTTCTTGGAAATCTTTGAAGCCCATCATGCCTGATGAGCCTTTTAGCGTGTGTGCAGATCTGAAAAGAGTGTTTATCACATCTTGATTATCAGGTTCTTTTTCTAAAATCAGCATTGACTTCGTAATAGTGTCTATGTGTTCTTTTGCTTCTTCAATGAACAGTTGCTTATATTGGTCGTTATCAAATGACAATGAACTCTTCTCCTCTTTTTGTGAGCATTTCGATCAAGCGGTTGCAGGGTTGGTTTAATGTACTCTTCTACAAAACTGGTAATGTGTCATAGTGTGTCTTTTTGTGAACGCTCATTCTTTTCGAATCTGGAACTATTTTGCATCCAACGACCAAAACTCCGTTTTTTTGGCCAGGCAATGCTTTTTATTTTGTAGGTGGCGTTTACATAAAATTCAGGTTATATCTGGTCGAAGAAACTGCATAAAACCTTGCAAAAATGAAGTCAAGTTAGGTGATAGAGGTCATTCTCAATAGAATGACCAAGCGTATCAACGAGGATATTGCTGTGTTGGCGCGGTTTTTGATATATCCTTGTTTGGTTGTCTATTACGGCGAATTTTTGTGCCGGTTCACCTGAGAGGATTTCAGATTTGCCGGTTATGAAGTAGCCCCCCTCTTTTAGTGCGTTGTAAAAACCCAGGTGAATGTGTTGCTGCCCTTCTTTTGAAAAATAAATCATCACATTCCTGCAGAGTACAAGGTCTAAATCCTGATGCTTAGGCGGTGACATGAGGTCAAAGTGCTCAAAATGAATAATTTGTTTAACAAAATCCTTCACTACGTAATCTTCATCTTTCTTCGTGAAGTATTTTTCAACTAACAAGCTACTGATGTTGCCAATTTGTCTAAGTTGGTATTTTCCCTCTGCAGCTTTAATCAATGAGTCATTATCGATATCTGAGGCAAAAATAGTTATGGAATGACTCGACAATGTCTGGCCTAGCAGTTTATGGATTAAAATGGCTAGCGAATAGGGTTCTTCTCCTGAGGCGCATCCTGCGCTCCAAATTTTAAGCGGATTTGTTGTCCACAAGAGTTTTGGAAGTAGTTTCTTTTCAAGATAGGTGTAGACGTCAGTGTCCCTGAAAAATGAAGTGAAATTAATTGTTAAATCGTTAAGCAGGTTATGAAATTCTTCTGGATGGTTTTTCAAGTGAATAATATATCTTCCATAGGTATTCGCACCTGTAGCTCTTAATCTGACCTCAAAGCGGCGTTTTAGATATTCATCCCTGTAACCGTTGCAGTTCACGCAGCCGCTAGTGGTTAGCATTTTTTTGACTTTTTGAAAAGCCATTTTCTCCATGAATTCTTGGGGTGAATCTGTCTTAGACTGCTCGGCCAATTTTTCGCCTCAAATCATCGATTGTGACAAAAACTACAAGTTTAATAGCGTTTTGGATTTTTGGATGAGCTGGTTTCTCAATTCACTGCTTGGGAAAATCATTAATATGCATTTTGCGTCCTCGCCAAGTCGCTTAAAGCGGGTTTCAAAAATTAAAGCACTTTCTGAAAGCATCGATTGCTTCACAAGAAATGTGTCAAGAATCGCATCAAACGTATCCAATGCACTTTGAGGCGTTGTGGGGAGAAGTGTCATTCCCACAAAGTCTGAGATTGCTGTCAAGAATGAACCAATCAGTATGTTCGCGAGTTCATGTATCGCGGATGTTTCCATTGAAGGGTCAAGTTCTTCAATCGAGGATGCCATTGTCATCATCGCAGCAATTTTTCTTGCCTCACTTAGCTCGAGCATTAGAAGAATGTCGCATCCATTGTCTTCCATAAGCTGAAGGAATACTCCTATTGTGGGAACTTCGTGCAAGTTATAAAATGAGGGAATCAAATGCACTTGTAGATTAAGAATTTTAGGCAAATCGATAGTGACAGGCTGTTGAATGACATCGGATAAAGATGTGGCCGCATGACCAGCTCCAATGCTTCCTAATTCGAGTAGAATGCCTGAATCAACTTGAGATTGCTCAGAGAAGGACGCTTTGACGTTACCTTGTTCGCTTGTTGCGTCAATGTTTATTTGTTTGTTCATAGAATTCTGCTCGCTCCCCTAAATGATTTAACGACCGCTATGCCTGAATGAGTGTTGAATGTTATTCTGCGTCCAGAAACTCCACCAACGTCCTCGCCTTCTAACCGAATCTTGTGGAGAGCCAGAGCAGCTTTAACTGCTTGTACATTTTTGCCGCCTATATCCAAGCTATTTGGTCCCAGGTTTGCAAACATGTTCGCTCCTCCAGCTATTTTCGCTGAGAGACGAATGTCATTGCCAGAGATTTCTCTTACTGCTTTTGCGAGTGCTGGAACTGCTGTGTTCGCAAATTTGGATGGAAGAGGTTCGAGCAGAGGGTTATTGGAGGTTGGAAGCATTATGTGAGCTAACCCCCCACATTTGTTCATTGCATCATGCAAGCAAATTGCTACGCATGATCCAACGCTTGTTAAGAGCTCAACAGGTCTGCTTTCAACCTTCATGTTTGCCATCTCTACTCGGACCTCTTCCAATTTTGGACTTGTGTTAGCGTCTATGATTACGCAGGATGTTTCAATTTGCTTCTGGCTTGCAAGTACCGGCGCAGTCTCTTTTTTTCTAGGAATTCCAATCAATGCTTTTTCAGTGACCAAGTTAGCCGAATGTGCAAGCAAGTGAACTTCCTCAGCAGTACCTTGTGAGAGCTTCAATGACTTTTTGTGCCTGGAATGGCTTTACCACAAAATCTTTTGCGCCTGATTTGATTGCTTCTGCTATTAACGCTTGCTGACCCATTGAACTACACATAACAACTTTTGCAGAGGGGTCCGTTGCGACTATTTGTTTGAGGGCTTCTATTCCGTCTTTTGCTTTTGGTCCTGGGGGCATTACTATGTCCATTAGTACAAGGTCGGGTTTTGACTGTTGAAATTGGGTTATCGCATCGTCGCCGTTTGCTGCCTCAGCAATTACTTCATGGCCTGCTTGTAGAACTATTTTCTTTAGGACTGCTCTCATGAATGAGGCGTCGTCCACGATCATTATTGTGCCCATTTCGCCGATCCTTCCTGAATTGTTATCTTAAGATTCAAGATAACTGTATAAAAGCGTTATGTACCAACACACCTTAGCAATATGTCGTAACAGAATACCGTATTTTGGAACAATAAACGACCAAAGTCCACAAAATTTTGTGCCGCTACGTGAATTTTGGGTTTGAACGATTTTCGGCATTGCGTAGTTGTGAGCCCATGTTGTCCGGCGGCTTCGGGGGCGAGGTATATCGAGTATCAAGTAGTGATTCATAATATTTATTTATCTGGTTCTCAGTTTTTATCGCGTTAGAGACGGCGCTAAATGAGTTATGGACATCAAGGCTTAAAAGAGAAAGCAGAAGCCAGCAGAATACGCGAGGTATCCTCTTTAAAAGAGGACAAATTCAAAGTTACCGTTTCACTCGATAAAGAACGCCCTATGTCCAAGAGCCCGTTGTACGAAAAATACAACATCCAAAGGTACGATCTTCATCCAAACTTTAGTTTTGCTCATTTGGATGAAATGATTCCGAAGGGTACTCCGGAGTATTTGGATCATGGATTAAATTATGTTGAACGTATTGTGCGTGCGTTATATTACTTCAAGCAATGCAGTCTAATTGGGCCATCAGGAACAGGTAAAACCCACATTGTATACCTTGTTGCCGAGCTTACAGGTTTACCAATTTGGGAAGTTAACTGCGGTTTATCAACGTCTTCATTTGACCTTATCGGACGTTTCATCGGATTGGGTAAAGAAAATTGGGTGGATGGTTTGCTTACCCAGTGGCTAAGAAAAGGCGGCATAATGTATCTTGATGAAGCCAACATGATGAAACAGGACGTCGCCACAAGACTAAACCCAGTTCTAGACACCAGAGGTCACCTTGTTTTAAACGAAAAAGATAGCGAAGTTATTGAACGCCACAAATATGGCTACATGATCATCAGCATGAACCCTGCAACCGCGGAGTTTTCAGGAACAAAACCGTTAAACGCGGCTATGAGACGCAGAATGGCTGTGTGGATAAATTTTGATTTCCTTAGCGTGGGAGAAACAATCTCACCACATGAAGTTGAAATGCTACGTAAAAGAACAAAGATTGATCAAGACACCGCCTATAAAATCATTCAAGCTGGTGCCGAATTGAGAAGACAATACAAGGCTGGCGACCTACCATACGGACCCTCGCTAGGTGACTTGATCAATTGGGGCACCTTGGTTTTTGATGGAAATACTCCTATGGGGGCGGCAGAGGAGACTATAATTGGGTTAACGAGCGACAATGTTGAAGTCCAAGCTGATGTCAGGAGAATCTTGGAAGCCGTTTTCAATAAGTCGCAGTAGTCAGGAGTTGCTCAATTGGGGTTTATTGATTACGCCTGGGCTGTGTCTCTACAGAAAGATAACACAAAAGTTAAGATTCTTCAAGATCCGACTTTAAATCAGCCGGAATTGGACGCTGATAGCGTCGGTTTCACTGTCAAATTACCAACGGTTCAAACCTTGGGCGATGGCAGTTTTTCATATCTGGGACACATTTTTCCTCCGAATAATATTGGTAAGACGAGAATTGGACGATTATTTAGAGCCTCAGTTCTGCACCTGACTACTCACACTTTGGCTCCGTTTACCAAGGATAGAATCGCACCTAAAAAATCAGATGCTATTGTAGAAACTTTCGCCAAAGCTCTGATTAATGATGTCTACGTGAATGCGTATATCCAAGCGTGGTATCCCGATAGGTTTTTCGATCTTGCTTATGCTAATACGCTCGCTTTTCAAAAGATAAAATCTTCCGAAAGAATTTTTACTTCTTCTACAAAACTAATGGCTGCTCTTTTGACAAAACTCAATGTTGGCTTAGTTAAGAATTCGCTGGGAATGGAAGAGGATAAGACAGTAACGCAACTATGCGCCTACTTGGGTGATCTCAAGGAGATTTTTTTGTCTTCGATTGCAGGCGATCTTATAAAGTTGGATGAATTATTTGACGAAAAACTTAAAGGCATCAAACTTTTGCTCGACCCTTTTGGGCCATTTTTAGAAGCACCCTCCCTAAGGCATACCGAAAGCACTGGGCAATGCAGCATTTATAGCGAAACAACTTTGTCAACGGACGATTTTGAAGGCTTATTCGTACAATCGGTCATGAGTTTGGGCGGAGAAGTGCCTACAGTGGACAATATTGATCAATGTTGGAGACCTGAGCAAGAGGCAGAATCATTGCAGGCTTTCAATTCTGATCACTATCAGAAGCAGCGCGAAGAAAAGATTTTGTCAAAGATCAAACCTTATGTGTCTTTAACTCGTTTTAAAGGAGTTTCCATTCCAGAGGAAGACTACACTCAATACTTGAGAGCTAGAAGTTTGGTTCAAGGGGCAAGCCGCAGGCTTCTCGACATTCTACGTTCGGCTTTTAATTATCTCGATGAAGATCCAAGGCAGGAAATGGGACAGCTAGATCTTGCTGCAGTTATACAGTCTTTGGCAAGTAACAAACCCGCTACGGATGTGTTTTCTCTTGATGAGTATCTTCAACCGAGCTATGCGTGGTCTATTGTTTTTGACGTGAGTAACAGTATGCAAGTTAAAGGAGAGTACGGCCGGGCTTTAGCGATAGCTGTTGCCGAAGCGGCAAGGGAGCTAATGACCGATCCAACTTCCTGGACATTTTTCGCTTTTAACGACAAATTGCATATTTTGAAGGACAGCACAGAATCTTACTCCAAAAAGGTAAGAGCCAGAATTGGGGGTCTAAAATTTGACGGTCTCACTTACATTCCGGATGCTGTTCAGATTGCAGGAAAAATGCTGGCCAAACGTTTTGAGGAACAACGTTGTTTAATTGTTATTTCTGACGGTTGGCCTTATGGTTATGTCAACATGCCTGTGGCATTAAAGGAATGTGTTGATGAGCTGTTGAGAAAAGGCGTTATAGTTCTGGGAATAGGAGTGGAGACAGATAGGATGAGCAATTTCTTTAATTTGCATTCTTCAATATATCGTCAGAAAGACCTGATTAATAAGTTTGGTTCTCTGTACGCTAGCGCCTCGGCAAAAGCGCTTGAAACATAGATCCAAAAAGAACTTGGGGAAAAATACAAGGCTTTTGGTAGCGTGACTTTGGCATTTTATCGTGACGCGCCAAATGTGAATTCTAGATTCAGATTGCTAAGTCGTAACGATATTATATATAGACAGTCAAGATTGGGTAGCAATACCAACATTGAGAAACAAGGTGTAACATACAATGGCGCTTGCAACGGAAAAACAAGAACTAATGAAAGTGTACCACCAACAAACTGAAACGTGGAAACTTGTGAAAAAAGATCAATCTTATCTAGAACAGATGTCGACGATCGAGGAGACACTTTCAAAGTTTGGTTTGCTTAAGAACGAGATCAAAGTTTACTTGCATCTCGCAAGGTCGGGCGAAATGAAAGCCGGCGACCTAGCTCAAGCAATTTCCCTACACAGGACTGAAACTTACCGAATCTTGAGAGATTTGGAGAAAAGAGGCATAGTATATTCGATTTTTGAAAAACCGCTAAAATTCACGGCAGTGCCCTTGGACAAAGCCATTGATCTGCTCGTGGACGCGCAGAAAATAAAAATTAAACTCCTAGAACAGGAAAAAACAAACCTCGTAGAAATCTGGCAATCAATGCCCCAGATGAAAGCCACCAACACCAAAAAGGAACTCTTCCAAATCCTAGAAGGCGAGCAGCAGGTGCTCATGAAAGCAGAAGAATTGCTAGAAAAGACCGAACATGAATTCAAGATATTTGCTTCTGCAGATTACCTCTCCCAACTCTACTATAGCGACTTCTCTGATAAACTGAAAATTCAAGGCGACAAGATATCTGTGACTTTGGTTACCGACACCTCATTGAAAAGCGCCTATTTCCTTGGACAGTTGCCATGGCTTAGCGACTCGCAAAGAATCAAAGACGAACAGGGTTTACCCTGTTTTATGATTTCTGACAACAAGGAGGTCCTAATTACTTTCCAGGATAAAGACAGCGCAGGTGAAGATGACGCCAAGAAGAAGTACAAAATGGCTGCTGTATGGACAAATTACGATGCTTTCGCGAAGATTCTGGGAATGCTATTCACCAAAATTGCAGTATCTTAATTGATCAACCGAGAACTTCTCTTTGTTTTTTGCTGCTTCATTTTGTTGCAAAGATTAGGAATTGACGCCTCAAAGCGGCTTCCAAGCCGTTTTGTTCGTTTTATTATTTTCGATTCTAAAATCTATGTTTGACAAGTAATCTCTCTGAGCGCTATGGTTTTTTGATAGTCAGATGAAAAATGGGTGCTTCTAATCGATTCTTCACGGATAGCTTATGCTTACTACGTAGAACAAGTATCGTGCCCTGCCAACTAAAGTTGGTTGTCCAGGAGGGTCCGTCCAACCTACCATAACATATTGGTTTTTTCCCTCTTGAATTACGGCATAAGCTTCTTGGTACGCTACATCGCCTTGAGTACAACTCCACAGAACTTTGCCTGATTCGTCAATTTTGAAAAGCCAAAAGTCACGGTTTCCAGCGCCAAAAGAGAAGGTGAATCCGCACACTAAGTAACCGCCGTCTTGTGCTGGCGTAATATAAGCGGGTGAATCTGCGTTTTTGCCACCTATTGTTTTGCTCCAATCGAGGTTACCGTTGAAATCGACTTTCATGATCAATGCGTGCATGTTGCCGTTCGGCGATTGGGTATTTCCGGCTATCACGTAACCGTCTGTGGTTTCTGTCATCGCGTTGGCTTCTTGAGTCCCTGTTTTGCCATAGGTTTGGTTCCAAGCTAAGTTACCGTTGGGGTCAATTTTCATGAGTAGGAAATCATAGTTATTTGGTCCTCGAGGGTCCGTGTAGCCTGCTATCATGTAGTTGCCGTCGGGACCTACTGCGCCTGTTTTTACGATGGTGTCTGAGGCAAAACTGTAAGTTTTGTTCCAGATTATGTTGCCGTTTGTGTCTATTTTGACTACCCACGCTTGGGGGGTGACGCCGCCATTGGTTGAACTCAACCCTAAAAGTATTAGACCATCTGGCGTGGCGAACGCGGAGTAAAACTCATCTGTCTCGTTTCCGCCAATTGTGGTTTGCCACATTAAGTTTCCTAACTTATCGATTCTTGCCACGTAACCGTTGATGTAGCCTTTCGACAGGAATTCGTTGCCTACAAGAAAGAAGCCATCTGTCAAGTTAGCCGCGTATCGGATTTCTGTCCCAGATCCAACTAGGAAGGTCTGATTCCAAACAG